>NZ_JAAGOZ010000104.1:0-180050 GCF_010499845.1 Salipiger sp. PrR007 | reverse complement strand
CTGGTCACCGGCCGGGTGTGGAAGGGCACCGCCTTCGGCGGCGCCAAGGGCCGCACCGACGTGCCGAAGTTCGTCGATTGGTACATGGACGGCAAGATCGAGATCGACCCGATGATCACCCACAAGCTGAAGCTGGACGAGATCAACCACGGCTTTGATCTGATGCACGAGGGCAAGTCGATCCGCGCGGTGGTGGAGTTCTGATCCATCCGGGCAACCGGCACGAAAATTCTCCCGGCGGGCGCTTGGCTTGCCGGGAGTTCGACATTTCTGTCCAGCGTGGCTATCGACCGTCACGCTTGGCTTTCGCCTGGGCAATCCGTTCATTCATCCACCGCTTTCATGAGTGCCTTCCATTCCGAGCGGATTATCCGATCGGGGGCAGCTTGGCGCCGGGTGATGAAGTGGACAGCATCGGCGAGCAAGCAAAGTCTCGTCTGCCACAGCTGTCCGGGCACCCAGATCCGGAGTGACCCAGGGATCCTGGAAGAAACCTTGACCCTGCCCAAGGGTGTCGCCCTGCCGAAACTCGGCCTTGGGCGCGGCATCAAGTACAATGCCGACCTCGGGGTGAAGCCGTTCAAATATGGCTTCGTCGGCGGCACCGACAGTCACAACGGCACCCCAAGCAACGTCGAGGAAGACAACTTCATGGTCGGCAGCCATGGCTATGCCGACCAGACCGCCGAGATCCGCTCGACCTCGGTGCTCGAGGGCGAGATGCAAATCTCCGACGTGAACCCCGGCGCGCTGACAGCGGTCTGGGCGGAGTCCAACACCCGTGGCGCGATCTGGGACTCGATGATGGCCAAGGAGACCTTCGCCACCTCCGGCCCGCGCATGAAGGTGCGCGTCTTCGCCGGGCAGGGTTTTGCCGAGAGCTACGACAGCTATGACTCCATGGTCACCGACGGCTACGCCAAGGGCGTGCCCATGGGCGGCGATTACACCGGCACCGAGGCACCGCAGTTCCTCGTCTGGGCGATGAAGGACCCGATCGGGCCGAACCTCGACCGCATCCAGATCATCAAGGGCTGGTACGAGAACGGCGAGATGAAGGACACCATCTACGACGTCGCGGCCTCCGGCGACCGCCTACAGGCGGATGGCAGCGTCACGCCCGTCGATGCTCCGATCAACATGGAGACCGGGGAGTGCTATACCGAGAAGGGCGATCCCGAGCGGATGACGGTCTGGACCGATCCCGACTGGCCCCCCGACGTAGGGGCTTTCTACTACGCCCACCGAGGAACAGCTGCGCGCCTTCCAAGCCGCGCCCCCCGATTTCTTCATCCTGCCGCAGGCTATCGTGTTCCGGCAGGCGCTCCCCCTGCCTGCCGAGGCCGGGGACGAGGCGTCGGAAGCGGCGCTCGCGTCGTTGCAGGGGGGGGCGGAGAGGTCCCGCCGGGCCAGCGCGGCAAGCTGGCGATGCCGACGGACTGGGCGCTGACTTCGGCGCGGGCACGGGGAAACTCATTCGGTGGCGGCATTGCGGACACACTCTCGGAGCGGCCGGTCGCGACGTGGTCCGGGCCGGTGCGCTCGGGGCTGGGGATGCACCTCGTTTTGGTGACGGAAAACCAGCCCGAGCATCTCGCGCCCTTCGGCTACGTCTCACTGTCGCCGCTCCCGGTCGAAACGCTGATCGCGCTCAGCATCCTGCTGGTCGCCGTCGAGGCCATCCACCGCAAGGACGGCATCTACATCGAGAGTGCGCTCGATCCGCAATACTCACTTTAAAACATCGACCTTGGTGCCTTGGGTCTTGCCGCCGCCTTGGCGACCGGGAACCTCCGGGAGTCAATCTGGGATGCCTTCGATTGGCGTGAGGTCTTTGCGACGACGGGCACGCGCTTGCGCGTCCGCGCCTTCGCCGGATGGGACTTCGGGAAAGCCGAGGTGCGGCGCCCGACCTTCGCTTGGGTGAGCCATGCCGCGGCGCGGCTCCCTGAAGCAGCCTTTCATCGCCCCTTGCAGCCTCCTTCAGGGGATTAGAGGCGGCAGTGCGGACGTTCCGAACACGCCCCGCAGCAGCAAGAACTCTGCTCCGAGGTGCGACCATCTCGAGGGCCTGCGTCTCATGGAACGCGGAGCCAAAGTCATCGTGGGTATAATCAGAATGCCGTCATGCGCCCGATCACCCAGAAGGCCGCGATGCTGCCGATGCCATAGCTGGCTGCCCGGCTCAGGAGCGCTCCGTGCTTGGCCAGCGCCGGGGCCATGCGGCGCGCGAAATAGCCGATCGTCAGCACGACGCCTATGAACATCAGCTGGCCGATTTCGACCCCGATATTAAACGACAGCAGTGCCAGCGGTATGTCTGCCTGTGGCAGGCCGATCTCGCGCAGCGCGCCGGCAAAGCCCAGCCCGTGGATAAGCCCGAAGCCGAAGGAGACCAGCGCCGGAAAGCGCTCGGAGACGGGATCGCGACGTTCGGGCGGCAGAGCCAGCTCGTAGGCGAGAAAGACGATCGACAGCGCCACCACGACCTCGACCGGGGCCGAGGGCAGGCGCAACAGGCCCAGCGTGGCGGCGGCCAGCGTGAGGCTATGCGCCAGGGTGAAGGCGGTGATCGCCCAGAGCAGGCGCCGCGGCTGGCGCACGAGCAGCAGCAGGGCAAAGACAAATATAAGGTGATCCGCGCCTTCGAGGATATGGGTGACGCCCAGCGAGACATAGCTGGCAAAGACCGCGCCTGGACCCAGCTCGGCGGGGACGGTGAACTCCGGCGATCCTGCCGTGAGACGCTGCGTCTGCGCCTGCCCTGGCTCCAGTTCGTAGCGCACCAGCACGTCGGTGCGCGTGCGCTCCAGCCCGTCGATGCCGATGCTGCCGCCTGCCAGCCCCTCGGGGCAGGTGGCAAGAAACGAGGTGACCCAGGCCCTCCCGTCGAAGGCGGGATCGGGCGCCGGGGTCTGTTGGCAGTTTTCGGGCAGTCGCGGCCTGATCGGCATCGGGCGTCCGTTCACGTCGGGCATCCGCCAGCTCACCCGCCATTGCGTGCTATCCATGGCCGACAGCTCGAGAAAGCCGGGATCGAGAGCATGGGCCCTCGCCCAGCCGGGGTGCAGCGTCGCGGTCAGCAGCAGGATCAGGGCCAGGAAATGCCTCATGGCTGCTCCGCCGCATCATCACCGGGCAGGTCCAGCCTATATCGGCTCAGCAACTCGTCGGTGAAGGCAGTGCGCATCTTGCGCGCCTCGGCTGAGCGCCAGTCGGCGATTACCGTGTCGCGCAGCCTCTCGAGCGGCGGCAGTTGCGCCGCCTCGACCGCGTCCAGCCTGACCAGGTGCTGCCCGTAGCCGCTGGACAGCGGCCCCGACCAGGCGGACAGCGGCAACCCGGCCACCGCCCCGCCGAAGCCGCCGCCGAAGACACGTTCCACCGCCGGCGCGGCCATCGCCTCGAGCCGCGTCGGCAGCATCGTCGCCTGTCCAATTCCGCCGGGGTCCGCACCCTGCTCCAGCTCGGCGCGCAGCGCCGCCACTTCCTCAGCCGTGGCATCTCCGGGCAGCAACACCTGCGTGAAGCTGACCTGCGCGGGGCGCGCGTAGGCCGCGGCGTTCTGCGCGTAATACGCCTCCAGTGCCGCGTCGTCCGGCGTCATGGTGGCGGCAGGGGCCTCGGCGAGGAACTCCATCTTGGTGCGCAGGCGGTTGCGGATCATCGCGTCACCCTTGTCGAGACCGAGCGCCAACGCCTCGCGCACCATCACCTCCTCTATCGCCCAGTCGCGTACAAGGCCGCGGGATTCCGCTTCGGTCGGGGCACGGCCCCATGCGGCCAGGAAACTGTCGGCCATGCGGTTCATCTCTGCCTCGGTGAGGCGCAGCACATCGTCGCGGGGGGCGCGGGCCTCTGGCGGGGCTGTGACTGCATAAAACCCGAAGACGAGCCCGCCCAGCACGAAAAAATGCAGCAGCGGGGAGCGGAGAATGGTGCCGATCTTCATGGTCCTGCCTTCCTGACCCTTCCGCCATCAGCCGCTGCGCAAGGTATCGGCGACCCGGTTCAGCCGGGCGCCCGCGTCCTGCGCCAGATCGGCAATCTCGGCCACTTCTCCAAGATCGCCCATGGCCATCATCTGTCCGGCGTCCACCAGGCGGACCAGCGCGCCACCGGGGGCCTCCTCGACGGTGACGTTGCACGGCAGCAGCAGGCCGACGTCGGGCCGCGCGGTCACCGCCCGATGGGCGAGCCCTGGGTTGCACGCCCCGAGGATGGTGTAACGGCGAAACTCGGTGCCGAGCTTCTCCGCGAAGGCCTTGTCGAGATCGATCCGCGAGATCACCCCGAAGCCCTCGGCGGCGAGCGCCGCGGTCACCGCCTCGACCGCCTCGTCAAACGGGCGATCTAGGGGGACCTCGGTTCCGAAGCCAGACATGCTTACTCGCCGCTCGCGGAGTACCAAATCGGCGAGCTGTAGGCGCGGTCGGTCACCGTCATCGGCACGTCGTCGGTGAAGGCTGCATCGTCGAAATAGGCGGTGTCGTAGGCGGTCCAACGCGGGGTCGGGATCTCGATGACCCGGGCGTAGTAGAAGGCATCGAGCGCCGGGTCGAACTCGGGATCGGTCCAGACGGTGATCAGCTCGGACGCGCCGATGGTGTTGGCGAAACTGGCGTTCTCCACGTCCACCGTATCGCCGACCGGAGGCAGCTTGCCGTCCTCACCGGGCTCGCGGTCGCCAGACCAGACCACGTCGAAGATCTTCTCCTGCATCTCACCCTCGGCATCGACCCAGCCTTTCACGATCTGGATGCGGTCGAGGTTGCCCGAGTAGGGATCCTTCAGCGCCGCGACGAGGAAGCTTGGCGCCTCGGCGCCCTCGGGCGCGGGCATCAGGTCGCCGCCCATGGGCACGCCCTTGCCATAGCCGATGGTTCCGGGGTTCCGCCCCAGCGCGTCAGCCTCTTCAAACTCCCAGCCGCCGAAGAAGCGCAGCCCGATGCGGGTGCCGGTGGTGCCGTAGACCTCCTTGCGCTTCATCGCGTCCCAGATCGAGGCGCGGGTGTTCTCCTGCGCCCAGACCGCCATCAAGCCGGAGGCGCCGAGCTGCCAGTCCTTCACGGTGCGGCCCTCGAAGTCGAAGGCATTTCCGGTGGAGCGTTCGGGCGAGGGCTCACTTGCAGGGAACTTTCCGAAGAAATTGTTTTCTTCCGTAGAGGAAATGCCAGTATGGGCGTCAGTCGAGCCGACCATGCCGAACTTGAACGGGTTCGTGCCGAACTCATCCTCGAGCAGCAGACCGCGCTTGAGCGCTTCGCGGGCATACTCGTAGTCGATCATGCCGGGTTCCTTGGGCACCACGTTCAGGTTGCCCTTGTCCCAGATTTCGAAGTCCGCGAACTCGTCGGTGGGCGCGAGTGTCGGATGCTGCTCGGAGGTGCCCTTGCCCTGTGTGACCTCGTAGAGCGGTTCCCAGCGCGCCCGCGTCTCCACCCAGTCCTGGTCGATCGGCTGACCATCCGGGGTCTCGGTGGCGAACATCAGCCCGTTCGAGAGGTTGCCGTTGTGCGGGACGGCCAGAACCCTGCCTCCCGTGGTTTCCTCGTAGGCTTCCATCCACTCCCAGAGCTTGTTGGGAATGTCGCTGTCGAAGGTGGTCATGGGCCGCACCATGTCGGCTTTGTCCTTGCCGTCGCGGTAGACGATGTTGCGATGCAAGTTGTTGCCGCCGCCGAAATTCGATGTCCATTCGTAGCCGATGAGCGCAGTGAAAATGCCGGGCTGGTTGTGGCCCTCGACGATCTCGGTCATCTGCCGCCACATGTCGAACTGCGTGTCGTTGTCCGTCACGGCCTCTGGCAGCGTGCCTTCGCCCTGCTGGGTGATGATGTCCATGACCACCGCGCTGGCCGCGGCGCCGCCGGCATTCATGCCCTTGTTCCATTCCTTGAGCTGCGGATCGGTCATCAGCGTGGGATCGCCCTCGAGGATGCCGTTGAAGATGTTCAACGCATCGGAGTGATCGGCCACCATCATGTAGTCGTAAGGGCGTGACAACTTCACATCGACGCCGGTGCTGGAGGTGATCTGGGCACCCTTGGCATATCGCAGCGCCTCGTCGGGACCGATCCGGGTGCCGCCTGCGACCGCGTCGCCCGACCAAGACGTGTGCAGGTGCATCTCGCCCCAGAGCGGGCGGGTCGGGAAGTTGCGCCCAGCATAGGGCGAATAGCCCGGCTGGTTGAAGAAACGTTCGATCTTCTCGGGCGTGATGGTGCCGGCGTCGGTGTTCACCTGCGCCAGAAGTGGCGTCGCGAGCAATGTGCTGGAAAGCAGGATGGAGACGAAATGGCGTGCCATGGATCAGCCTTTCTGCATCAAGGACTGTATCAAAATCGGTCTTTCAATATCGCCGGCAGGGCTGAAGCCGAGTCGCCCGCTACCTCTGAGTGTATTATCGTTGAGATTGACCTAAGGTAATCAAGGGAAAACTCTCGCATGAGCCAAAACGCAACCGAGCGCGCTTTGTCTTGAGTTATCGCAGCTGTTTCAAGGAACTCTCAGGGCCGCTTGGGCTCTGATGAGGGCATGTTTGCGGATATGCGAAAGCTGACTCCGGCAAGTGGGCCGGGCTGCATTCTGATGCGTGGTCTGCCGTCGACCTACTGGGGGACGCGCTCGGGCGCTCGCACATGATGTCGCAAAAGCCCCGTGGCTGCCTGCCTGCGTGGTTGCAGAAATGCGTGCCGTCGAAGGGATCGCTTGAAGGGCCCCGGTTGTGGGGCTCCAACTCTCCCTCGCGCAGCAGGCGGCAGGGCGTTGCAGGCGATCGGTCGAAGCAGGGGTGGACCGAATGCGCAGAAGAAAACGGCGCGCCCGAGGTCCGGGCGCGCCGTGCTGTCATGTCCCGATCGCATCGGGCGGCCGGCGTCACACGTAGCGGTTGACGATGTTCTCCAGAACCTCCTGCCGGCCGGAGCGCGGCTGCGGGTCGATGCCCTCCGAGATCACACGCGCGGAAATGGTGTCGAGGTCGCTTTGGAGCATCGCTTGCGCCTCGGGCGTGTCCCAGCCAGCATAGCGCTCGCGCCGCGGCGCCTCGAGCGCGTCGTCCTCGAGCATACGCGCCGCCGCCTTGAAGCCGCGCGCGCAAATGTCCATCGCCCCGGCGTGGCTGGTGATCAGGTCCTCGGGGTCCAGCGACTGCCGGCGCAGGCGGGCGTCGAAGTTGGTGCCGCCGGTTGTGAAGCCGCCGTCGCGCAGGATCTCGTAATAGGCCAGCGCGGTCTCGGGCACGTTGTTGGGGAACTGGTCGGTGTCCCAGCCGGACTGGTAGTCGTTGCGGTTCATGTCGATCGACCCCAGAATGCCAAGTTCCCGCGCCAGCGCCAGCTCGTGCTCGAAGCTGTGCCCGGCGAGAATGGCGTGGCCTTGCTCGATGTTCAGCTTCACTTCTTTCTCAAGCCCGAAATCCTTGAGGAAGCCGTAGATCGTCGCCACGTCGTAATCGTACTGGTGCTTGGTGGGCTCCTGCGGCTTCGGCTCGATCAGGATGGTGCCGTCAAAGCCGATCTTCTTGGCGTGATCGACCACCATGCACAGGAAGCGCCCGGCGTGTTCACGCTCTCGGCCCATGTCGGTGTTGAGCAGGGTCTCGTAGCCCTCGCGCCCACCCCAGAGCACGTAGTTCGCGCCGTTCAGGCGATGCGTGGCGTCAAGGCAGGCCTTCACCGTGGCGGCGGACCAGGCAAAGACGTCGGGGTCGGGGTTGGTGGCAGCCCCGGCCATAAAGCGGCGGTTGCTGAACAGGTTCGCGGTCCCCCAGAGCAACCGGGTCTTCGAGGTCTCCATCTTGCGCTCGAAGATGTCGACGATTTCCTCGAAGTTGCGCAGGCTCTCGGAGAAGTTCGCGCCTTCGGGGCGGATGTCGGCGTCGTGGAAGCAGAAGAAGGGCACGTTCAGCAGGTCGAACATCTCGAAGGCGACATCGGCCTTGCGGCGCGCGGCGTCCATGTCCTCGCCGAACCACGGGCGCTCGAAAGTGCGGCCGCCGAAGGGGTCGCCGCCCTCATAGGCGAAGCTGTGCCAGTAGGCCACCGCGAAGCGCAGGTGGTCCTCCATGCGCTTGCCCATGACGATCTCGTCGGGGTTGTAGTGGCGGAAGCAGGGGCCTTCGCCCTCGGGATCAAAACGCAGCGGTTTGAGGTCGCCAAAGAAATCAGACATGTGCGGTCCTTTCAATGCCTCCGCCGGATTGGGGGGAGGCCGGGATGTGGTGGGGAAGGGGCATCCGCGCGGCAGGGCCGGCGGTGCCCGCAAAGATCAGCGCGCCGCCCAGAGCAGGCCGCGGCGCAGGATTTCTTTCATCTGGGGCACCTCGAATTCCGAGGCGACATGGCCGAGCGCCGAGTAGAACACCCGCGCCTGGCCGTAACGGTGCTTCCAGACCACCGGCATGACGGTGCCCTTGGTCCAGGGGGCGTGCTCGCCGCTGAAGGTCGTGGTTGCCAGCACCTCGATGCCGGGATCGACGTGGAGGTAATATTGCTCGGAGCGGTAGTCGAAATCGCCAATGCCTTCGACCAGCGGATCCTCGGGCCGGGTGATCTCGATCCGGTAATCGAGGATGTTGCCCGGATGGGCCACCCATTGCCCGCCCACCATGAATTGGTAGGCCGGGTCCGCGCGGAAGGTGTCGCCCATGCCGCCATGGAAACCGCCGAGCCCGGTGCCGGCCTCGATGGCCGCCAGAAGGTTGGCCAGCTCGTCTTTGCCGACCTGGGCCTGGGTCATCACCGGCACGATGAGATCGTACTGCCCGAGACCCTCTTCGCCGAGCACCGCGATGCCTTCTTCGCGCCTTGTGTCGAAGCCCTCGGTCCGGAGCATGTCCTCGACGATTGCGGAGCAGGCCTCGGGCTCGTGACCCTCCCAGCCGCCCCAGAAAATGAGTGCCTTCTTCGTCATGCCGCCTCCGCTGCGCTGATGTCTCCGATGGTGCCGCCGGGGCGCATGGCCGCCGGGCGCTCACAGGTGGTTTTGAGGTCGATGGCCTGCCCGCTCTCGGCCGAGGCCAGGAGGGTCTCGATCACGTCGAGCACGTGCAGTGCCAGCGCGCCGCTCGCGCGGTGCGGCGTCCCGGCCTGGATCGCCGTGGCCATCTCGGCAAGCCCAAGACCGCGGTAGTTGCCGTCGCCATGGGCGTGGGTGGTGGGCTGGTCCTGCCAGTCCTCTCCATAGAGGCGCACCGTGCCGTCGAAGCGGTTCGGGTCGGGAATGACCAGCGAGCCCTCGGTGCCGTAAAGCTCGAGCGGTGCGTGCCCATGGGCCTTCACGTCGAAGCTGGTAACGATCTGCACCAGCGCGCCGTCGGCGAATTCGAGCACACCTGTCACATGGGTGGGGGTCTCGACCGGGACCGACTGGCCCGCGCGTGGGCCGGTGGCGATGATCCGGCGGTCGCGGCCGCGCGCGGCAAGCGCGGTCACCCGGCGCACCGGACCCAGCAGCGCGACCATGGCAGTGATGTAGTAGGGGCCCATGTCGAAGAGCGGCCCGGCCCCTGGCCCGGCGTAGTAGAAATCGGGGTTGGGGTGCCAGCGCTCGTGTCCGGCGAGCATCAGCGTCGCGGTGCCCGCGGTGGGTGTTCCGATGCGCCCGGCATCGAGCAGCGCGCGGGCGCTCTGATGCGCGCCGCCGAGGAACGTGTCGGGGGCGCAGCCGATCCTGAGGCCGCGTGCTTCCGCGGCCTCGACGAGCCGCCGCGCGTCTGCGGTGCTGCCTGCGAGGGGCTTTTCCGAGTAGACGTGCTTGCCCGCCTCGAGCGCGGCCAGCCCGACCTCGACATGCGCCGCCGGGATGGTGAGGTTGAGCACGATGTCGATGTCGTCCCGCGCCATCAGCTCGGCAGGCGTCATCGCCGGCACGCCATGGGCCTCGGCCTTGGCGCGGGCTGCGTCGGAGTTCAGATCCGCCACGGCCCGCAGTTCGATCTGCGGAAAAAGCGCGGCATTGCTCAGGTAGATTTCACTGATGACGCCGCAGCCGACGACGCCCACTCCCAACGCAGTCATGATGTTTGCTCCATCCGGTTCCCGTCCTTGTCGAAGAGATGAAGGTTGCCCGGCTCGGGGCTCAGGAAGAGCCGCTCGCCGGCGTTCAGGCGCATGTTGCCGGGCAGGCGCACGGTAATCTCGCCAAGGGCACCCGCATCAGCGTAGACCACGGTGTCGGCCCCCAACGTTTCCACCACCTTGGCGGTGGCAGGCCAATCGCCGGCTTCGTGGTCGGCGCGCAGGTGCTCGGGGCGGATGCCAACGGTCTTCACGTCGCTCCGCCCGACGGCCTCGCCGGGCAGGAGGTTCATCTTGGGCGAGCCAATGAACGCGGCGACGAACTCGGTCATGGGGCGGTCGTAGAGCTCCATCGGCGCGCCGACCTGCTCGATCCGGCCGCGGTTCATCACCACGATCTGATCGGCGAGGGTCATCGCCTCGACCTGGTCGTGGGTGACGTAGATCATCGTCGCGTCGAGCGACTGGTGCAGCTGCGCCAGCTCCACCCGCATCTGCCCGCGCAGCGCGGCGTCGAGGTTCGACAGCGGCTCGTCGAAGAGGAAGACCTTCGGCTGGCGCACGATCGAACGGCCGATGGCGACGCGCTGGCGCTGACCGCCCGAGAGCTGCCCGGGCTTGCGGTCGAGATAGTCCTCCAGCGCGAGGATCCGCGCTGCCTCGGCCACCCGCGCCTCGCGCTCGGCGGCGGGGGTCTTGGCCAGTCGCAGCCCGAAGTCGATGTTCTGCGCCACGGTCATGTGCGGGTAGAGCGCGTAGCTCTGGAACACCATCGAGATACCCCGGTCCGAGGGTTCGGCGAAGGTGACATCCTCGCCGCCGATCATCACCTCGCCGTCGCTGGGCATCTCGAGGCCCGAGATGATGCGCAGCAGCGTGGACTTGCCGCAGCCCGACGGGCCGACGAGCACGGTGAAAGACCCGTCGGGCACCGTCAGGGACATGTCAGGGATGACGGTCACGGCGCCGAATTTCTTGGTGATGTTGTTGAGGCGGACTTCAGCCATGGGTTCGGCTCCTTGCGTTCGTCATGTCCGGGACTCGTTGGGCTCGTAGGTGAAATGCAGGAAATCGGCGGGGCGGCCGCGCCCCGATGTGTCATGCGCACACATGCCCACGAAGGCGCCTGTGAAGTTGTTACCCGGCCCGTTGCCGGCCTCGTCCGATATTGCCGATTGGTCGAGCGTGATCCCAAGGTCCCGCCAGTCGCCGTTCTCGCCGAGCCCGTAGCGGAAGCGCAGGCTGCCGCCGTTGACGTCCACGCCAAGCCGCACCGTGCCGGAGGCGGGCAGGGGGATCGGCGTGACCGGGTAGCTCACCCGCGCGTCGGGCCAATCGGCGGCGCAGCTGTAGACCGTCAGCAGCCGGTTGCTGGCCGCGTCGGCGGTGACCGCGAGGTAGTGGAACTTGAACCGCCCGTACCAGGAGATCAGCCCGGCGAACTGCTGGTAGTCGCCGGGGGTGACGTCGATCTCGGTCTCGGCGGTGAAGGCGAGATCGGTCTGCCGCCGCGCCACCAGCGCGTGATCGAACTGCGAGCCCGGGGCCTCGCGCCCGAAGAGGCGCAGCGCGCCGGGGCGCTCGGTCAGCGAAAAGAGCCGTTCGGGCTCGGGGCTGCGCAGCCATTGCAGGGGCCGCGGCAGCGCGCCGGGGGCAAAGGTCAGCCGGGCGGGCTCGGGCTCGAACCGGTGCTCGGGCAGATCCGGCGCCGCCACCGAGGCGGCGGGCACGCAGCCGCCGTGGGCGAGGCGGGGGAACTCGTCCTTGGGCCAGACCAGTTTCTGGATCGCGGTCTCCCGGCCCAGCGGCGAGCGGCGCACGTCGTCGGCATGGATGCCCTTCGCGCGGCCGGTCTCGATGCCACGCGTCTCGTCCAGCGGGCGCGAGCAGAGGTGCACAAGGTAGTGCTCACCGTCCTGCGTCTCGACGATGTCGGCGTGACCGGCGCGCTGCAGGTAGGCGCCCGGTGCGTCCTTCGAGGTGAGCAGGTGCTTGGCCGGGTCGGTCTCGTAGGGGCCGAGCAGGTCGCGCGAGCGCGCCATCGTGGCCGCGTGATCGTAGCCGGTGCCGCCTTCGGCGGTCAGCAGGTAGTACCAGCCGTCGCGGCGGTAGAGATGCGGCCCCTCGGTCAGCTTGTGGTCGGTGCCGCGGTAGATGTTGTGGACCGGGCCGACGAGGCGCTGTTCCTCCGCCGAGTACTCCTGGCAGACGATGCCGCCAAAGCGGTCGCCGCCGGTCTGGTTGTGGTCCCAGATCATGTTGAGCAGCCATTTGCGCCCGTCCTCGTCGTGGAAGAGCGAGGGATCGAAGCCCGACGAATTTAGGTAGATCGGATCGGACCAGGGACCCTCGACCGAGGGCGCGGTGACGAGGTAGTTGTGGCTGTCCTTCCATGCCCCGTCGCGGCGCTTCACGTCGGTGTAGATCAGCCAGAAGAGGCCATCCGCATAGGTGAGGCAGGGCGCCCAGATCCCGCCGGAGTCGGGATCGCCGCGCATGTCGAGCTGTGCCGCACGCTCCAGCGGGCGCTTCACCAGCTGCCAGTTGCGCAGGTCCCGCGAGTGGTGGATTTGCACGCCCGGGTACCATTCGAAGGTCGAGGTGGCGATGTAGTAATCGTCGCCCACCCGCACGATCGAGGGGTCGGGGTTGAACCCGGGAAGGATCGGATTCCGGATTTCGGTCATTGAAGTCATCCTTTGACGGCGCCGCCGGTCAGCCCCGCGACGATGTATTTCTGCGCAGCGAGGAAGAAGACGATGGCGGGCACCAGCGTGAGCGTCACGAAGGCCAGCGTGCGGTTCCATTCGGTGACGTATTCACCGCGGAACTGCATCATGCCGAGCGGCCAGGTGAAGACCTCGCGCGAGTTCAGCACCACCAGCGGCAAGAGGAAGTTGTTCCAGCTCTGCACGAAGACGAAGACCCCCACCGTCGCCAGGATCGGCGCAGAGAGCGGCAGGGTGAAGCGCCAGAAGAACCGCACGTAGCCGCAGCCGTCGATATAGGCGGCCTCGAAGAGCTCCTTCGGCAGTTGCTCGAAGAAGGTGCGGAAGAGCAGGATCGCGAGCGACAGCGAAAAGGCGGTCTGCGGCAGGATCACCGCCCACCAGGTGTCGAGCAGCCCGACGTCGCGCACCTTGATGAAGAGCGGCAGGATCGCCGTCGCGAAGGGAAACATCAGCCCCAGAAGCAGATAGGAGAACAGCATCCGCGAGCCGAAGAACTTGATCTGCGCGAAGACATAGGCGGCGGCGGCTCCGACGATCAGCGTGAGCACCACCGCAACCGACGAGATCAGCAGCGAGTTGCCCAAGTAGCGCCAGAACGCGGGGTCCGCGACGATCGAGCCGTAGAATTCCCAGTTCCAGCTTGCCGGCAGGGCAAAGGCATTGGTGCGGATCTCGGCATTGGTCTTGAAGCCGCCCAGGACCGTCGCCACCATCGGGGCGAGCACGAAGCTCGCCACGAGACACAGGAAGGCGACGCGGAGGATGTTGCGAAGCAGGTGGCCGCGGGTCATGCCTTGTCGCCTTTCATGAAGAAGCGCTGGTAGAAGACCGCAACGGTGATTGCCGCGACAAAGAGGATCACCCCGACGGCGCTGCCGAAGCCGATGTTCAGGCGCGTGAGGCCGAAGGTGTAGAGGTAGGTGACGATCGTGTGGGTCTGGTTCGAGGGGCCACCGTTGGTCAGCGGGATGATTACGTCGAAGACCTGTAGCGCACCGATGATGGCGAAGAAGGCGCTGACGATGATCGCCGGCTTGATGTGCGGGATCTGCACGTAGCGCACGATCTGCAGCCGTTTGGCGCCCTCGATCCGGCCCGCCTCGATCAGGTCCTCGGGGACTGATTGCAGGGCGGCGATGTAGATCATCATGTGAAAGCCAAAGTACTTCCAGACGATCACCGTCATCACTGCGACAAAGGCCCAGTCCCGGTCGGCGAGGATGAAGAAGCTTTCCATGCCCAGCGACTGCGCGATCGAGGCGGTGACGCCGTAGTTGCCGTCGAAGACAAAGCTCCAGATCAGGCCCGCCGCCACCTCGGCAAGGATGTAGGGCAGGAAGAAGATCAGCCGGAACACCGCGTTGGTCGGCGTCTTGCGAAAGATCAGCAGCGCCAGGACCAGGGCCAGCGGCATCTGGATCAGCAGCGAGACCGCGACGATCTTGACGGTGTTGCCGACCGCCTTGTGGAAGATCGAATGCCCGGCGATCCGCTGGTAATTCTCCAGCCCGACGAAGTCGGTCGGGGCGCCGTAGCCGTTCCAGTTGAAGAACGAGTAGTAGCCGGACTCGCCGAGCGGCAGGATCACGAAGAGGGTGAAGAGGATCAGCGCAGGAGGCAGCAGGATCAGGACGGCGCTGACGCGACCGTTTCCGAGGCTGCGGCGCAGGCGTTCGGACGCCGGCAATCTCCGGCTGGCGGCGGCAGTGGCCATGCCAGTCTCCGGTATGTCAGGAAGAAGTGGGGACGGATGCCGCACGCCGAGAGGGACGGCGCGCGGCGCTCTGGGAGTGGGGCGTCAGCGGAAGCTCCAGGCCTCCTGGACCTGCGCTGCTGCCTCCTCGGGAGTGATCGCGCCCTGGGCGAGGTCGGCCGAGATGTCGTTGACCGTCGCACCGACCGAGGCTCCGAGGAACTGGTCGAGGAAGATCTGGTGGTACGAGCTGTCTTCGACGTCCTTCGAGACCTTGGCGTAGAACTGGTTTTCCAGCGCGTCGCCGGTGCCCTTGACGATGGGGATGAAGATCTGCTGGCGCGCGGCCTCGCGCTGGTTCTCGGCACTGAGCAGGTAGGCCAGGAATTCGACCGCCTCGGGCTCCGCGGAATTCGACACGGCCCAACCATTGATGCCGCCGAGCGTCGCACCTTCGCCGCCCTCGACCACAGGGTCAGAGACCGCCGGGAAGTTGACGATCGCCAGTTGGTCGTCCGGCAGGCCCTCGCCGCTGGTCGAACGCTCGCGCATCGGCAGGTAGTCCCAGTCGCCCATCAGGTAGAAGGCTCCTGCACCATCGGCGAACATGCCGCTCGAGGTCTCGTAGGTGGTGCCCATGAAGCCGGGCTGGAAGGGCTCGAGCGCGGTCAACTCCTGGAAGTCCTTGCCCGCAGCCACGAAGGCCTCGTTCTCGAAGCCGCCATCCTCGCCCGCCATGGCCTGCGAGATGATGTCCTTGCCGCCTTCGCGCAGGGCCAGGTAGCTCCAGTAGAAGTGCAGCGGCCACTTGTCCTGCCCGCCGACGATGATCGGGGTGATCCCCGCATCCTTCACCGTCTGTACTGCGGCAAGGAAATCGTCCCAGGTCTTGATCGCGTCGAGATCGACACCGGCCTTCTCGGTCAGCGCCTTGTTGGTCCAGAACACCACCTCGGTGGCATAAAGGGGCAGGCCGTAGAGCGTGCCGTCCACCGAATAGGCGGTCAGCCCGGCCTCGGGGATGGTTTCGGCAAACCCCTCGGGGAGCATGTCGCTGATCGGCTGCAGGAAGCCTGCCTCGGCCTGTTCGACCAGGGTCTGACCGCCCCAGCTGTAGAAGATGTCGGGCCGCGCGTCCGACTGCAGCAGCGTCGGCAGCTTCGACTTGTAGGCCTCGTTGGCGATGTACTCGAAGGTGACGTTCACACCCTCGTGCTCGGCCTCGAACGCCTTGGCGATCTGCTCGTAGTAGGCCTCTTGCTCATCGTTCACGGCGACGCGCAGCACGTTGATCTCGGTCTGGGCCATTGCGCCCCCGGCCGATGCTAGTCCGCCCATCAGCGCGGCTATGGCAACGGTATGTCTCATGAAATCCTCCCTTGGCTGATTCACCGCGGGTCCTCCACCCGCTTTCGGCGAATCTGATTTCTTGACTAACGTACGTCAGCAACTGCCATGACGCAATGTATCAGTTGCCGCGATTTTTTCAGGGCAGGTTGTCGCGCATGTAAATCTCGACGCGGATCGGCTCGATGACAGACGACGGCAGTTGGCCGTCCAGAAGGCTTCGCAGAAGCTGGATCGCGCCCTGCACCTCGCGCCGGCTGTCCTGATGCAGGACGGCATCGAAGCTGCCGTGCAGCAGCGCCTCGCGCGAATAGGGCGTCAGCTCATGCACCACGACCGAGACATCCCTCTCGGGGGGCAGGCCGGCGAGCGCCTCGGCCACGCCGCGGTTGCCTGCGCCCATGCTGTAGACGCCGATGATCCCCGGATCCGCAGCGAGCTGCGCTGCCAGTTGGTCCCGCACGAGGTCCTTGTCGTCGCGCCCTTCGAGCGGAGCGATGAGCGTCTGCTCGGGAAACTCGGTGCGCAGCACCTGCTCGAAGCCGAGGCGCCGCTCGGCGTGGTCACGCACCAGCATCGAACCGCTGACCATCGCGATCCGGCCCGTGCGGCCGCGGCAGAAACGCCCCAGGAGGCTGCCCGCGGTGCGGCCAGCCTGGACGTTGTCAATGCCGATGAACCCCTGCTTTTCAGAGCCTGGAAGGTCCGACACCAGCGTGACGACGGCGATGCCACGGGCTCGCAGTTCGCGCACGGCAATGCGCACGATGGTGGCGTCAGTCGCCACCATGGCGACCCCGTCGACGGTCTCGGGATCAAGGCTCCGCAGCATCTCGGCCAGCGCGCCCGCGTCGAAGGCCGGAACCTTGCGCGTCTCGATGACCGTGAAGTCGCGCAGGACCGCCGCGGCCTCTTCCGCGACGTGTGCCTCGAGCGCGTGCATGAAGCTGTTCTGCCCGTCAGGCAGGATGAAGCAGAGCCGATAGCGTCGCTTGCGCGAGAGATTGGCGGCGGCGAGGTTGCGTTCGAACCCAAGGCTGCCGATCGCGTCGAGCACGCGGTCGCGGGTTTTCTCGCGCACGCCGTCACGGTCGTTCAGAACCCTGTCGACGGTCGAGAGGCTGACGCCCGCAACCCGGGCAACGTCGTGAATTGTCGGGCGGGTCATCGGGTCTGTGCGTCTCCGGTATGGCGACCTGTTGAAGGTACGTACGTCAATTTTTGAAAGATTAGCAGAGGAGACTCGTGAACTGAAGGAAATTCATGGCCTCACCATGAGTTTGCCCTCGCATCGCGGGGTTCTCCCGGAGGCTGCCGAGACGGGCGTGGGTGACGGGTTTTGATAGACGTCTATCAAAATTCGATTGACGCAACGCTGTTTCGCTGCGAGCGTGCGCGCAGGGAGGACTACGATGAACAGACGGCCACCGACTTTGTCGGATGTCGCGCGTCGCGCTGGTGTCAGCTATGCGACCGCGGATCGTGTCGTGAACGGCCGCGCGGGCGTCTCCGAAAAGGCGGCACGCAACGTGCATGCCGCGATCGAGGCGTTGGGCTATGTGCGCAATGTGGCGGCCGCCAACCTGTCTCAGCAGCGCCTCTACCGGTTCGCAGTCGTATTGCCGTCCGGCTCCAATGCCTTCTTTCACCGTGTGCAGGCGCTGTTCGCAGAGGCGGCTTCGCGGCTGCTGTCCGACCGCATCAGCCTCTTGGTCGAAAGCGTCGAGGCCTTCGATGCCGAGGCGCTGACGACGCGAATGGAGGCGCTGGCCGAAGCGCCGGTCGATGGGGTGGCCGTGGTTGCGAGCGATGACGCGCAGACAGTGGCCGCAATCGCCGCGCTGAGGGCCCGCGACATCCCGGTGGTCACGCTGGTCTCGGACGTGCCAGGATCGCAGCGAAACGCTTATGTGGGAATCGACAACGTGGTGGCGGGGCGCACGGTCGGCCGGCTGATCCGCATGGCGCACGGCGGGCGCAGGGGCCGGGTGCTGCCGGTGGTCGGGGCGCTGTCGGCGCGCGACCACGCCGAGCGGCTTGCGGGGATGCGCGAGGTGATTGGCGGCGAATTCGAGATCGCGCCCGTGGTCGAGGGCCGCGACCGCTTCGAACTGGTCGAGACGCTGGTCGGCCAGGCGCTGGCCGAGGATCCCGCGATCACCGCGATCTACAGCGCCGGCGCTGGGAATGCGGGGCTCGTCCGGGTGCTCGAGGCGCTGCCGCCGGATGCTGCGCGGCCCCATGTCTTCCTGCACGAGCTGGTGCCGCATTCGCGGCGTGCGCTCGAGGAGGGGCTCATCGACGTGATCATCGACCAGCGCCCTGAGGAAGAGGTGGCGAGGGTGATCGAGCATCTGACGCTGCTGGCTGACCGTCGCGAGCTGCTGCGGACCGACCCGATCGTGCCGACAATCTTCGTGCGCGAGAACCTGCCGCAGGCGCAGGCGGATGCGCTCGAGTCTACGGGCTGACACGGCTGGCCACCGCTGGGGCGCGCGCCCCGTGTCGCGGCAGGCCGGCAAGTTGAATAACCATTGAAGGCCGCCTTGTTCAGGCGGTGAAAGGGAGGAGACGATGAAGACCATCAAGGGGCCGGGGCTGTTTCTGGCACAGTTCGCAGGTGACACCGCGCCGTTCGATTCCTGGGAGGGCATCACCAAGTGGGCCGCCGACTGCGGCTACAAGGGCGTGCAGGTGCCGGTCTGGGATGCGCGGCTTGTCGACCTCGACAAGTTGGCAACTTCGCAGACCTATTGCGACGAATGGGCGGGGCAGGCGCGCGACAACGGCGTCGAGGTGACCGACCTGTCGACCCACATTCTCGGGCAGCTCGTTGCCGTCCACCCGGCCTATGACGCTTGGGTCGACGGCTTTGCCGCGCCCGAGGTGCAGGGCAAGCCGAAAGAGCGCACCGAATGGGCCGTGGAGCAGGTCAAGAAGGCACTCACCGCCTCGAAGCACCTTGGCATCGGCCAGCATGTGACCTTCTCCGGCGGGCTCTGCTGGCCCTTCGTCTATCCCTTCCCGCAGCGCCCGCAGGGCATGGTGGACACGGGCTTTGACGAGCTGGCCCGGCGCTGGCGCCCGATCCTCGACCATGCCGAAGACTGCGGCGTCGACGTTTGCTACGAGATCCACCCGATGGAAGACCTGCACGACGGTGTCACCTTCGAGATGTTCCTCGACAAGCTGAACGGCCATGCGCGCTGCAACATGCTCTACGATCCCTCGCATTACGTGCTGCAATGCCTCGATTATCTCGACAACATCGACATCTATGCCGAGCGCATCAAGATGTTCCACGTCAAGGACGCCGAGTTCAATCCGACCGGGCGGCAGGGCGTCTACGGCGGCTACCAGCCCTGGGTCGACCGCGCTGGCCGGTTCCGCAGCCTCGGTGACGGGCAGGTCGATTTCAGCGCGATCTTCGCGAAGATGGCGGCGATCGATTTCGACGGCTGGGCCGTGGTGGAATGGGAATGCGCGCTGAAGCATCCCGAGGATGGCGCGCGCGAGGGCGCGCAATTCGTCAAGGATCACATCATCCGCGTCACGCCGCACGCCTTCGACGACTTCGCGGGCGGAGATATCGACGAGGCGACCAACAAGAAACTTTTGGGGATCGGCTGACATGACACGTATCAGACTGGGCATGGTGGGCGGCGGCAACGACGCCTTCATCGGCGGGGTCCACCGCATCGCGAGCCGCATCGACGGCCACTTCGACCTTGTGGCCGGGGCGCTCTCCTCGACCCCCGAGAAGGCCCGCGCCAGCGCCGAGGCGCTGGGGCTCGACCCGGCGCGCTCTTACGGCAGCTTCGAGGAGATGGCCGAGGCCGAGGCGGCGCGCGAGGACGGCATCGAGGCGGTCAGCATCGTCACCCCGAACCACGTGCATTTCCCCGCCGCGAAGGCCTTTCTGTCGCGCGGAATCCACGTGATCTGCGACAAGCCATTGACCGCGACCTTCGAGGATGCCGAGGCGATGGAAAAGGCGGTGGCCGAGAGCAAGGCGCTGTTTATCCTCACCCACAATTACACCGGCTATCCGATGATCCGGCAGGCCCGGCAGATGGTGGCCGACGGCGCGCTTGGCAAGATCCGCATCGTGCAGGTGGAATACCCGCAGGACTGGCTGACCGACGCGGTGGAGACCGAGGGCGTGAAGCAGGCCGAGTGGCGCACCGATCCCGAGCGGTCCGGGGCAGGCGGCTCGATCGGCGACATCGGCACCCATGCCTATAATCTTGCGGGCTTTGTCACCGGCCTTGCCGGGGCCGAGCTGGCCGCCGATCTGCAAAGCTTCGGCGCGGGGCGCAAGCTCGACGACAACGCCCATATTCTGCTGCGCTACGAGGGCGGCGCGCGCGGCATGCTCTGGTGCAGCCAGGTCGCGCCGGGCAACGAGAACGGCCTGCGCTTGCGCGTCTATGGCGAAACGGGCGGGCTCGAGTGGGCGCAGGAGGATCCCAACTATCTGTGGTTCACCCCCCACGGCGAGCCGACCCGCCGCCTGACCCGCAACGGCCCGGGGGCCATCGACGCCTCGACCTCCGTCAGCCGCATCCCGTCGGGGCATCCCGAGGGCTATCTCGAGGGCTTCGCGACGATCTATACCGAGGCCGCCGAGGCGATCCGTGCGGTGCAGGGCGGCGCGTCGCGTGAGGCGGTGATGGGCGTTCTTCCGGGGATTGCGGCCGGGCTCGAGGGCATGGCCTTCATCCGCGCCTGCGTCGCCTCGGCGGGGGACAACGCGGCATGGACCAAGCTGTGAGGACCAAGCCATGAGCGCACCCTCCGTCCTCGCGCTCCGTCAGGTGACAAAGAGCTTCGGCCCCGTGGAGGTTCTCCACGGGGTCACGCTCGACCTGCGGGCGGGCGAGGTGCTGGCGCTGATCGGCGAGAACGGCGCGGGCAAGTCGACAACGATGAAAATCCTCGCCGGCATCGAGGCACCGAGTTCGGGGCAGATCCTGCTGGACGGGCAGGAGGTCGCGTTCGGCTCGCTGCACGATGGCGAAGAGGCGGGGATCGTGATGATCCACCAAGAGTTCAACCTCGCCGAGCAGTTGACGGTCGAGCAGAACATCTTTCTGGGGCGCGAGCTGCGGAAGGGCTGGCTGCTCGACAAGGCGCGGATGCGCCGGCTCACGCGCGAGTATCTCGCGCGCATCGACTGCCACATCGACCCGGACACGCTGGTGTCGAAACTGTCGAACTCGGACAAGCAGATGGTCGAGATCGCCAAGGCTCTCAGCCGCGACGCGCGGGTGCTGGTGATGGACGAGCCGACCGCCGTGCTGACGGGCTCGGAGACGCGCATCCTGTTTGAGCAGGTGCGGGCACTGAAGTCGACCGGCACGGCAATCCTGTTCACCTCGCACAAGCTTGGCGAGGTGGCCGAGATCGCCGACACGGTGACCGTGCTGCGCGACGGCACGCTGGTGCACGACGGCCCGGCCGGCGAGATCACCGAGGACCAGATGGCCACGGCGATGGTGGGCCGGGATGTCTCGGACCTCTATCCCGACAAGCCGGACGTGGCGCCGGACCGCGAGGTGCTGCTGCGGGTCGAGGGGCTGAGCGTTCCGGGCCGCGCCAGTGACATCTCTTTCGACCTGCACAGGGGCGAGATCCTCGGGATCGCGGGGCTGATCGGCTCGGGCCGCACCGAGGCGATGGAGGGGCTCTGCGGGCTGCGGCCTGCGACAAGCACGCGCATCGAGATCGGCGGCACGCCGGTCAGCATCACCCGGCCCGGCGACGCGCTGGAGCAGGGACTGTGCTACCTGACAGAGGACCGCAAGCTGCGCGGGCTGCTGCTGGGCAAGGGCATGCGCGAGAACCTGACCCTGCAGGCGCTGCACAAATACGGCCGGGTGCTGATCGACTTTGCCGCCGAGGAGCGCGCGCTCGACCGCGCCATCGACGAGTTCGACATCCGCGCCGGGGCGCGCGACATGCGCGTCGGCAACCTGTCGGGCGGCAACCAGCAAAAGCTCTTGCTGGCCAAGGTGATGCAGTCCGATCCGATGATCCTGATCGTCGATGAGCCGACGCGCGGCATCGACATCGGCACCAAGCAGCAGATTTACGCCTTCCTCCGCAAACTCGCGGAAGAAGGCCATGGGATCGTGGTGATCTCGTCCGAGATGCAGGAGGTGATCGGCCTGTCGGACAGGGTGATGGTGATGCGCATGGGCCGGATCGCCAAGGAGCTGACCGGCGACCAGATCACCGAAGACACAATCGTCCGCCACGCCATGGGCGTTGGAACGGGCAGCACGGAAAGGGTGGCATGATGACGACCGAAACTGCGGCGACCAAGCCTCGCAGGGCGCTCCCCTCGATGAGCGTTCTGGGGCCGGTGATCGCGCTTCTGGTGCTGATCGTGGTGGGGACCGCGCTGAACTCCAACTTCCTCAGCGCCGCCAACATCACCAACGTGCTGGCCCGCTCGGCCTTCATTGGCATCATCGCGGTGGGCATGACCTTCGTGATCACCGCCGGCGGGCTTGACCTGTCGGTGGGCTCGATGGCGGCCTTCATCGCGGGGCTGATGATCCTGGTGATGAACGCGGCGCTGCCGGTCCTTGGGGTCGGCATCCCGATCATTCTGCTGGGCATGGCGGTGGCGCTGCTTGCGGGGATCGCCGCAGGGTTGATCAACGGTTTCCTGATCACCACGCTGGGGATCGAGGCCTTCATCGTCACGCTCGGCAGCATGGGCATCTACCGCAGCCTTGTCACCTGGCTGGCGGACGGCGGCACGCTGAGCCTCGATTTCGGGCTGCGCACCTTCTACCGGCCGGTCTACTTCGGCGGGCTCTTCGGGATCAGCTGGCCGATCATCGTCTTCGCGCTCACGGTCATCGTCGGCGAGGTGCTGATGAGCCGCGCCCGCTTCGGCCGGCACTGCGCGGCAATCGGATCGAACGAGAGCGTGGCGCATTATTCGAATGTCAACGTCAACCGCACGCGGCTGATGACCTATGCCATGCTGGGCATGCTCGTCGGCGTGGCGACGATCATGTACGTGCCGCGGCTCGGCTCGGCCTCGGCCTCGACCGGCGTGTTGTGGGAGCTCGAGGCGATCGCCGCGGTGATCATCGGCGGCACCATCCTCAAGGGCGGTTTCGGCCGGGTCTGGGGCACGGTGATCGGCGTGCTTATCCTGAGCATGATCGACAACATTCTCAATCTGACCGACCTGGTCTCGCCCTATCTCAATGGCGCGATCCAAGGGGTCATCATCATTCTCGCGGTGATCTTGCAGCGGGAAGCCAAGGCAAAGGGGTAACCCTGCGCCAAACTTAGGGAGGAAACGAAATGTCTTACATGAAGACGCTGCTGGCCGGATGCACGGCCTTGGCGCTCGGCGCAGGAGGAGCGCTGGCGCAGGATGGCGAGACCAAGGTGATCGGCGTGTCGATCCCCGCGGCGACCCATGGCTGGGCGGGCGGCATGAACTTCCACGCGCAGCAGACCGTCGAGCGGCTCGAGGAGGTCTATCCGCAGCTCGATTTCGTGCTCGCCACGGCCTCTGATCCGGGCAAGCAGGTCAACGACATCGAGGACATGGTGGCGACGCGCGGCATCGACGCACTGGTCGTGCTGCCCTTCGAATCCGATCCGCTGACGCCGCCGGTGCAGGCCGTCGCCGAGAGCGGCGCCTGGGTCACCGTGGTGGACCGTGGCCTGTCGGTGGAAGGAATCGAGGACCTCTACGTCGCTGGTGACAACCCCGGCTTCGGCCGCGTCTCGGGCGAATACATGGTCTCGCAGATGCCCGAAGGCGGCAAGATCGTCGTCCTGCGCGGCATTCCCACCACCATCGACAACGAGCGGGTCGAAGGGTTCCAGCAGGCGATCGAGGGCTCGGGCATCGAGGTCATCGACATGGAGCACGGCAACTGGAACCGCGATGACAGCTTCAACGTCATGCAGGACTTCCTGTCCAAGCATGAGCAGATCGATGCGGTCTGGGCCTCGGATGACGACATGGCGGTGGGTGTGCTGGCGGCGATCGATGCGGCCGGGCGCGAAGACGTCAAGTTCGTGCTCGGCGGCGCCGGCATGAAGGAGATGATCAAGCGCGTGATGGATGGCGACGCGATGATCCCCGCCGACGTGACTTACCCGCCGTCGATGATCGCCACGGCGATCGAGCTGACCGCGGTCGGTTTGACCTCGAACGCGCCGGTCTCGGGCACCTTCACCATCGGATCGGTGCTGATCACCCCCGAGAACGCCGAGCAGTTCTACTACCCCGACAGCCCCTTCTAAGGGGTCTTGACCGGGCGGGCAGGGATGCCCGCCCGGATACGCCCGCAGCGCCACGGACGGCGTTTGCGACACGATCGGATCACATGACGCGAAACTGTGCGGACCAGCGAGGCCGGCAGGGTGATGTCGGTCTCAGCAGCGGGGCGTGCCTCGTGCTGTGACCGCTCACGGGAGAGAATAGAATGGCATACTTGGGTGTCGATCTTGGCACATCGGGGCTGCGCGCCCTTCTGGTGGACGAAGGCGGTGCGCCGCTCGGCGCCGCCGAGAAGACGTATGAGGCGCAGCATCCGCATTCGGGCTGGTCGGAGCAGGATCCCGCAGAGTGGATTGCCGCGCTCGACGCCGCGGTCGAGGAGCTGCGCGCGGCCCATCCCGAGTTCGCCGGGCTTCGCGGTATCGGCGTCGCCGGCCACATGCATGGGGCCACGCTGCTCGACGCGGCGGGAAAGGTGATCCGCCCCTGCATCCTGTGGAACGATACCCGCTCGCATCTCGAGGCGGCGGAGCTGGATGCCATGAAGGGCGTCCGCGACCTTTCGGGCAATATCGTCTTTCCCGGCTTCACTGCGCCGAAGCTTGCCTGGGTGAGCAAGCACGAGCCAGAGAATTTCTCCAAGATTGCCAAGGTGCTGCTGCCGGCCGCCTACATGAATTACCACCTGACCGGCAGCTATTTCGCCGACATGTCCGACAGCGCCGGGACCTCATGGCTCGACACCGGCGCACGCGACTGGTCCGAAGAGCTGCTGGCGGCGGGGGGAATGCGGCGCGAGCAGATGCCCCAGTTGCTCGAGGGGTGTGAGCCCGGGGGGCGGCTGAAGCCGGAGCTGGCTGCGCGCTGGGGTCTGTCGGGCGAGGTGGTGATCGCCGCGGGGGCAGGCGACAACGCCGCCGCGGCCTGCGGCATCGGTGCGATGAACGAGGGGCAGGGGTTCGTCTCGCTCGGCACCTCGGGGGTGCTTCTGGCAGCGCGCGACGGTTACCGCCCGGCACCCGAAACCGCGCTGCACACCTTCTGCCACGCGGTGCCCGGGCGCTGGTACCAGATGGGGGTGATGCTGTCGGCGACCGATAGTCTCAATTGGCTGGCGCGGATCACCGGCACCACGCCGAAGGAGCTCACGGCGCCTTTGGGCAAGACGCTGCGCGCACCCGGTCGCGTCCGCTTCCTGCCCTACCTGTCTGGCGAGCGCACGCCGCACAACGATGCCGAGATCCGCGGCAGTTTCACCGGGCTCGGGGCGGAAACCACCCGCGACGACCTCACGCGGGCAGTGCTCGAGGGCGTCACCTTCGGGCTGCGAGACAGCCAGGCCGCGCTGGAAGCGACCGGCCTGCGTCTCGACAGGCTCATTGCCATCGGCGGCGGCACTGGGTCGCGCTACTGGCTCAAGCTGATCGCCACGGCGCTCGACGTGACGCTGGACCTGCCGAGCGGCGGCGAGTTCGGTGCGGCACTTGGGGCGGCGCGGCTCGGAATGGTCGCCTCGGGTGCTCGCCGGGTCGAGGATGTGATGTCCACGCCGTCGATCCGCGAAGAGATCGCGCCCGAGCCAGCGCTGCGCTCCGCCTTCGACGATGCCTACCAGCGGTTCCGAGGTGCCTACGCCGCGATCCGGTCGGTCCAATAGCCTGCACCCAATGGTGCAAGCCCTCTGGTCGCTTCGAGCCTCGGAACAAGGTCCGGATGGGTGGAACGCGCCTTGCCGACCCGAGCGAGCAGAGGGCGTCAGGGATCGAGGTGACCGGGAGCCTTCGTTTCGAACCCTTGCCAGAGGAACGCGACCGGAAATGGTCTGGCGCAGGGCGCCTCCGGCATCAAGCGATGGCGCGACCGCGCCAGTCGCGCCGGTCGAGGCTGCGCTCTGGACGCGGCAATGCCAAGACTGCACGACGGGTGATGGGTGCTGAGAAGCGTAGCAAGCCAGACCACACACCTTCGAAGATGCAGGATCATGTCAGCAGCTTGCTCGGCGATCAGCAGGGTCGGGGCGGCGGTGTTGCCGGGCGCGATCCGGGGCGTGAGCGAGGCATCCACCACCCGCGGGCCGTTCACCCCCTGCACGCAGCCTTGGGGGACCAGCGGCGCCGGGCCACCTTCCAACGCCGTCGGCCTCGAACAAGAGCACGCGGCACTGCGTGTCGGCGCTCAGCCAGTTGGCAAAGGCGCGGCCCGCGGTTCCCGCCCCGACGATGATCGATGTCTCCCCGGGCGCGACCACCCCCGATCTCAGGGCGCTTGAGATCACGTCGAAAAACTCGCCGAAGCACGACGCCCGACAGGTGCAGGGCGCGGTCGTGCGCGGTCACCCAGGTAATCTCGGCGGCGGTCAGGGTGCAATCGCTCGTCAGGGCAGGTCATCGCCGCGGTCGGCGCAGAACGCCAGAACATCCTGCGCGCGGGGTCCATAGGTTTCGGCCATGCGCGCGGCGCGGTCCTCCGAAACGCCGAAGCGTTGCCTTAGCGCTTGCCGAAGTGCGGCGCTGCCGGGAAAATCGCGCCCACCGCCGATCGGCAGGGTCCCAGTGCACGCCGCACGCATGCGTCCGAATTCGGCGAGCACGACGGCGGTCGTCTGCTCGGCAAAGGCGCGGAAGGTCGTGCACTTGCCCCCGACCATGCAGATCTGCGGCACCGTGCCGTCGATCCGGTGGGGCAATGCCCGCGCGAGATGCGGCCGGTGAAGGCGTGGTTGCTTTGGGGCAGGGGCCTTATCCCGCTGTAGCTGAAAACGGTATCCTCCTCCACGAACGGTAACCCGGGAAAGAGCCTCCCGACCGCTTCGAGCATATAGCGGCGCTCCTGCTCGGTGCTGGCGGTCCGCGTCGGTATCTCGACGCGGGTATCCGTGAAGCCGGCAAGCACCTTGCCCAGATAGGAAAACATAATGCAGACCCGCCCGTCGAAGTTTTCGAAGAAGATCATGTGACCGCCGAGCGCAGCGCGCAGCGCGGGATTGTCGAGGATGAGGTGTGATCTCTGAGTTCCCGACACCATATGGGGACGCCGCTCCGCGCGTCGTCGTCCCGCCGCACCTCGTCGAGCAGGCGCCAGCGGCATTCACAAGCAAGCGCGCCGCGATGGGCAAACCCTTTCCGGTCTCAAGATCGGTCAACCTGAAACGATCCCCGTCGCGGGCGATCTCGGCATAGGTCAGGGCAGGCGACTCCGGTGCCATCCGTGCGGTGTCGTCCACGAGTTCGAGACCGAGGCGTTCGGGATAGGAAATCCACGCATCGTGGTAGGAGGGCGACCAGTTCTGGCCTGTTGCCCTGCCGTTGCGGGCCTGGTGCCGGGGGCAGGGCGCCACGCCCGCGGGTCACGGGATCGTAGAGCGTCAGGCCGATCTTCATTGGCAGCGCGCCGCGCTCCGCGCGTGACTCCTTCACCAGCCCGAATTCGCCGTTCTCGAGATAGCGCAGGCCGCCGTGGATCATCCTCGAGGGGGCTGCGCTGCACCCCGAGCAGACGTCGCTTCGTCGCCAGAGCGACCTTATCGCGCCGCCCCCCGAGGGCCTTGCCGACGATCTCTTCCGCCAGCCCCTGCCCGTAGGCGGGCGCCGTGTCATGCGGATGCAGGGCCACGAGGCGCTGGTTGCGCTCGTAGTCCGCCACCTGCCCGTTGATGCCGATCAGATGCGCCATGAACTCGGCGGCGATCCCCATGCCCACGAGCATCTTGCGATCGGCCTCGGGCACCGGATTGAGGTCGTAGCAGCTCGAAGCGCGCGGCTCGACCGAGCCGATGCCGGTGAGCGCGACATTGGCGGTGCGGGCAAGGTCGAAGACCTGCTTGATCGGCGCCATGCCGGTGAGCATGTCCCGCTGCGCCCGGTTCTCGGCAAAAAGCGGCGCGTGGATCAGGATCGGCTTGCCGCCGAGCCGTTCTGCCATGCGCGTCACGAGATGGTTCACATCCGTGTAGACCTTGCCCTGCACCCCGCCGGTGAGCGGCACGACGGTGACGTCGAGCGGCTGTTCGGGCGACAGGGTCTCGACGACCGCGCTCAGCGCCTTGCCCCCGGCGTCGCGCTTCTTGGTCATGTGGTGATCGATGGAGACCGCGGTATCAGGATCGATCCGCGGATGATGCCCTGCCCTGCGCCGACAGTCTGTGCATGATCTCGAAAAGGGTCTGCGCCTCGTGGTCTGTCAGCGCGGCGGTTGGCTCGTCGAGGATCAGGACCTTGCAGTCGAGCGTCAGCGCCTCGGCGATCTCGACCAGTTGCTGGTGCGAGATCGGAAGGTCCCGAACGATCGCGCCCGGATCGATGTCGCACAGCTGCCCCAGTACGGCGCGGGCTTTCTGCTTGAGCGCGCCCACATCCATAAGGAAACGGCGGCTCTGGTTGGTGACGGCCATGAACATGTTCTCGGCCACCGAGATATCGGGGCAGAGGGCGATTTCCTGATGCACCAGCCCGATCCCGAGCTGCTGCGCGGCGCTTGGTGATGCAGTACGGACGGGCCGACCCTCCCAGAGGTTCTCGCCGCCGTCGGGCTGGAGGATACCGTCGATGTGGGGGATCTGCACCGGGTTGTAACCCGAGGTCCGGTGGTCGTTGAACGGATCGAAGACTTCGGAATGCGCCGCCATGAAGGTCGCCATGGACCCCATGAACCCCTGTATGCCCTGGTTCGGGCTCAGCGCCATGTGGATCTTGCCGGCCTTGATGTGCTCGAGCGTCGCCGGGGTGATATCCGCATGCATGACCAGCACGTCCGACTTGGCTTCGAGGATCGCCGCAACGGCGCCCTCCGCTGAGCCCGTCTCGCCGATCTGCTTGACGATTTCCTCGGCAGCAAATTTCGCCTCGGCCAGGTTGTCGGAGGTGATATCGGCGCTGCGGTCGGATTTCGGCGAGTCCGCCGCGAGGGTCACCACCTGCGTGCCATCTGAGATGGCGCGGTTGATCGGTGCGATGAACGGGTCCGGCTGCATCGGATGCAGCAGAAGACCCGCCGGCTGTTTCACCATGTCGTGCTCGAAAGAGGCGATTTGCTTGGTGGTGTGGTAATCGGGTGTGTCCGAAAACACCGTTTCGCAAGCAAAGGCTTGGCTGCCCTTGCCGTACGAAGCCGAAATAAAGCACCGAGTCGGGAGGCCCTAGGGTACGAGGATGCTGACCCCGCTCTCGGAGAGACGTGCCGCAAGTGCGTCCTCCGGGGCGCGGTCGCTGACCAGCGTATCCATGTCGTCAAGCGGCGTGACAAGGTTCAACCGGGTGCGGCCGAACTTGCCTGCGTCGATAAGAAACCGGCACGACGTGGAGTGCCGCATCATCGCCTGCTTGACCGGAGCAAAACCGTCCACCGCCTCGGTCACACCCGCTTCGCTGAGACCGGCCGCTCCGAGAAAACACGAGTCCACGTGGTAGCGCGCAAGATAATCGCAAGTCTCGACGCCGACCACCGCCGCCTCCTGGGGCAGGTAGCTTCCCGGCGCGAGAAGCACGCGCGCATTGGCGCTCTGGCCGAGGATCATACCGATCTGCAGGCTGTTGGTGATCGCCGTGACCCGGGTTTCCGCGAAGGCGAGGAAGCGGGCGAAGACCATCGTCGTCGAGCCCGCGTCGATCATGATCGCATCGCCGTCGCGCACCAGCGACGCGGCAAAGCGGCCGAGCCGCTCGCGCTCGGCGACCCGTTCCCGTCGGCGCGCGTCAAGATCGCGGTGCCCGCCGGGATGCGGCGCCGAAGCGCCGCCATGGGCGCGCTCCAACAGCCCGTCGCGCTCGAGCGCGCCGATGTCGCGGCGTACTGTCTCTGTGGTCACGCCGAACAGGGCGGCAAGCTCCGCGACCCGCACGTGCGGCCTGAGTTTCAGTTGCAGCAGGATTTGCGCGTGCCGCTCCTGTTTTTTCAAACGCCGCTCGCCACTTGTCTGGTCCACCGTGCCCGATCTCCCCTTCGTATGTCGCAGCCTTGAGTTTCGCAGAAAAGTACGACCAATTTGTTGCATATCCAACATAAAGGTGATGTGATCCCGCTGGACTGGCCGGAGGACACAGGGGCCAGACGCAGAACATGCCCTTTGGGAGGAGGACATCACATGCTTAGGCACACCACGAGTCTGCTCGTATCGCTGGCCCTGTCGGCCGGGGCGGCATTTGCTCAGGAAGAAACCGCGGTGCTCGACAGCCAGTACACCGACGCCGACGGTGACTTGGTCGCAGACGCGCCAACAGACGCGGGCGATCTGAAGGATCCCGGCACCCTTGTTTTTGCCTATACGCCGGTCGAGGACCCGGCCATCTACGAGGATATCTGGCAGCCCTTCATCGCGCATCTTGAGGAGGTCACCGGCAAGGACGTGCAGTTCTTCGCGGTGCAGTCCAACTCCGCCGAGGTCGAGGCGATGCGTTCGGGCCGTCTGCATATCGCGGGCTTCTCGACCGGTCCCACGCCCTTTGCAGTGAACCTCGCCGGAGCGGTGCCCTTCGCGATCATGGGGGGGGACGACGGGCAGTTCGGCTACAAACTGCAGATCTACACCCAGGCCGACAGCGACATCAAAGAGGTGCCCGATCTTGCGGGCAAGCGCATCGCGCATACCTCGCCGACCTCGAATTCGGGCAACCTCGCGCCGCGCGCATTGTTCCCCGATCTGGGCGTGGTGCCCGACGAGGATTACGAGGTGGTCTATTCTGGCAGCCATGACCAGTCGATGCTGGGCGTGGTCGCGGGCGACTACGACGCCGCGCCCGTCGCCTCGGAAGTGGTCGACCGGATGGCCGAGCGCGGGCTCTACGATCCCGCCGAGGTGCGCATCGTCTGGGAAAGCGATCCCTTCCCGACCACCTCTTACGCCTATGCCCACGACCTGACGCCGGAACTGAAGGAGAAGATCGAGGAGGCCTTCTTCAGCTTCGACTTCGCGGGGACCGCGCTTGGCGAGGAGTTCAGCGGGGTCAGCAAGTTCATCCCGATCACCTACAAGGATCAGTGGAAGGTCATCCGCCAAATCCAGAAGGCGAACGGGGTCGAGTACACACCCGCCGGCCTTGCCGCAGAGTGACCTGACAAGACCGGAGCCGGCGCTTTGCGCCCGGCTCCGGCATGGAGTCTCCACATGTTGAAGATCACCGACCTGGTCAAAAGCTATGGCAGCGGTGCGCCGGTGCTGAAGAACCTCGACCTGACCATCGAGGGCGAAAGCGTGGTGTCGATCATCGGCTCCTCGGGCGCCGGCAAGTCCACGCTGCTGCGCTGTATCAACCGGCTGGTCGAGCCGACCTCGGGCAGCATCGTGCTGAACGGGACCGAGCTCACCGCCCTCCGGGGCCGCCATCTGCGCGCCGCGCGGCGCAAGATCGGCATGGTCTTTCAGGGGTTCAATCTCGTCGACCGGCTGACCGTGATGGAGAACGTGCAGTCCGGGCGGCTGGGATATATCTCGACCTGGGCGGCGATCATGCGCCGCTACCCCAAGGAGGACATCCGCCGCGCCTATGAGCTGATGGAGCGCGTCGGCATCGCGCAATACGCCAACACCCGCGCCGACCAGCTTTCGGGCGGCGAGCGTCAGCGCGTCGGCGTGGTCCGGGCGCTCATGCAGGACCCCGAGATCTTGCTCGCCGACGAGCCGACCGCCTCGCTCGATCCCAAGACCTCCGAGCAGATCATGGGGCTGCTGCGCGACCTCGCGGGCGAGCTGAAGCTGCCGGTGCTGATCAACATCCACAACGTGACCGAAGCCAAGGAATACACCGACCGCATCGTCGGCATGCGCTTCGGACGGATCATCTTCGACGATCTTCCGGGCGCGCTCGACGAGGAGGCGATGGAACGGATCTACTCCGGCAGCCCCCATGCAGACCGGGGCGGCGACCTGCGGGAGGCATCATGAGCCAGCACCCGGACACCTGGCGCAAGCCGCCCTTCATCGCCAACCCGCTGCTTCGCTGGGCGGTCTATCTCGGCGCACTGGCCTATTTCTTCTGGGTCGCGGCCACCATGCCGATCGATTGGGCGCGGGTTGCGCAGGGGATCGAGCGGGCCGGGCGCATCTTCGGCGGCGCCTTTCCCCCGAGCTTCGAGCGCAGCGGCCTGCTGATCGACGGTTTCCTTGAGAGCTTGAAGATCGCCATCCTCGCCACCGTCGGCGGGGTCGCGCTATCCATCCCCATCGCCTTCATGGCGGCGCGCAATGTCGCGCCGCTGCCGGTCTTCTATCTCGGTCGGGCGATCATCATCATCGCCCGCAGCTTCCATCCGGTCATCGTCGCGATCATCTTCGTCAAGGCCGTCGGCTTCGGCCCCTTTGCCGGCGTGCTGACGCTGGTGGTCTATTCCATCGGTTTCGTCGCCAAGATGCTGGCCGAACGGATCGAGGAGATCGACTTCGGCCAGGTGGAGGCGATGCGGGCGGCCGGGGCGCCGTACCTGTCGACGCTGGTTTACGCCATCTTCCCGCAGATCATGCCCCGGCAGATCGGCCTGACCATCTACCAGCTCGATTCCAACCTGCGGGCCTCGGCCGTGGTCGGCATCGTCGGCGCGGGCGGCATCGGCGCGACGCTGGCCAATGCCTTCGGACGATATGACTACGACTTCGCGCTCGCCATCACCATCGTCATCGTCGGCGTGATCCTCGTCTCCGAGGCGATCAGCGGCCAGATCAGGAAGCGCATCGCATGACCAGCATCTCCCAGCAATTCGGGCGCGAGGACTGGTCGCGCCATACGCCGAAGGAAAAAGCCCGACGCTTCGGCATCTTCGCCCTCTGCGCGCTGGCGGTCTTCTGGGCGCTCGGCTCGATCGAGATCATCTGGGCCTGGGTCTGGGACTCGCCCAGCCAGATGGCCGATCTCTTCGGGCGCATGTATCCGCTCGACACCAGCAACCTCGGCGCGATCCTGCGGGTGCTGTTGGAAACCGTGAACATTGCCACCTTCGCCACCGCGCTGGCGGTGATCGTCTCGCTGCCCGTTGCCTATATCGCGGCGCAGAACACCACGCCCAACCGCGCCACGCTCTGGCTCGGGCGGCTGATCCTCGTCAGCTCGCGGTCGGTCAACACGATCATCTGGGCGCTGCTCTTCGTGGCGATCTTCGGTCCCGGCATCGTTGCCGGTGTGGTGGCGATCATGTTCCGCTCCATCGGTTTCATCGGCAAGCTGCTGGGCGAGGCCATCGAGGAGATCGACACGCGCCCCGTCGAGGCACTGGAGGCCACCGGCGCATCGCGCTTCAAGGTCATCGTCTATGCCATCGTGCCGCAGGTCATGCCGACCTTCTGGGCCGTGGCGATCCTGCGCTGGGACATCAACCTGCGCGAGTCGACCGTGCTCGGCCTTGTCGGAGCGGGCGGCATCGGCATCATCCTGCAGGGGGCGATCGACACGTTCAACTGGCCCGAGGCTGCGACCGTCCTGCTGGCGATCCTCGCGCTTGTCGTTCTGGGCGAGGTCGTCTCGGCCTTCCTGCGTCGCCGCATCCTGTGACCGGCACGCGCTGCACCGAGGCCCGCGCGGCCTTCGACGACTATCTCGGCGTACGGTCCCGCCTGCCGGATGCGCGCTTTGGCCATGACTGGCAGGTGGCGCAGAGCCTGCTCGAGATCGCCGACCCCTTTGATCTCGTGCTGCTCGACGCCTACGGGGTGCTCAACGTGGGCGAGTCCGCCATTCCGGGGGCAGCAGCTGCGATCGCCGCACTGCGCGCTGCCGGCAAGGCGGTGGCGGTGGTCTCCAATTCCGCAGCCTACCCCAAGCGGGTGATGATGCAGCGCTACGCCCGGCTGGGCTTTGACTTCTCTCCCGGGGAGGTGGTGACCAGCCGCGAGGCGTTGCTGGCGCATCTGGCGCGTGCGCCGCGTCTGCGCTGGGGGGCGATGCTCAGCCCCGAGTACGGCGTCGAAGATTTCGAGGACGTCGACATCTCCTTCCTCGGCGACGATCCTGCGGACTACGAGGCGGCCGAGGGCTTTCTGCTCGTGGGCTCGGAGGGCTGGACGAAGGCGCGCCAGGCCCGGCTCGAGGCAGCTCTGAGTGCGCGCGCGCGTCCGGTCTTCGTGGGCAACCCTGACATTGTCGCCCCGCGCGAGACCGGCCTCTCGCGAGAGCCCGGCGACTATGCGCATCGCCTTGCCGCCGCGACCGGCGTGGCGCCGGTCTTCCTCGGCAAACCCTTCGACGGGATTTTCTCGCTGGCCTTGGCGCGTCTCGCCCCGGGGCTTGCGCCCGAGCGGGTGTTGATGGTCGGCGACACGCTGCATACGGACATCCTTGGCGGCTGCCAGATGGGGTTTTCCACCGCGCTCGTGACCGACCATGGCGCACTCGTCGGCCTCGACCCGGCTCGGGCGATCCGTCGGTCGGGGATCGTTCCGGATTTCGTCATAGGCAGCATTTGAGGGGGCCAGCCGGGGCCGAGAGGACTCAGGCGCTCTGGGATCGAGGGGCGGGTACCTTCCGGATAAAAGGCACATCGAGCCGCATCGATGCCGCGACGCCGCCCGGCGCGGTGATCTCCTCGAGTTCGTCCGCGATCTCTGTCACCGACATGCAGGTCCCGAGCGGGTCGTGCTAGGGCAGCCGTTCAACCCGCCGCAGCTCGTGCCGCTGGTCGAGCTGGCCGGGCGAGAGGCGACGGCGGCATGGGTTCTGGATGAGGTGGAGCGCTTCCACACCCGTCTCGGCTAGGTGCCGGTCCGGCTGCAGAAGGAGATCTACAGCCACGTCGCCAACCGCCTTCAGGCCCGCATCACCGCGGCGGTCGAGGCCTGCGATGCCGATCGGCCGATAGCGGGGATAGTGGTGGAAAGGGACAGCCGGCTGCGCGTGAATCTCGCGGTGAAATCCGCTGCCCCGACTCGATAGACCGAGGCACCTTCGCGAGGCGAAATGCATAAGGCGCGGCGCATTTCTACGCCGCGCCGTCCTATCTGCTGCGCCGGGGTCAGCTCAGGCGGTGACGCGGCGCGCCCGGTTCGCGGTGGCGGTGAATTTGGTGGCCTGATCGAAGCCGGTGTCGAGGTGCCGCGCGGTGCGGATGTCCGACATGCGCTCGAAGGCGGCGTGGAATTCCTCGGGGCTGCGCGCCTCGGGTGGCAGGTAGACACCCTCGGTCTCGACCACGTGGACCACCGAATAGACGCCGGCGCCAGCGCCGATGATGGTCTTCTTCGGCGCAAGGTCTGAGGCCATGAAGACCACCGCGGGCGCCACCGCCTCAGGGGTGAGCTGCGCCGCATCCTCGGGGGCGAGCAGCCCGTCGGTCATCCCGGTCATGGCGAGCGGCGAGAGGGCGTTGACGTGGATCCCGTAGCGCTCGCCCTCCTGCTGCAGCGTCGTCATCAGACCGATCATGCCGGCCTTGGCGGCGGCATAGTTGGCCTGTCCGAAGTTGCCGTAAAGCCCCGAGCACGACGTCGTCAGGATGATCCGGCCGAAGCCCTGCTCGCGCATGATCTCCCAGACCGCGCGGCAGCAGTTCGCCGAACCGGTGAGGTGGACGGCGAGCACGGTTGCGAAATCGGACATCTCCATCTTGGCAAACGAGCGGTCGCGCAGGATGCCGGCGTTGTTGACGAGGATGTCGACGCGTCCCCAGCGCGCCATCACCCGTGCCACCATCGCAGTCACCTCGGCGAAGTTCGCCACGTCCGCGGGCTCGGCCACGGCCTCGCCGCCAAGGGCCTCGATCTCGGCGACCACGGCCCGCGCCGCGGCGCCCGGCTGGCCGTCCGGTCCGGTGATGTCGTTGATCACGACGCGCGCCCCGGCGCGGGCAAGGGCGAGCGCGTGGCAGCGTCCCAGCCCGGCCCCGGCCCCTGTTACGATCGCGACCCGTCCGTCGAATTCGTTGGTCATATGTCCTGCGTCCCCGCGCTGACTTGTCTCAGAAGTTCACCTGGTCGCCGCCCTTGAGCGACAGCATGGCACGCGCCTCGTCGGGTGTCGCCACGTTCAGCCCCAGCCCCTCGAGCACCTTGCGGATCCGGCGGACCTGCGCGGCGTTCGACTGTGCCAGATGACCCGGCCCGTCCCAGAGCGAGTCCTCGAGTCCGACCCGCACGTTGCCGCCCATCGCGGCGGCCATCGTGGTGATCGGAAGCTGGTGACGCCCCGCGCCCAGAACCGACCAGACGTAGTCGTCGCCGAACAGCCGGTCCGCGGTGCGCTTCATGTGCGAGACGTCGTCGGGATGCGTGCCGATACCGCCCAGAATGCCGAAGACCGTCTGGATGAAAAGCGGACCCTGCACAAGGTTCCTGTCGCGGAAGTGCGCGAGCGTGTAGAGATGGCTGGTATCGTAGCACTCGAACTCGAAACGCGTGCCGTTCCCCGAGCAGGTCTCGAGGATGTACTCGATGTCCTTGAAGGTGTTGCGGAATACCACGTCGCGGGTTTTCTCGAGATAGGCCGGCTCCCAGTCGTGCTTGAACGTGTCGTAGCGGTCGAGCATCGGGAAGAGCGCGAAGTTCATCGAGCCCATGTTGAGCGAGGCGACCTCGGGCGCGAGTCGCGCGGCGGGCTGCAGGCGCTCCTCGACGGTCATCGTGGGGCTGCCGCCGGTGGTGAGGTTGAGCACCGCCCCGGTCGCCTGCTTGATGCGCGGCAGGAAGCGCAGGAAGGCCTCGGGGTCTTGCGTCGGCCGCCCGTCCTCGGGGGTGCGGGCGTGCAGGTGGAGGATCGAGGCGCCCGCCTCGGCGGCCTCGATGGCCTGCTCGGCGATTTGATCGGGGGTCACCGGCAGGTGTGGCGACATGCTGGGGGTGTGGATGCCGCCGGTGACGGCGCAGGTGACGATAACCTTGCGGGGGGCCTTTGCCATGGTCCTTCTCCGTTTCTTTCTGGGTCAGATGGTTTCGACGTTGCCGCAGACGCTGATCGCCTGCCCCGAGACGTTCGCCCCGGCCGGCGAGCAGAGGAACAGCGCCATGCCGGCGATGTCCTCGGGCTCGACCATCCGGCGCAGCGAGACGCTGGCGAGGTACTGCTCTTCCATTTGCGCGTAAGGGATGCCCTCGGCCGCCGCGCGGTCGGAGATCACCCTTTCGATGCGCGCGCCGCGCACCACGCCTGGCAGGATCGCGTTCACCCGGATGCCCTCGGGACCCATTTCCTTGGCAAGGCTCTGTGTGAGGCCGACGATGCCCCATTTCGCCGCCGCATAGGGGCTGCGCAGCGCGTAGCCCAGCCGTCCCGCGACCGAGGCGATGTTGAGGATTGCGCCCGCCTCGCTCTCGCGCAGGAGCGGCACGGCACGGCGCAGCACCAGGAACTGCCCCAACAGATCGACGTCGAGCGTGCGGCGGATGTCATCGACAGAGATCTCATCGATCTTTCCGGTAGGGCCGGCGATCCCGGCGTTGTTCACCAGCACGTCGAGCCCGCCGAGCGTTTCCTTGGCGGCGTCCATCAGCGCGGCGACCTCGGCCTCGTCGGACACGTCGGCGCGGCGGGTGACCACGGCGGGGCGTTCCTCGGCGATGCGTGCCAGCGCGGCCTCGTCGATGTCGCAGATCATAACTTGCGCCCCGGCGTCGAGAAAGCCGCGCGCGATGGCGGCGCCGATGCCCGACCCGCCCGCGGTGACAAGGACCCGGAGGCCGGGTTTCGGATACATCCGTTCGATCATGCTCACTGTCTGTCCAGTCGAAATTGTCTAGGGGAGGGGAGGTGGCCGTCAGGCCACCTCGAGCCAGTTGCGGCGCACGTCGGGCGCGGCGTCGAGCTCTGCGGGGGTGCCGAGGAAGACCAGCTCGCCATGGCCCATGACCAAGACCTGCTGCGCGACCTTGAGCGCGATGGTCAGCTTCTGCTCGACCAGCACCACGGCGACGCCGCGGCGGCCGATGTCGAGGATGACCTCCATCACCACGTCGACGATGCGCGGGGCGAGCCCCTCAGTCGGCTCGTCGATCAGCAGCACCCGGGGGTTGCCGAGCAGCGAGCGGCAGATGGTCAGCATCTGCTGCTCGCCGCCCGAGAGGTACCCGGCGCGGATGCCGCGGCGCTCGCGGAGGCGGGGGAAGTAGTCGTACATCTCCTCGACCGTCCAGCGGTGCGCGCCGGGAGCGCCTTTCTGCACGCCAATGGCGAGGTTCTCCTCGACCGTAAGGTTGGGGAAGACCAGCCGTTCCTCGGGCACGTAGCCGAGCCCCTGCCGACAGATGTCGAAGGGCCGCTGCCCCGACAGGGTTTGGCCGTCCAGCGTGACGCTGCCCGCGGTCGGGGGCACAAGCCCCATCATCGCCTTCAGCAGCGTCGAGCGCCCCGAACCGTTGCGCCCCAGCAGTGAGACGATGGCCGCCTCGGGCACCTCCATGTCGATCCCGTGCAGGATGTGGCTCTTGCCGTAATGGGCGTGCAGCCCCTTCACCTGAAGCAAGCTCATGCTGCCTCCTCACCCAGATAGGCTTCCTGCACCTCGCGGTTGGCACTGATGCGCGCCGGCGTGTCGGTCGCGAGGATGCTTCCGTAGACCAGAACCGAGACCCGGTCGCAGAGGCTGAAGACGACGCTCATGTCGTGTTCGACCATCAGCAGGGTCTTGCCTTCCGTCACCGTGCGGATCAGTTCCACGGCCTGCGCCGTCTCCTCGCGCGACATGCCCGCGGTGGGCTCGTCGAGCAGGATGATGTCGGCGCCTGTGCTCAGCGTCATGCCGATCTCGAGCGCACGCTGCTCGGAATAGGTCAGGTCGCCCGCCAGGTCTCGCGCCCGGGTCTCGAGCCCAACGCGCGATAGGATCTCGGCAGTCTCCGCATTCACCCGCCGCATGGTTGAAATCGGGCGGAAGAGGCCGAAGCGTACCCCGTGGCGCGCCAGCACGCCGATCCGGAGGTTTTCGAACACGCTCATCCGTTGGAAGATGTTGGTGATCTGGAACGAGCGGGCCAGTCCCGCCCGATTGATGAGGTGCGGCGAGAGCCCTGCGATGCTGCGCCCGCCGAGCGCGATGTCTCCGGAAGACGGCGGGAACATACCCGAGATCAGGTTGAAGAGCGTCGATTTTCCAGCCCCGTTCGGGCCGATCACCGCGTGGCGCTCGCCCTTCGCGATGTCGAGGTTGAGCCCCTTGAGCACCTCGATCGGCCCGAAGGACTTGGTCACGCCGGTGAGCGTCAGCGCGCTCTGCGTCGTGGTCGCGGTCATGCTTCACCTCCCAGCGGCGCGGTTTCGGCCATGGTGTCCTCGGGGCGGTCCTTGCGGGCCCAGAGCGCGTCGATCTCGCGGCGGGCACGGAACAGCACCGCGCCGCCCCCCAGCAGCAGCGCCGCCGGGACAATCCAGGTCAGAACCGAGACCGGGCTCCACTCTGCGCCAAAGAGCTCGAAGACGGGCAAGCCGTCGCCGGCCGCGTGGCGCAGCCGCTCGTAGTCTTCGCCGAAGAGGATCGAGGCGCTTTCGACCAGGAAGACCACGCCCGCGGCGATCAGCAGACCCCCTGCCAGTGCCATGAGATAAGGCCCCGCCAGCCGCGCCCAGTCGAGCTGGCGGCGATTGCGGATGTGGTGATGCACAACGCCGCCGATGCCGCTCGGGGCGTAGAGCATGATCAGCACGAAGATCAGGCCCTGGTAGAGGAGCCAGGATCGGGTGAGATCGGAGACGAGGAAGGAGAAGAGCGCGAAGGCCGTCGCGCCGATCACCGGGCCGAAGAACACCGTGGCCCCGCCGACGAAGGTTTGCAGCACGACCTGCGAAGACACGATGCTGCCGAAGAGCGAGTAGTTCGCAGTTTCGTTGGAGATCGCCTGCAGTGCGCCTGCAACGCCTGTGAACATCGCCGAGACGGCGAAGATGATCACCTTCGAGGCATGGGCGTTGTAGCCGAGGAAACGCACGCGCTGCTCGTTGTCGCGCAGCGCCAGCGTCAGCCGTCCAAATGGGGTGCGGGTGTAGGCCCAGAGCCCGAGACCGCAGATTACCGCCCAGGCCAAGGTCATGTAGTAGACCTCGAGCATGGAGCCGAAGGTGAAGCCCAGCCAGGGCATGCGCATGGACGACACGCCCGATTCACCGCCGAAGAGTCCCTCGAGGCGCGGTGCCAACGAATGGAAGAGCTCGGCGATGGCCAGCGTCACCAGTGCAAAGTAGACGCCCGAGCGCATGGTGGCGAAGTAGCCCGCCACGAGGCCGACCAGCAGCCCGGCGGCAGCGCCCGCGAGCGGCAGCAGCGGCGTCGGGAAGGGCAGGCCGTCCTCGACCGCGAGCATCAAGTGCAGCGCGGCAAATGCGCCGATCCCGAAATAGGCGGCGTGGCCGAAGGACAGCAGCCCGGCCTGTCCGATGAGAAGGTTGAAGGCAAGCGCGAAGAGGCTCGCGATGAGCACGTTCACCAGCGCGTTTTGCCATCCGAGGCCCAGAAAGGGCGGTACGGCGATCAGCAGCGCGAGGAGCGCGGTGAGGACGAGGATAGTGCGAAGGTTCGGCATGTCAGTTACGCTCCCCCATGAGACCCGCAGGGCGTACCAGCAGGATGATCAGCATCAGGGCGAATGGAATGGTGGCGCTGACCGAGGACAGCTCGAGCGTCAGCAGACCGCCGACCGAGCGCGCCCAGTCTCCGAGGCCGATCAGGCTCAGCAGGTTTGCCAGCGACCAGTCAAGCCCCACCGCGAAGGACGAGAAGAGGCCGATCATCAGCGAGGCAACCAGCGAGCCCTTGAGCGAGCCGAGCCCGCCGACCACGACCACCACGAAGACGATCACCCCCAGTTCCAGCCCCATGTTCGGGTTGGTCGGGTAGAAGGCTCCGGCCACCGCCCCGGCAAGCCCGGCCAGCGCCGCGCCGGTGCCGAAGACGAACATGAAGACCAACGGGATATTGTGCCCCAGTGCCTCGGCCATGGCGGGCAGACGCTCGGCGGCGCGCACGACGATGCCGGTGCGGGTCCGGGTCAGCAGCAGCCACAGCGCCGAGAACATCACGACCGCGATCCCGCCGATGAACAGGCGGTAGAACGGGTAGTCGGTGCCGAAGATGTGGAAAGCCGAGAAACGCAGCTCGCCGGGCATCTGGTAGTTCACCGGGAAGTCGCCGAAGAACAGCTTGATCAGCTCCTCGATGATCAGCGCGAGACCGAAGGTCAGCAGCAGTTCATGCGCGTGGCCGTGGGCGTGCACCCTTGGCAGCAGGAACCGCTCGACCGCCATTCCGACGAGGCCGACCACGATGGGGGCGACGATCAGCCCGGTCCAGAAACCGAAGATCGACGAGACGGCGTAGGCGACATAGGCGCCCAGCATGTAAAAGGAGGCATGCGCGAAGTTCAGCACGCCCATCATGCCGAAAATGAGCGTGAGACCGGCGGAGACCATGAACAGCAACAGGCCGTAGGTCACGCCGTTCAGCGTGGAGATGATCGCAAATTCCATTGCACTTCCGATTGGGGCCGAGGGACAGGGCCGGCCGGCGAGGCTCGCCGGCCGGTGCTCTCAGGGTGCGGGGCTCATTCGCCCGGGCGCACCATCTTGCAGCTGTCCTGCACCGGGTAGATCGCTGTCTCGCCCGGCACGACCCCGACGGTCTCGAAGCCCATGTCGGTGTCGTCGGCGGGGTACTTGGCGTTTTTCACGACCTTGGAGACAACCACGGGACGGATGGTCTGGTGATCTTCCTTGCGCACCGAGATCGGGCCGACCGGCGTCTCGTAGGTGGTGTCCTCGAGCGCCAGCGCGATCTTGGTCACATCGATGGCGTCGCCGCCGAAGTCGAGCGTGTCGAGCGCCTGGTGCAGCGCGCCGACGGCAAAGGCGGTGTGGCCTTCGACGAAGGTCGGGTAGTGGCCGGTCGACGCCTTGTAGGCTTCGGCGAATTCGCCATCGGTGGCGGCATTGTCGTAGTTGTTGGCGATGTAATGCCCGAGCGCCGTCTCGCCGGCGTTGGCGATGTTGCCCGGCTGGTCGAGGTAGGCGGTCGCGAAGGTCACGTCGAGACCCGCGTCGCCCGCCGCCTTCATCAGCAGCAGCAGGTCGTTCGACCAGTTGCCGGTGAAGACCGTGTCGGGCGCGGCGGACTTCAGGCGCGCGACGAAGGGCGCGAAGTCCTGGATCTTGTTCACGTCGTGCAGGACTTCGTCGACGATTTCGAAATCGCCGCCCGCCGCCGCGGTTTCGACCGCCGACTGCATGTCCTGGCCCCAGGAGTAGTTCTGGTTGATCGAATAGACCTTGGTGCCGAGATCGCCGGCTTCCTTCATCGCGCTGACCAGCGCGTTGACCCGCATCGGCGCAGTTGTGGTGAAGCGGAAGTGGTAGAACTGGCACTTGTCACCGGTCAGCTCCATCGCCTCGCCGCCGAGGTTGATGAACATCACCTCCTTGCCGGGGTTGCGCAGGTTGTGCTTGCGCACGTCCTCGGTGAGCTGGCCCGCGATTGCCGACGAGGCGCCCTGGAAGATGATGTCCACCCCATCCGCCACGGCCTGGCGGAACTTGGTCGCCGCGTCCGGTGCGCCGCCGGCGTTGTCGTACTCGATGACTTCAACCGGTTCGCCGTTGAAGCCGCCGGCGTCGTTGATCTGCGCGACCCCATAGGCGACGGCGTCGGCATAGAGTCGGCCTGTCGAGGTCTGGGCGCCCGAAAGGCTTTCGATGATTCCGATCTTCAGCGGCTCGGCGTGCAGCGCGGTTGCGCCCAGGGCCAGTGCGGACGTGGCCGCGATCAAGGCAAGACGTGTCAAGCTGGTTCTCCTCCCAGGTGTTTTTCCATGCCAGCGCGCCGCGCCCCTGATGTCGGGCCGTGCTGCGCTCTCCTCTGGCACGGGCGTATCCTAACCACAGAATTCTTGGGCGGTAAAGATATAAGATATGTGATCTCATATCTGTAAGGTGGGGGTGTTTGCGGGGACGCGGTTGCCTTATGTTGTGACTTGGACATAGAATGACGCGAAATTGGCTGCTAAAGGCCCAACACCGCGGCGCCACGACGGACCGCGCGCTGTCCCTGCGACGGACGCGGGATCATCCTTCGAACAAGCCAAGCGAGGCCCGGAGCACGTGAACAGTCTCGATCCCACGAAGCCGCGATCGCGCACGCTGGCGCCCGTGGATGTCACCACGATCCAGGAAAGGGTCTACCAGAGCATTCGGCTCGGGCTGCTCAAGGGCGAGTTCCTTCCGGGCGAGCAGGTGACCATCCGCGGGCTTGCAGAGGTGCTCGGCACCAGTCCCATGCCCGTGCGCGAGGCCGTGGCGCGGCTGATCGCCGAGCGGGCCATCGAGCAGTCTGGGCCGCGGACGCTGCGCGTCGCGCCCTATCTCGCCACCGAGCATGAGAATTACATCCGCATCCGCATGCAACTCGAGGGCTATGCCGCCGAACGCGCTGCGCGTGCCCGGCGGACTCCGACGCTGATCGGCGAGCTGCGGCGCCACAACGACGCCATGAGCGAAGCGGTTGAGGCCGGAGATTTCGAGGCGGCGCTGGCGGGAAATCAGGCGTTCCACTTCGAGCTCTACGGCGGCGCGGGCTACCCGCAGCTGCTCGACATCATCTCGACGCTCTGGCTGCGCACCGGGCCAATCGTTGCCTCTGCGCGGCGGGACAAGGCGTTGTTCGCGCGGTTGTTCCGGATCGGCGTGCGCATTCACGACGATGCGATCGACGCCGTGGCGCAGCGTGACGGCGAGGCGGCGAGGTGGGCGGTAAATCTGGACATCCGCTCTTCGCATCTGGCGATCCGGCGCTTCTACAAGCAGAGCCCTGACGCGGCCTCTAAATAGGCCACTCGCACGCTCGGGAACAGGTGAGCCCGAAGCTCCGTCGCGGGACGCGACGCGCAGTGGGCCGGTTCGGGGGCCATCGGCGTATTTCGGCAAAGATGGCGGGCCATGAAGGATTCGAACCCTCGACCGACCGCTTAGAAGGCGGTTGCTCTATCCAACTGAGCTAATGACCCGTCGGAGCGTGAGTAACCCAGCTCGAAACCATCCGCAACACCGCCCTTGCGGGGCGCCCTCGAGGCTTTGCCGAAAATCCCGAATTTTGCTCCGCGGTCCAACGGCGGATCGCGGACCACCTCATTGATATAGGGACGATAGTCCTGCACTCGAGCTGGCGATGCCACTACGTCCCAGCGGCGGAGACCTTGGCCCCTCTGGCCGGATGGGCCAAAGGCACGGCCAGAGCGCATTTTTACGCGCCCGCCCGGAGAGTTGCGCTGGACCCGCTGACGCGCGAGCGGCGCGTGCGTGACGCCACGTGCAGGGCATCCTTTCGTCTGCAGGGGGCCTCCCGCCTTGAGAAACCGCGCGCATTGCGCTAGGAGCAGCCGGTCCGCCTCGATCTCAATAGGTGAGCCGATGTTTGCCCAAGTCTGGAACAGCTATATTGCCCCGCTCCTGGGCCGCCCCAACCGCGTTCAGATCGCGGCGCTCTGCCATCGTGTAGAAGATGGTCGGCCGGAGGTGCTCATGATCACCTCGCGCACGACGAAACGCTGGATCCTGCCCAAGGGCTGGCCGGTGCGCGGCACCGACGGCGCGGGCACTGCACTGCAGGAAGCCTGGGAAGAAGCGGGGGTGAAACACTCGGGCTCACGTCCTTTTCGCATCGGGCAATACCGCTACAGCAAGATCGTAAACGGCCTGCTTCCGGTCACCACCGACGTCGACGTCTACGCGGTGGCGGTCGAGAAGCTGCTGGACGCCTTCCCCGAAATGGCCGACCGCGAGCGCCGCTGGATGTCGCCCGACGCCGCGGCCCAGGCGGTCGAGGAAGAGCAACTCAAATCCATCCTCGCGGACTTCCCGGCGCTGGTCTCGGCGGCACGGCAAGGCTGAGCCCCGCAGGGTCCCGCCGGCCCCCTGGATTCAAGGACATTCAACGTGACCGAACACACCACGCCTCAGTGGAAGACGCTCGACAAGGACCTGAACCGTCTCGCGCGTCTTGAAGAGGCCACCATGCATGCCTCGCGACCGCTGGTCGGCGTGGGGATCAGCCTGGTCTTCGTCTCGCTCGCGGCGGTGGCCGCCGCGATCCTCACAGGCGGAGCGACGCAGAGTCTCGCGGTGGTCGTGGCCGCCGCCTTCGGCGCCTACATGGCGCTGAACATCGGCGCCAACGACGTGGCCAACAACATGGGCCCGGCGGTGGGGGCCAAGGCACTCTCGCTCCTCGGGGCCATCGCCATCGCGGCGATCTTCGAGACCGCAGGCGCGCTGATCGCGGGCGGCGACGTGGTCTCGACCATCTCGAAGGGGATCATCGACCCGGCTGGGCTTGCCGACACGGCGATCTTCGTGCGGGCGATGATGGCGGCGCTGCTTGCGGCGTCGATCTGGGTGAACATCGCGACATGGATTGGCGCGCCGGTCTCGACGACCCACTCGGTGGTCGGCGGGGTGATGGGCGCCGGCATCATGGCCGCGGGGCTTGGCTCGGTGAACTGGTCGACGATGAGCGCCATCGCCGCGAGCTGGGTGATCTCGCCGCTGCTCGGCGGGATCATCGCGGCAGGCATGCTGGCTTTCATCAAATGGCGGGTGATCTACGTCGAGGACAAGATCGCGGCGGCCCGCACCTGGGTGCCGGTGCTGATCGGGATCATGGCGGCGGCCTTCTCGACCTATCTTGCGCTCAAAGGGCTCAAGAAGATCGTTTCCATCGACTTCCCGACGGCCTTGGCGATCGGCGCGGCGACGGGGGTGGGCGTCGGCCTGATTTCGGTGCCCTTCATCCGCCACCAGTCGAAGGGGCTCGAGAACCGCGCCCGCTCGCTCAAGACGCTGTTCCGACTGCCGTTGGTGGTCTCGGCGGCGCTGCTGTCCTTCGCTCATGGCGCGAATGACGTGGCCAATGCGGTCGGCCCGCTGGCGGCCATCGTCTACGTGCAGCAGTCCGCCAGCGTCGCGGGGCAGGTGGCGATCCCGCTCTGGGTCATGGTGATCGGGGCGCTCGGCATTTCCTTCGGCCTCGTGCTCTTCGGCCCGAAGCTGATCGGCATGGTGGGCAACCAGATCACCAAGCTTAACCCGATGCGCGCCTATTGCGTCGCGCTTTCGGCGGCGGTGACGGTGATCGCGGCCTCTTGGCTCGGCCTTCCGGTCAGCTCGACCCATATCGCCGTTGGCGGTGTCTTCGGGGTCGGTTTCTTCCGCGAGTGGTACGTCGAGCGCCGCGCCCGCCGGTACCACCGCGACCTCGCGCCCGAGAGCCTGCCGCGCCAGGAGCGCGCCCGCCGCAAGCTGGTGCGCCGGTCGCATTTCATGACGATCGTCGCGGCCTGGGTGATCACGGTTCCTGCGGCGGCGCTGCTCTCGGCGGCCTGCTTCCTGTTGCTGCGCACCATCGGGTTCTGAGACGGCCCGACCCGGGGGGGCTCGTCGCGCGAAAAGTACGGTAGATCTGAGGAAGGCCCCGCGCACTGCGGGGCCTGTTGTTGTTTCAGGGCGTGCCGCGCAGCATCTCCTCGACGAGCCGCTGCACGTCAAGCGCCTCCTGCGGGGTGGCAAGACGGTGCGGTTTGCCGGCGACGCAGAGCAGCATGTCGTCGAGCTGGGCGCGCAGCGCGACGGCTCGCGGCTCGCCTGCGGCCGAGGGAACGGTGACAAAGGCGCCGCCGGTCGAGACCGCCTCGTCCGAGAAGTTGGTGACCCGGTGGCTGGCCTTGCTGCCCTTCACGGTGAATTCCTGCCGGTCTTCCTGGGCGCCGCCGGTGCTGGCGAGGATCGAGACCGGCACGCCGGCCCCGGTCTCGAGGCGGGCGAGCAGGGCTGTTTCGCAGAGCGCCGGATCGGAGGGGTAGGAGGGGCGCGCCCAGACCACCGAGAGCGGGCCGAGGATGCGCTGGCTGAAGAACAGGAAATGCGAAAGCACTTCACGCGTCATGCCGCCCTCGGCGCGGAAACGCAGCCAGTCGGCGGCCTGCTGCCAGGCGCGCGGCCAGGCGGCATAGGTGACCACCATGTCGACGCCCGCGAGATCGCCCATCGCGCCCGAGCGCGCCGCGGCGGTGATGTTGCTCAGAGCAGCGCCGGCGGCCTGAGTGAAGTTGACCGCTGCGGGCACACCGCTGGCACGCAGACTGGCCACCAACTCCTCGCTCGCGGTGAGATCGACGCCGAGCGGCTTTTCGAGGAAGACCGCCTTGCCCGCGGCAGCCGCGTCGAGCGCGTAGGCCATGCGCGGCTCTGGCGGGCAGGCGAGGTAGACCAGATCGGCGGCGGCGATGGCCTCGGCCGCGCTGGCCGCAACGGGGATCTCCGGCGCGAGCGCCTGCGCCGCGGCGCAACCTTTGGCTGAGGGGTCCCACATCGCCACGACGGAGTAGCCCGCATGGAGTTGCATATGCTCCAGCATCCGCCGCCCCATGATCCCCAGCCCGATGATTGCCGTTCTCACTGCCATGATCCCACCTGCTCCTGCTGTCTAGGTCTGTGCCCCGGTGCCCGCCCGGCGCGGCCTCTGCGCCCGGCGCGAGGCACCAGCCCGGGTTCCTCGCACGCCTCTGAAGCAGAGGCCAGAGCGGCGCACGGCAATCGCGCAGGTGTTGCGGCGCCGCGTCGCGCGCGGGTTTGCAGCGGGCGGAAGATCGGCTAGGGCCCTTGCGCGCCCCGGACGCCGGGCCGGGAGACCGCCAGAGAGAGGAAGACCCCATGGACTACCGCAGCTACCTGTCGCCCGAGATCATCGCCTTCGTCGACGAGACCCTCGCCTTCTACCCGGAGGATCTGGACCCCCGCGACTGGCCGAGGCAGCGCGCGGTCTACGACCGGATGGCGGCGCATTTCCACCGGGGGCGACCAGAGGGACTTTCCGTGGCGGACCGTGACATCAGGGGCGTGCCGGTGCGGCTCTATGGCGAGGTGTCGCCGGTGACGGTGATCTACGCGCATGGCGGCGGCTTCGTGCTGGGCGGGCTCGAGAGCCACGATGATGTCTGTGCCGAGCTGGCGCAGCGGTCCGGCTGCCGGGTGGTCTCGGTCGACTACCGGCTGGCGCCGGAGCACCCGGGGCTGGCCGCCCATGAGGATCTGGTCGGCGTCGTCGAGGCCTGTTGCGCGGCGGGGCCGGTGATCCTCTGCGGTGACAGCGCCGGGGCCTCGCTTTGCGCCGCGGTCAGCGGCACGCGCGCGGACCTCGGGCTGCGTGGGCAGGTTCTGATCTACCCCGGTCTTGGCTTCCCGCACGAGGCTGGCAGCTGTGTGCAGCACGCCGAGGCGCCGCTGCTGAGCACACGTGATCTTGGCACCTACCGAGAGGTCCTTGGCGGCGATCCCGAGGACCCGCGCCTCGTCCCGGCGAAGGGGGCGCTCTCAACGCTGCCGCCGACATGGCTGTTCCCGGCCGAATGCGATCCGCTGCACGATGATGCGCTGCGCTATGCCAAGGCGGCTCGGGAGGCGGGAGCCGAGGTGCATCTGCAGAGCCACGCCGGGCTCGTGCATGGCTGGCTGCGCGCGCGCGATGTGAATGATCGTGCGCGGACCAGCTTTTCGCAGATCGTGTATGCGTTGGTTCAGCTCTCGCGCTGACGCGGACGGGGCGCGCGCGCCTTGCGGATCGGGTGGCCGAAGGCCAGCCGGAAGGCCTTGCTCAGCGCCGAGGCATTGGAATAGCCGCAGCGCAGGGCGATCTCGCGCAGGTCGTAGTCGGTCCCTGAAGCCAGCTCGCGGGCGTGGCTCAGCCGCATGAGCTGGTAGTAGCGCCCCGGCGACATCGCCAGTTCCGCCTGGAAGAGGCGGTTGAGGGTCCGGCGGGTCAGCCCGGCGCGCTGCGCCAGATCCTCGAGGGGCAGGGGGTTTTCGGTGGTCTCGACCATCAGGTTGACGATCTTGCGAAGCCGCGCAGTGCCCTTGCCCACCAGCCAGTTCGCGCCGCGCCCGCTGCGCTGCTGGCGCTCGGCGTCATGCACGAACATGGTCGAGACGAGGAAGGCATCCGCCGGGCCGAACTGCTCGGAAATGATCGCAAGCATCAGCTCGAGCGCAGTCGAGGCGCCGCCACAGGTCGAGACCCGCGGCCCCCGCACGAAACGCGCATCGCTCGGCTGGATCTTCGGGAAGGCCTCGGCGAACTCGGCGAGGACCGCCCAGTGGATTGTGGCGCCCTGATCATCGAGCAGGCCGGCCGCGGCCAGCAGCCAGCTGCCGGTGTCGGCTCCGACGATGGCCCGCGCGCCGCGGGTCATCCGGCGCAGCGGCGCCAGGCGCTCGGGCCGCGCATGCTCACGGTAGCCGTAGCCGCTGACCACGATCAGCAAATCGCAGCGGTCGCAGTCGGCAATGGCCGCATCTGGAGAGATGTTCAACCCGCTCGAACTGCGCGCCGGCCCGTCATCGGGCGTGACGATCTGCCATGACAGCCCGCCCGCACCCTGGTCACGGACGGCTCGCAGCGGCTCCAGAAGGCACGACAGCACCATGTTGGAGAAGCCGTCGTAGAGCAGGAGGGTGACGCTTTTCATCGCTGAAGGCATATTTGGAACATATTTTGTCACAATAGGTACATTTTGCCGGGGAGTCCCGAGGTATTCTTCGCGCGATTGGCAGTCGGATGTGCGCCCGATCACGAGGCGTTCCGCCCCTTTTGAAAGGGCGATGACCTGGCTGCCGCCGCAGGAATATCAGGAGTTCTTCATGCCTCTTACGATGAACAAAGAGGTCTTCATCACTTGTGCGGTGACCGGCTCTGGCGGCACGCAGGACCGCTCGCCGCATGTGCCGCGCAGCCCCGAGCAGATCGCCAGCAGCGCGATCGACGCCGCGAAGGCCGGTGCCGCAGTGGTGCATTGCCATGTGCGCGACCCCGAGACCGGCGCGCCCGCGCGCGATCCGGCGCTCTACCGCGAGGTCACCGAGCGCATCCGTGACGCCGAGGTGGACGTGGTGCTGAACCTCACCGCCGGCATGGGCGGCGACATCGTCTTCGGCTCGACCGAGGCGCCCTTTCCGGTCAAGGCCATCGGCACCGACATGGTCGGCGCCAGTGAGCGCTTGGCGCACGTCGCGCAATGCCTGCCGGAGATCTGCACCCTCGACTGCGGCACCATGAACTTCGCCGAGGCCGATTACGTGATGACCAACACGCCGGGCATGCTGCGCGCCATGGGCGGCATGATGACCGCGCTCGGCGTCAAGCCCGAGATCGAGGCCTTCGACACCGGCCATCTGTGGTTCGCCAAGCAACTTGTCGCCGAGGGCGTGTTGACCAGCCCCGCGCTGGTGCAGCTCTGCATGGGGGTGCCTTGGGGCGCACCGAACGATCTCAACACCTTCATGGCCATGGTGAACGCGGTGCCCGAGGAGTGGACTTGGTCGGCCTTCAGCCTCGGTCGGGACCAGATGCCGTTTGTCGCGGCCTCGGTGCTGGCGGGCGGCAACGTCCGTGTCGGGCTCGAGGACAACCTCTGGCTCGGCAAGGGCCAACTCGCGACCAACGCGCAGCTCGTGGAGCGCGCGGCCTCGATCATCGAGAACATGGGCGCGCGTGTGGTCGGCCCTGAGGAGGTCCGCGCCCGGCTCGGCCTGGTGAAGCGCGCGCCGAAGGTGATGGCATGAGCCCGGCCCGGAAGACCGCCGCCATCGTCGGCGGAGGGGTCATCGGCGGCGGTTGGGCCGCGCGCTTCCTGCTCAATGGCTGGAACGTGAACGTCTTCGATCCCGACCCCGAGGCCGAACGCAAGCTCTCCGAGGTGATTGCCAACGCCCGCCGCGCGCTGCCCGGGCTCTACGACCGAGCGCTGCCGGAGGAAGGCGCGCTGACCTTCTATGGCGACATGGCCGATGCGGTGGCCGGGGTGGACTGGGTGCAGGAGAGCGTGCCCGAACAGCTCGCCCTCAAGCACAAGGTCCTGGGGGCGCTCTCGGATTTGGCGCCGGAAACTGCGGTGATCGGTTCCTCGACCTCGGGCTTCAAGCCCTCAGAACTGAATGCGGAAGGGGCGCGCGCCATCGTCGCTCACCCGTTCAACCCGGTCTACCTCCTGCCGCTGGTCGAGCTGGTCGGCCTGCCCGAGCGCATCGGTCCCGCCACCGAGATCCTGCGCTCGGTCGGCATGTTCCCTCTGATCCTGCGCAAGGAGATCGACGCCCATATTGCCGACCGCCTGCTCGAGGCTGTCTGGCGCGAGAGCCTGTGGCTGGTGAAAGACGGGGTTGCGACCACCGAGGAGATCGACGAGGCCATCCGCATGGCCTTTGGCATCCGCTGGGCGCAGATGGGCCTATTCGAGACCTACCGCGTCGCCGGAGGCGAGGCGGGGATGAAGCACTTCATGGCCCAGTTCGGCCCGGCGCTTTCCTGGCCCTGGACCAAGCTGATGGACGTGCCGGAGTTCACCCCCGAGCTGGTCGATCTCATCGCGGGCCAGTCGGACGCGCAATCCGGGCACATGTCGATCCGCCAGCTCGAGCGGCTGCGCGACGACAATATCGTCGGCATGCTGCGGGCGCTGAAGCGCAGCGGTTCCGGGGCGGGGGGCGTGGTCACCAGCCACGAGGCGGCGCTCGGGCAAACCAATATCGGGCAAACCGGCACCAAGGACGGCCTGCCGGTCACCGCTCGGCGGCAGGTGCCTGCCTGCTGGACCGACTACAACGGGCACATGAATGAGACCCACTATCTCGAGGCCGCCTCGCTTGCGACGGACCGGCTGATGGAGATGGTGGGGGCTGGCGCCGACTATATCAGCGCAGGCCGCAGCTATTTCACCGTCGAGAGCCACATCCGCTACTTGGAGGAGGTGCGCGCGGGCGAGCGGATCACCGTCACCACGCAGATCCTGCAGGGCACGGGCAAGAAGATGCATCTCTTCCACCGGCTCTGGCGCGGGGATGACGCGCTCGCGGCCACGATCGAGGTGCTATTGCTGCACACGGATCTCTCCACGCGGCGTTCAAGCCTGCCGGCTCAACCCGTCGCAGAGGCGCTGGCCGCCTTGGCGGAAAAACATGCGCAGATCGAGAGCACGGGGGCCGGACGGTTCGTCGGAGAGCGCCCGTCCGGCGGATAAGTTGAGAAATCCGGGGATTGGTATTAGGAAGCGACCAAACGGAAACGACGGGCCCCCTCCCGGAGACGGGTCCGCAATAAAAACTGAAAGCAAGAAACAGGGGTACATGATGACCGACCAGACCAAGACATCGACCTACCAGCGCTTCGCCCGCAAGGGACTTTCGCGCCGCACTCTGCTGGGCCGGGCCTCTGTGCTCGGCCTTGGCGCTTTGATCGGGGGCAGCGTCCCGTTCAGCGCCGCGCTGGCGCAGGAGCCGGTCAAGGGCGGCATCCTGAAAATGGGCCTGGGCGGCGGCGAGAGCACGGAATCTCTCGATCCGGCGATGGCGCTGGCACAGGTGGCCTTCAACGTCACCCGGACCTTTGGCGAGACCCTGCTCGACGTGAACCCGGACGGCTCGCTGGACATGCGTCTCGCGACGGATGTGAGCTCGAGCCCCGACGCCAAGACCTGGACCTTCGCGATCCGCGAGGGCGTCAAATTCCACGACGGCTCCGATCTGACCGCCGAGGACGTGCTGGAAACCATGCGCCGCCATTCGGACGAGGACTCGCAGTCCGGTGCGCTCGGCATCATGAAGGGCATCACCGGCATGCGCGTCGAGGAAGGTAACTTCATCGTCGAACTGGCCGATGCCAACGCCGACCTGCCTTACCTGATGTCGGACTATCACCTGGTGATCCAGCCGAACGGCGGCCGCGACAACCCCGCCGCGGGCATCGGCACCGGACCCTACCGCGTGGTCGAGGCCGAGCCGGGCGTGCGCTACACCTTCGAAAAGTTCGCGGACTATTGGGACGAGAGCCGCGGCCATTTCGACGGCGTCGAATTTGCCGTGATCAACGACGGCACCGCGCGCAACGCCGCGCTGCAGTCAGGCCAGGTGCACATCATCAACCAGGTCGCGCCGAAGGTGGCCGGGCTGCTCGGACGCGCGCCGGGTCTCGAGGTGAAGAGCGTGGCGGGTCGCGGGCACTATGTCTTCATCATGCATTGCGACACCGCGCCCTTCGACAATGCCGACCTGCGCATGGCCCTGAAATACGCCATCAACCGCGAGGAGATGGTCGACAAGATCCTGCAGGGCTACGGCACGGTCGGCAACGACATCCCGATCAACTCGTCCTACCCGCTGTTCGACGACACCCGCCCGCAGCGCACCTATGATCCCGAGAAGGCCAAGGAATACTACGACAAGTCCGGTCACGACGGCAGCCCGATCATCCTGCGCACCGCTGACGGCGCCTTCCCGGGCGCGGTCGACGCGGCGCAGCTGTTCCAGGAAAGCGCGCGCGCCTGCGGCATCCCGCTCGAGATCAGCCGCGAGCCCGATGACGGCTACTGGTCGGACGTGTGGAATGTCGAGCCCTTCTGCGCATCCTACTGGTCCGGCCGCCCTGTGCAGGACCAGATGTACGCCACGGCCTACCTGTCGACCGCTGACTGGAACGACACCCGCTTCGACAATGCCGACTTCGATGCCAAGCTGATCGCCGCCCGCGGCGAACTGGATCAGGACAAGCGCAGGCAGCTCTACCGTGAGATGGCCGATATCCTGGCCGATGAGGGCGGGCTCATCTGCCCAATGTTCAACGACTTCATCGAGGGCGTGAGCGACCAGATCCGGGGTTGGGAAGAGAGCGGCGTTCTGGAACTCATGAACGGGCTGGCCCCGCACAAGTGCTGGCTGGCCTGAGGCCGCCCGCATGAACGCCTACATCGCTAAACTTGTGGCCCAGCGTATCGCGCTGGGTCTGCTGCTCATATTCCTCGTGTCGATCATGATCTTCCTCGGCACGCAAATCCTCCCCGGGGATGTCGCGCAGGCGATCCTCGGCCAGACCGCCACGCCGGAATCCCTTGCCAACCTGCGCGAGGAACTGGGGCTCAACGTGCCCGCCACCCAGCGCTACGTCACGTGGCTCGCAGGGATCCTGCACGGCGATCTCGGCACCTCGCTCAGCAATGGCCGCGACATCGCCGGCGCGATCTCGGAACGGCTGGGCAACACGCTCTTCCTTGCCTCCTGGGCCGCGCTGATCTCGGTGCCGCTGGCGATCATCCTGGGTCTGGTCTCGGTGCTCTACCGCGGCCGCTGGCCGGACAAGCTGATCTCGGCCGCGACGCTCTCGGCGATCTCGGTGCCGGAGTTCATGATGAGCTACATCTTGATGTACTATGTCGCCGTGCAACTCGGATGGGCGCCCTCGGTGGCTATGCTCAACGACCGCATGAGCCTTCTGGAGAAGCTGCACGCCATCTCGCTGCCAGTCGCGGTGCTGGTCATGGTGGTTCTGGCGCACATGATGCGCATGACCCGCGCGGCGCTGCTCAACGTCATGCAATCTGCCTATATCGAGACCGCCGAGTTGAAGGGGATCCGCCGCTCCGCGGTGATCTGGCGCCACGCCTTCCCGAACTCCATTGCGCCGATCGTCAACGTGGTCATGCTCAACATGGCCTATCTCGTCGTCGGCGTCGTCGTGGTCGAGGTGGTTTTCGTCTACCCCGGGATGGGCCAATACCTCGTCGACCACGTCTCCAAGCGCGACGTGCCGGTGGTGCAAGCCTGCGGCCTTATTTTCGCGGCGGTCTACATCGTCCTGAACATGGTCGCGGACATCGTGTCGATCCTGGCGAACCCAAGACTGAGGCACCCCAAATGAGCCGTGTTCCCATTCCCGCCCTGATCGGGCTTGTCATCACCGCGCTCTTCCTCTTCAGCGCCATCGCCGCCCCGCTTATCGCGCCCTACGGCGTCAGCGAGGTTGTCGGCGACGTCTGGGAGCCAGCCTCCGGCGCCTTCCTGCTCGGCACCGACAACATCGGGCGCGATTTGCTGTCGCGGCTGATCTGGGGCGGGCAGACCACCATCCTCGTCGCCAGCGCGGCCACCGTGGTCAGTTTCGTCACCGGTTCCATCGCCGGGCTGTTCGCCGCGGTCATCGGAGGCTGGGTCGACCAGCTGCTGTCGCGCTTCGTCGATCTGGTCATGGCGATCCCGACGCTGATCTTCGCGCTCGTGGTCCTCTCGGTGATGCCTGTCACCATTCCCGTGCTCATTCTCGTGATGGGGCTGCTCGACTCGACCCGCGTCTTCCGCCTGTCCCGCGCCGTTGCCAGTGACATCGCGGTGATGGACTACGTCGAGGCGGCCGAGCTGCGCGGCGAGGGGCGCGCCTGGACGATCTTCCGCGAGATCCTCCCCAACGCGCTCTCGCCGCTGGTCGCCGAGGCGGGCATGCGCTTCATCTTCATGGTGCTCTTCGTGTCGACCCTGTCGTTCCTCGGGCTCGGAGTGCAGCCGCCCGCCGCCGACTGGGGCGGCATCGTGAAGGAGAACAAGGACGGTATCGTCTACGGCATTCCCGCGGCGCTTCTGCCCGCGGTGGCGATCGCGGCGCTGGCGATCAGCGTCAACCTCGTGGCCGACTGGGTGCTCGACCGCACCTCCTCGCTGAAAGGAGGCCGAAATGGCTGACCCGCTTCTGCGCATCGACAATCTCAAGATCGAGGCGACGGCGCAGCCCCCGGGAGAGGCGCCACGGCGCATCACCATCGTCGACGGCGTCTCGCTCGAGCTCGAAAAGGGCAAGGTGCTGGGGCTCATAGGTGAGTCCGGGGCGGGCAAGTCGACCATCGGCCTTTCGGCCATGGGCTACGGACGTGGCGGCATCGAGCTGACCGGCGGGGAAATCGTGCTCAACGGGCGCGAGATCCGCGGGGCTTCGGGCCGCACCCTGCGAAGCCTGCGCGGCGCCGAGGTGACCTATGTCGCGCAATCTGCCGCCGCCGCCTTCAACCCCGCCAAGTGCCTGATGGACCAAGTGGTCGAAGCCAGCGTCAGCCATGGCCGGGCCACCCGCGCCGTCGCCGAGGCGCGCGCTGTAGAGCTCTTCCGCAAGCTTGGCCTGCCCGAGCCGGAAAGTTTCGGACGCCGTTATCCGCACCAGGTTTCCGGCGGGCAGCTGCAGCGCGCGATGACGGCCATGGCGCTCTGTCCCGAGCCCGATCTGGTGATCTTCGACGAGCCGACCACCGCGCTCGACGTGACCACCCAGCTCGGCGTTCTGGCGGCGATCAAGACGGCGATCCGCGAGCAGGGCGTCGCGGCGCTCTACATCACCCATGACCTCGCCGTTGTGGCGCAGATTGCGGACGACATCATGGTGCTGCGTCAGGGCAAGACGGTAGAATACGGCACAGCCAGGCAAATCATCACCGCCCCGCAGGAGGACTATACCAAGGCGCTGGTCTCGGTCACCGCCAAGGTTCACGAGGAGAAGATCACCGAGCAGCCGCCGGTGCTCGAGATCGAGGGGCTCACCGCACGCTATCGCGGCATGGACCGCGACGTGCTCAGCGACATCAATATGGCGATCCAGCCGGGAACCACGCTGGCCGTCGTCGGCGAGTCCGGCTCGGGCAAGTCGACGCTGGCGCGGGTTATCACCGGTCTGCTGCCGCCCGGCTCGGGCAAGATCACTTTCGACCGGCGCGTGCTCCCCGCCGAGCGCAGGCGCCGCACCCGCGAGGACCTGCGCGAGCTGCAGATGGTCTACCAGATGGCCGATGTCGCGATGAACCCGCGCCAAACAGTGGGCACGATCATCGGGCGGCCGCTGCGCTTCTACTTCGGCATGAGGGGCCGCGAGCAGCGGCGCAGGGTGATCGAACTGCTCGATCAGATCGAGCTGGGTGAGGACTTCATCGACCGCTATCCCGCCGAGCTTTCGGGGGGGCAGAAGCAGCGCGTCTGCATCGCCCGCGCGCTGGCGGCCAAGCCGAGGTTGATCATCTGCGACGAGGTGACCAGCGCGCTCGATCCTCTGGTCGCCGAAGGCATCCTCAAGCTGCTCGCCGATCTACAGGCGCGTGAGCAGGTTTCCTATCTCTTCATCACCCATGACATCGCCACGGTCCGCGCCATTGCCGACACGATCGCCGTCATGCACCTCGGCAGGCTGGTCCGCTACGGCGCCAAGTCCGAGGTGCTGGCGCCGCCTTTCGACGACTATACGGACATGCTGCTGAAGTCGGTGCCGGAGATGCGCCTCGGCTGGATGGAAGAGGCGACGTCCCGCTGAGGGCTTGCCGGCGCGCCGGTGTCGCCGTGCCCGTCCTGCGGGCGCGGCACACTGCGTTTCGCCTTGAAACCTCTCCTGTCGCCCGTCTAGCTTGTCGCCAAGGAAAGGCGCCGGACGCGCCGAGAAGGAGAACCCCATGACCCGACCCGCGATGCCCGCCAGCATAGGAACCCGCTGATGGAGGCCGTCGTCATCCATGCCCTGAAGGACCTGCGGCTTGACACCCTGCAGGGCGCCCCTGCGCCCGGTCCCGGCGAGGTGCGCATCGCGGTCAGCCATGGCGGCATCTGCGGCTCGGACCTGCATTACTACCTGCACGGTGGCTTCGGCACGATCCGCATCCGCGAGCCCATGGCGCTGGGGCACGAGGTCTCGGGGATCGTCACCGATCTCGGCGCGGGGGTCAGCGGGGTGTCGGAGGGTGACCGCGTGGCGATCAACCCCTCGCGCCCTTGCAACGAGTGCGAATACTGCCTGCGCGGCATGGCCAACCATTGCCTCGACATGCGCTTTGCCGGGTCCGCCATGCGCGTCCCGCACGAGCAGGGGTTCTTCCGCGCCCAGCTGACGCTGCCCGCCCGGCAGGCGGTGCGGCTCTCGCGCAAGGCCGATCTCGCGCTTACCGCCATGTCGGAGCCGCTGGCGGTCTGCCTGCACGCGGTGGCACAGGCGGGCAGCCTGATCGGCAAGCGCGTGGCGGTCTCGGGCTGCGGTCCCATTGGCTGCCTGACAATCGCGGCGGCACGGCTCGCGGGGGCCGAGGAGATCGTGGCGACCGACATTTCCGCAGCGGCGCTGGAGGTGGCGCGGATCATGGGCGCGGATCGGGTGATCAACCTTGCGGCGCAGGAGGGCGCGCTCGAGCCGCTGCAGGCCGGCAAGGGGCAGGTGGATGTGCTCTTCGAATGCTCGGGCGCCCCCGCGGCGGTGGTCGCGGGCTGTTCGATCCTGCGCCCGCGCGGCGCCATGGTGACCGTCGGCCTCGGGCCCGAGACGCCGCTGCCGATGACCGTCATCGTTGCCAAGGAGCTGCGGCTGATGGGCAGCTTCCGCTTCGATCCCGAGTTCGCCACGGCGGCGCGGCTGATCGACAGCGGGCGGCTCGATGTGAAGCCTCTCCTCACCGGGGTGCTGCCGGTCGCGCAGGCGCAGGAGGCCTTCGAGCTTGCCGCCGACAAGAGCCGCGCGATGAAGGTGCAGATCGCCTTCCCCGAGCCCTGATCCCGGGCGATCAGAATTGAGCCGAGGCCCGGCGCGTGAGGATCCCGCGCCGGACCAAGGCCAAGAGGAAGATCGCCGTCAGGATCAAGATGATCGTGGGGGCAGGGGCGCTGTCGAGGAAGAAGCTGAGGTAGGTTCCCGCCAGCATCGCCAAGAGACAGGCGGCGCAGGCGGCCAGCATCATCTTCCCGAAGCTGCGCGCGAGCAGAAAGCCGATGGCCCCCGGCGCGATCAACAGCCCCACCGCAAGGATCAGCCCGGTGGCGGTGAGCGTCGCCACAATGGTCAGCGAGATCAGCGTCAGCAGCCCGTAGTGCAGCAGCCCCACAGGCAGCCCGCTCGCCCGCGCCTGCGCCGGGTCGAAGGCGTGCAGCAGCAGGTCCTTCCATTTCAGCAAGAGCGCGCCGGCCACCAGCAGGGAAATCAGCCCGGCGGTCCAGAGGTCCTCCCTGCCCACGCCCAGCATGTTGCCAAAGAGGATGTGGTCGAGGTGCACATTGGTGTGGATCTGCGTGTAAAGCACGATGCCGAGCGCGAACATGCCCGAGAAGACCACGCCCATCACCGTGTCCTGCTTGACGCGGCTGTTGCCCGCGAGAAAACCCGTGGCCAGCGCCGTGACCATGCCCGCCCCAAAGGCCCCGAGGATCAGCGGCAGGTTGAGGATATAGGCCAGCACCACGCCCGGGAGGATGGCGTGGCTGATCGCGTCTCCCATGAGCGCCCAGCCCTTGAGCACGAGGAAGCATGAGAGCAGCGCCGTGGGAATGGCGACGATGGCGCAGATCAGGAATGCATTCTGCATGAAGGGGAACTGGAAGGGGGCGAGCAGGGTCTCGCTCATGCCGCCTCCTCCAGCGCGGCCTTCGCCTTGCGGCGGGCGGCGAGCCGGCCGTGCTTGGGCGCGAAGGTGAAGGTCAGCAGGAAGATTGCAGTTTGCAGAAGCACGATGATCCCGCCGGTCGCCCCGTCGAGGAAATAGCTGAGATAAGCGCCGGCGAAGCTGGTCACCGTGCCGATCGCCACCGAGGTCGCGATGAGCCGGGGAAAGCGGTCGCAGAGCAGGTAGGCGGTGGCGCCGGGGGTGACCACCATGGCGATCACCAGAAAGGCCCCGACGGTCTGCATCGCGGCAACCACGCAGGCCGAGAGCAGGGTGAAGAAGAGCGCCTTCAGAAGCCCCGGCCGCAGCCCGATGGAGCGGGCGTGGCCCTCGTCGAAGAAGACGACCATCAAGTCCTTCCACTTGGCCAGCAGAACCGTCAGTGAGACAAACCCGATGATCGCGAGCTGCAGCGTATCTCCCGGGGTGATGGCGAGAATGTTCCCCATGGTGATGGTCTGGATCGAGATCGCCATGGGGTTCACCGAGGCCATGAAGAGGCCGAGCCCGAAGAAGCTGGTGAAGATGAGCCCGATGATCACGTCGCTCTTCAGTCCGGAGCGGTCCGAGAGCAATAGCATCGCCGCCGCCGCCAGTCCGCCCGAGATGAAGGCGCCGAGCGCGAAGGGCAGGCCGAGCATGTAGGCCCCGGCGACGCCCGGCACGACCGAGTGCGAGAGCGCGTCGCCGATCAGCGACCAGCCCTTGAGCATCAGATAGCTCGACAGGAAGGCGCAGACCGCGCCAACCAGTGCCGACACCCACATGGCGTTGGTCATGTAGCCATAGGAGAAAGGCTCGAGCAGGCTCATTCCGTCTCCTCCCGCTTCGCTCGGCGGGTCTCGCCGCCGTAGCGCACCAGCGGGCGCTCGTCGTCGGTGAGGATCGACAGGCGGCGGGGGTCGGCATCGTCGTGCAGCTCCGCCCCTTCGATGGTGAAATGCCGCAGCACCCCGCCGAAGGCCTCTTCCAGCGCGGCGCGGGTGAAGGTGGTCTCGGTCGGCCCATAAGCCAGAACCGTGCCCTTGACCAGGACCGTGCGGTCGCAGAACTCGGGCACCGTGCCGAGGTTGTGGGTCGAGACAAGCATCACCCGGCCTTCGTTCTTGAGTTCCCGAAGCAGGGCGATGATCTGTTCCTCGGTCTTCACGTCGACGCCGGTGAAGGGCTCGTCGAGCAGGATCACCTGTCCCTCCTGTGCCAATGCACGGGCGAGGAAGACGCGCTTTTTCTGACCGCCCGAGAGCTCGCCGATCTGGCGCTGGCGGAAATCGGTCATGCCGACGCGGGCGAGCGCTGCTTCGACGGCGACGTGATCGACCTTTGCCGGGCGGCGCAGGAAGCCCATGTGCCCATAGCGGCCCATCATCACCACATCCTCGACCAGAACCGGGAAAGACCAGTCGACCTCTTCCGACTGTGGCACATAGGCGACGAGGTTGTGCTTCAGCGCCTCTTTCACCGATTGGCCGAGCAGGCTGATCGAACCCTGAGCCACCGGCACGAAGCCCATGAGCGCCTTGAACAGCGTCGATTTGCCCGCGCCGTTGACACCGACCAATGCGGTGATCGTACCCCGCGGGATCTCGAAACTGGCGCGGCGCAGGGCGGTGTGGCCGTTGCGGTAGGTGACGGTGACATCCTCGACGCGGATGCCGTCCATCGAGGCGGTGTCCGCCACGGAGGCCTCCAACGCGGTCATCGTCCGGCCTTCTGCGTTTCGAGCCCCGCCTCGAGTCCGTCGGCAATGGTGCGCGAGGTGACGGCGAGCAGGTCGAGATAGCTCGGCACCGCGCCGTCCGGCTCCGACAGGCTGTCGACGTAGAGCACGCCGCCATAGGCCGCGCCGGTCTCACGCGCCACCTGTTCGGCGGGGCGGGTACTGACGGTGCTCTCGCAGAACACCACGGGGATGTCGTTGTCGGTGACCCCGTCGATCACGGCCCGCACCTGCTGCGGCGTGCCCATCTGGTCGGCGTTCATCGGCCAGAGGTAAAGCTCTTTCATTCCGAAATCGCGGGCGAGGTAGCTGAAGGCGCCCTCGCAGGTAACCAGCCAGCGCTGCGCCTCGGGAATGGCGGTGATGCGCGCGCGCAGAGGTTCGAGCGTGGCGCGAAGCTCGGCCTTGTAGGCCTCGGCGTTGGCGGCATAGGTCGCGGCGTTATCCGGGTCGTGCTCGGCGAAGGCGCGCTCGATATTGTCGATGTAGATCAGCGCGTTCTCAAGCCCCATCCAGGCGTGCGGATTGGGTTTTCCCTGGTAGGCCCCCGCCGAGATCGGGATCGGGTCGATGCCGTCGGAGAGGGTCACCGAGGGCACATCCCGCAGGTTTGACAGGAACTGTTCGAACCACAGTTCGAGGTTCAGCCCGTTCCACAGGATCAGGTCCGCCCCCTGCGCCCGCACGATGTCGCGCGGGGTGGGCTGGTAGCCGTGGATCTCGGCGCCGGGCTTGGTGACCGAGACCACCTCGGCGGCCTCCCCGGCGACCTGTGCCGCCATGTCCGCGAGCACGGTGAACGTGGTGACCACCTTCATCTTCTCTGCTGCTTCGGCAGGCTGGGCGATGAGCAGGCCAAGGGTAGCAAGGGCAGTCGACAGCAGAGATTTGGCGGGCATGGGGTCTCCTCGGGGCGTTTCAAGAAATGTAAATGCGAGGCATTCGCAGAAGTCAAGGTAGATGAGAGTCGTTCTCATTTATGTGTGCAGTGCCGCCTTCCCGCCGCGGCGTGGTTGCCTCGTTGCCGGACCGGGGATATCAAACTGGCCTGAACAGGAGTTGCCCATGACTGCGGTCTCGACCGATTTTGCCCAGGCCTTGCGCGATGCGGGGCTGCGCGTGACGCAGCAGCGCATGATCGTGATGTCCGTGCTCATGGAGTCCGAGGACCATCCGAACGCTGACGAGCTTTTCGCGCGGACCAAGGCGATCGATGGCTCGGTCTCCTTTGCCACGGTGTATAGGACGCTGGCGGCACTCGAGGAGGCGGGGCTGATCCGCAAGCTCAGCTTCGAGCACGAGTCGGCGCGCTTCGAGGTCACGCCCGCCGCCGAGCACGATCACCTTGTCGACGTCGACACCGGCGAGGTGATCGAGATCGAGAGCGCCGAGATCGAGCGGCTCCGCCGCGAGCTGGTGGAACGGCTGGGCTACGAGATCATCAGCCATAACACGCTGATCCGCGCGCGCAAAAAGCCGCGCTCCTGAGGGCTGCGCATCTGTCCCGCGTGGCTTTCACGAGGATTTTCCGAAAGATGCCCCTGGGGGAGATTTGCTCTGCCCACGCGCTCGGGTAGTGTCTGAATATGGATTCGGGCATGGATTGGCATTGGGCGCGCGCGGCGCTGGACTGGCAGCTTGAGCTGGGCGCCGACGAGGCGATCGGCGAAGCGCCTGTTGACCGCTTTGCGCTGGAAGCGGCGGAGCAGGCGGCGCGGGCGCAACCTGCTGCCGCGCCGCAACCCGAGCGCGGCGCGGCCCCCGCACCTATGGTCGCGCCCGCCGGGCCGGACCCGGTGCAACTTGCGACGGAGGCCGCACAGGGCGCGGGCAGCCTCGAAGCGCTGCACGCGGCGATGGACGCCTTTGAGCACTGCGAGCTGAAGCGCGGCGCGCGCAACCTTGTCTTCTCCGACGGAGTCCCCGGCGCGCGGGTGATGATCGTCGGCGAGGCGCCGGGCCGCGAAGAGGACTTGCAGGGAAAGCCGTTCGTCGGGCGGGCCGGGCAACTGCTCGACCGGATGCTGGCGGCGATCGGCCTCGACCGATCAAGCTCGGTCTACATCACCAACGTGCTGCCTTGGCGGCCGCCTCAGAACCGCGACCCGCGCCCCGAAGAGATCGCGATGATGAAGCCCTTCCTGGCGCGGCACGTCGAGCTGGCCGATCCCGACCTTCTGGTGATCATGGGCAATATCTCCTGCGATGCGCTGCTCGGCAAACGCGGCATAACCCGTCTGCGCGGCAAGTGGACCGAGGCTGAGGCCCGCCCCGCCATGCCGATGTTCCACCCGGCCTACCTGCTGCGCCAGCCCGCCATGAAGCGCGAGGCCTGGGGCGACTTGCTTGAGCTTCAGGCCAAGCTCAAGGCGCTGGGGTGAGGCCGGTGCGGGCCGGGCGCATCAGTGCCGGGGCCGTTTGTGCGTTGCTGCTTGCGTTTGCAACCGGGGCTCGTGCCGATGGCTTCAGCCCCGACTACATCGCGCTTTTCCGCGTTCACGCCTCCGAGGTCGAGGAGCCATCTCCGGGGCTCGAAATCCTCGAACTGCCTGGCCCGGTGATCCTCACTCGCCGCGACGGCGAAGGGGTGCGCGCAGAGGATCAAAGCGGCCATGGCCCTGCCGGCTGCGCATTGGCACGGCTGGTCGAGATCACGGCCGCCGTGCAGCTCTGCCCCGATCTGCTGTCCATAGCCGAGCGCGACCGGCTGGCCACGCTCCTCCTGCGCGCCGCGCGATTTGCCGCCGAGAACACTTATCCTCCGCTCTCGGACGACGAGCGCGAGGATGCGCTGGCTGCGACGCTGGCCAAGGCGCGGCTGGCACAGGGCGGCACCTGTCCGCAGCCAGAGACCGAGGCCGACTGGGTGCGCTTTGCGCGCAGCCTTGCCACCGATGCGGCAGCCCGCCGCTTCGCCCATATTTTCGCCGTGCCGCGTCTGCCTGTGGCGGAGCCCTGCCCGTGACGCTATGGCTGACGGCGAGACCCCTGTGATCCCAGTCCTGACGGAGCCTGCATGAGCCGCATCGACGAAACCCGAGAGTTCATCCCTGTCCGCATCGCGGTGCTGACCGTGAGCGACACCCGCGGCCCGGATGAGGACCGCTCGGGCACCACGCTGGTGCAAAGGCTGACCGATGCCGGTCACCTGCTGGCCGATCGCGCAATCGTGAAGGATGACCGCGCCGCCATTTCTGACCAGCTTCGCGCCTGGATCGCCAGCCCAGAGGTGGATGTGATCATTTCCACCGGCGGCACCGGGCTCACCGGGCGCGACGTGACCGTCGAGGCGCACCGCGATGTCTACGAAAAGGAGATCGAGGCCTTCGGCACCGTCTTCACCATGGTTTCCATGAAGAAAATAGGCACTTCGGCAGTACAGTCGCGGGCCACGGGCGGGGTCGCGGGCGGCACCTATCTCTTTGCGCTGCCGGGCAGCACCGGCGCCTGCAAGGACGCCTGGGACGAGATCCTGCGCTGGCAGCTCGACTACCGGCACATGCCCTGCAATTTCGTCGAGATTTTTCCGCGTCTTGAGGAACACAAACGGCGGAAATGATACGATCCCGCGTATCACCGTGACGACTTGGATTGCGCCGGGCATCGGGCGTAAGCTGAATGCAGCCAGACAGAGGGGCGCCGCCCCTCCATTTCGCGGGACGATCACATGCGGTTTCTTCGCCGGAGCCTAGTCGGGCTCTTTCTTCTTTCGCTGACGCTGGGCCTGCTGGCCTGGGCCGGGATCCTTGTGCGCGACGCGGTGCAGACCCGTCTGGCAGACACGCCGCAGATCCCGCAGGCCCGCGAGAGGGTGTTCGCGGTGAACGTCGTGCCGGTACGGCTCGAGACAGTGGTTCCCGAGATGACCGCCTTTGGCGAAATCCAGAGCCGCCGGAGCCTTGAACTGCGCAGCGCCGTGGGCGGCACGCTGATCGACCTTGCGCCTGCCTTCGTCGAGGGGGGGCGGGTCGCCGCGGGCACGCTTCTGGCGCGCATCGATCCGGCTGACATGCAGGCCGAACTGGAGCGGGCGCAGAGCGCCTTGCAGGACGCCGAGGCCGAGCGCCGCGAAGCGATCCGCGCGGTCGAGCTGGAGAAGGACGCGCTGGCCGCCGCCGAGGAGCAAGCGGCGCTGCGCCAGCGGGCCTATCAACGTCAGGCCGATCTGCAGACCCGCGGCGTCGGCACCTCGGCGCTTGTGGAAGAGGCCGAGCTTTCGGCCTCTTCGGCACGGCAGGCGGTGGTCACCCGGCGGCAGGCCGTGGCCCTGAGCGAGGCGCGGGTCGACCAGAGCACCACCGCGCTCACCCGTGCGCATATCGCGCTCGACGAAGCGCAGCGGCGGCTCGACGAGACGGAAATCCGCGCCGAATTCGACGCCCAGCTCGAGGATGTCTCGGTGGTCGCCGGGCGCCGGATCTCGGCCAACGAGCAGCTCGCCACGCTGGTCGACCCCACGGCGCTGGAAGTTGCCTTCCGCGTGTCGACCCAACAGTACCTGCAGCTGCTCAACGCCTCGGACCAGCCGCGCGAGCTGCCGGTGACGGTGACGCTGGATTTCTACGGCGCCTCGGTGAGCAGCGCGGGCACGCTGATCCGCGAGGGCGCGGCGGTGGGCGAAGGGCAGACCGGTCGCCTGCTCTTTGCGGCATTGGAAGAGCCCCGCGGCTTCAAGCCCGGCGATTTCGTCACCGTAAAGATCGCCGAGCCGCCGCTCGAGCAGGTGGCGCTGCTGCCTGCCACGGCGCTTGGACCGGCGGGCGATGTGCTGGTGCTCGGCGCGGACGAACGGCTCGAAGCGGTGCAGGTCGAGCTGCTGCGCCGGCAGGGCGATGAGGTGCTTGTCCGGGCAGCGCTGGACGGGCGGATGGTCGTTGCCGAGCGCACGCCGCTTTTGGGCGCCGGGATCAAGGTGCGCCCGCTCAACACCGAGGCCAGCAGCGGCCCAACCGGCCCCGACGTTCAGGCCGAGGCCGCCATGCTCGAGCTGACCGAAGAGCGCCGCGCGCGGCTCGTCGCCTTCATCGAGGGCAACGACCGCATGCCCGCCGAGGCCAAGCAGCGCCTGCTCGCCCAACTTTCCGAGGCGATGGTTCCCGCCCATGTGATCGAGCGGCTCGAAGCGCGGATGGGAGGCTGACCCGATGCGGCACATCCCCGGAACCGCCAGCGGCCTGCTGAGCTACTTCACCCGCCACCGCACGGTGGCCAACCTGCTTCTGGTGCTGCTCATCGGTGCGGGGCTGCTCGCTGTGCCCAACATGCGCGCGCAGTACTTCCCCGACGTGATCGAGGATGAGATCGACGTGCGCGTCAACTGGGACGGCGCCGGGGCGCAGGATATCGACAACGCCATCGTGCAGCTGCTCGAGCCGACGCTGCTGGCGGTCGAGGGCGTGGTGGCGACCGAGAGCCTCTCGCGCGAGGGCTCGGCGCGGATCGAGCTGGAGTTCGAGCCCAATTACAACATGGCCAAGGCGCTCGACGACGTGCAGACGGCGGTGGATTCCGTCGACAACCTGCCCGAGCAGGCGGATGACCCTCAGGTGACCTCGGGCGGATGGCGCGACCGGGTGACCGATGTGGTGATCACCGGGCCGGTCGGGGTGGACCAGCTCGGGCGCTTTGCCGACGAGTTCGTGGTGCGGCTCTTCGCCGAGGGGGTGACCCGCACCACCATCCGCGGCGTCGCCGCGCCGCAGATCATCGTCGAGGTGCCCACCGCCAACCTGCTCGGCTACGACATCACCATGCAGCAGATCGCCGAGGCGATCTCTGCCGAGGTGGATGCCGCGCCGGCGGGCGATGTCAGCGGCGCCAATGCCCGGGTCCGCGCCGGGGTCGAGAAGCGCGCGCTGCGCGACATCTCGGCCATCGTGCTGCGATCCGAGCCTGACGGCACCAAACTGACAGTCGGCGACGTGGCGCTGCTCCGCGAGGAGGGGATCGACCGCCAAAGGGCCTACTACGTCGGCGACCATCCGGCGATCTCGGTCCGGGTCGATCGCTCGGCGGATGGCGACGCGATCAAGATACAGGCCGCGGTGGCCGAGGTGGCGCGCGAGTTTCAGTCGGTGCTGCCCGAGGGCACCACCGTCGATCTCATCCGCACCCGCGCCGAGGCGATCACCAACCGGCTCGACCTTTTGCTGCACAACGGGCTGTCGGGGCTGGCGCTGGTGCTGTGCCTGCTGTTTCTCTTCCTGAACGCGCGCACCGCGCTCTGGGTGGCGGCGGGGATCCCAACCGCGATGCTGGCGGCCCTCGCGCTGATGTATGCCTCGGGGTTGACGCTCAACATGATCTCGCTCTTTGCGCTGATCATCACCCTTGGCATCGTCGTCGACGACGCCATCGTAGTGGGCGAGCATGCCGACCACCTGCACCGCCGGCGCGGCCTGTCGCCGGTCGAGGCCGCCGAGACCGCCGCCCGGCGCATGGCGCTGCCGGTGTTCAGCTCGACGCTGACCACGGTCATTGCCTTCTTCGGGCTGACCGCCATCGGCGGGCGCTTCGGGCAGATGATCTCGGACATCCCCTTCACGGTGATCGTGGTTCTGATCGCGAGCCTCGTCGAGTGCTTCCTGATCCTGCCCAACCACATGGCCCATGCCATCGCCAAATCGACCGAGCACCATTGGTACGACTGGCCCTCGCGGATGGTGAACCGTGGCTTCCGCTGGGTCCGAGAGACACTGTTCCGCCCGTTCATGGCCGGGGTGATCGCGGCCCGTTACGTGGTGCTTGCGGCGGCGGTGCTCCTGCTTGCATCGCAGGCGGCGAGCTTCATCCGCGGCGACGTGGTCTGGCGCTTCTTCAACTCGCCCGAGCAGCCCTCGGTCAGCGGAAACTTCGCCATGGCGCCGGGGGCCACGCGCGCCGATACGCTCGCGCAGATGCGCGAGCTGCAGCGCGCCACAGAGGATCTGGGCCGCGAGTACGAAGAGAAATTCGGCCGCAATCCGCTCGACTACGTCATCGCCGAGATCGGCGGTAACTCCGGGCGCGAGCTGGCTGAGGCCGAGAACAAGGAACCGGACCAGCTCGGCGCCATCTCGATCGAGCTGATCGAGCCCGACTTCCGCCCCTATTCCAGCTTCCAGTTCGTCGCGGACCTGCAGGAGCGGGTCGCGCAGATGCCGATGCTCGAGGTGCTCAGCTTCCGGGGCTGGCGCTCGGGACCGGGTGGTGACGCGCTCGACGTCCAGTTCTACGGCGCCGATGCGGCGACGCTGAAACGGGCCGCCGAAGATCTGAAGACCGCCGTGCTGCGCTACCAGGAAGTCTCGGCGGTCGAGGACAACCTTTCCTACGACAAGGACGAGCTCGTGCTCGAGCTGACCCCGCAGGGGCAGGCGCTGGGGCTGACCGTGGATGATCTTGGCGCGGTGCTGCGGCATCGCATCGGCGGCATCGAGGCGGCGACCTTCCCCGTGGGACCGCGCAGTGCCGAGGTCAGGGTCGAGCTGCCGGAAAGCGAGCAGACCGCCGATTTCCTCGAGCGCACGCAGATCCGCACGCCGCAGGGCGCCTACGTACAGCTCGCCGACATCGTCCAGGTCGCACGCACCAGCGGCTTTTCCACGGTGCGGCGCGAGAACGGCCTGCGCACGGTCTCGGTCACCGGAGACATCTCGGAGGACAATGCCGAGCGTGCCGCCGAAATCATGAAAGCGCTGCAGGACGAGATCCTTCCCGGCATCGCCGCCGAGCGACAGGTCGAATATCGCGTCTCCGGCCTTGCCGAGGATGAGCGGGACTTCTTGTCCGACGCAGGCGCGGGCCTCGTGCTGGTGTTGCTTGGCATCTACCTCGTGCTGGCCTGGGTGTTTGCCAGCTGGACGCGGCCGCTGGTGGTGATGGCGGTGATCCCCTTCGGTCTTGTCGGCGCGATCTACGGCCACGCGCTCTGGGATGTTCCGCTGTCGATGTTCACCGTGGTGGGGCTGCTCGGCATGACCGGGATCATCATCAACGATTCCATCGTTCTGGTCAGCCAGATCGATGAATACGCGCCGGACCGCGGTATCTTCCAGGCGATCATCGACGGCGCCTCGGACCGCCTGCGGCCGGTGTTCCTGACCACGGCGACCACGGTGCTCGGCCTCGCGCCGTTGCTGTACGAGCGCAGCTCGGACGCGCAGTTCCTCAAGCCGACGGTGATCACCCTGGTCTACGGGCTCGGCTTCGGCATGCTGCTGGTCTTGCTGGTGGTCCCGGCGCTGCTGGCGGCGCAGCATGACATCGCCCGGCGCATCGCGGCGGCCCGCCGAGGCGCGCGGCATCGCCACGGCGGTGTGCGGGCGCTGGTGCTGGGTCTCGGCGCGCTGGTGCTGGGCTGGCTGGCGGCCACGATGGGCAGCCTTCTGGTCCAAGGCGTGCTGCCCGAGGCGTTGCAGCTTCCCGTTCTGGACGGGCTACCCGGGCCAGTCGCGGGCTTCTTGCTCTTTGTCTGCGGCGTGGCGCTGCTGCTGGGGCTGGTCTGGGTGGCGGTGCTCGCGATGGCGCTGCGGCGGGGCCGGGCAGGGGCGTAGCGCCCTGCGCGTCCCGGCGTGCCGTCAAGGCTCAGGCGCTCAGCCGCAGCCTCGGATGTCGACGGCCTGGCTCTCACCGAGCACGGTGAAGCGCAGCTTAGAGCGGTCGAGGGCGAAGGGCTTGCCCTCCATGTGCATCAGGCGGGTTTCGCTGATCAGTGTGCCACCTTGGCGGCGGGTGTTCGGTTCAGACGCCCAGAGCTCGGGCTGCCCTGCCTCGACCACGGTCTCTTCCGGTCCGGGAAGCGCGGGCATGTCGATCTCGGCGCGCAGCTTGACGCCGCCCTTCGCCGGGCTGACGGTGCAGCGGACTGCGCTGACCCGCGCCTCGCGGGCAGTGAAGGGAGCCTCGGCCAGCGCCGCAGCGATCATCGGGTCGACGCTGCTGCTGTCGGGGAGCGCTGCCGTCACATGCAGCGTCTGCGGCACGCAGATGTCGCTGCACACGCCGATCATCATCTTCGCCTCGAGCGTGACCGGGCCGCCGGTGCCCGCGATCCGCAGCGGCAGCACAAGTTCGTCCTTGTAGCCCACCGAGCGTGCGCCCGATTGGCGGAACACATGCGGCGTCGGCCAGAGCGCCGTCACCCGCGCCACATTCGACGAGCCGCTCCAGTCGAAGACGGGCGGGATGCCGGCCTCGCCGGGCGCGCGCCAGTAGGTCTTCCAGCCGGGGGCCAGTCGCAGGTGCAGGGCCGCCATGTGATCGCCGTCCGGAAGGCGCCAGCCGGGCCGCAGCTCTGCGGTTACCGGATCTTGGGCATGGGCAGGCCCGGAGACCAGCGGGGCCATGCCGAACGCACATATGCAGGTCAGGGCTTTGAAGATATTGCGGATCATGAATTTCAAATGGCGCCTCCCCAAGCTCCTGCCAAGTCACATTGCAGCGAGAGCACGGTGTTTCAAACAGGATGTGTGCTTGCACCCTCAGTGCCGGAAGGTCACACTCTGCAGGCAGACTGCAGAAAGGTCCTCATGACGCACGCCCAGATCGCCTCCGGCGCCACCGACCTCACCGGCTCCGTGCTGATCGCCATGCCCGGCATGGGCGATGAACGTTTCGAACATGCGGTCATCTACCTCTGTGCCCACTCGGATGAAGGGGCCATGGGGCTGATCCTCAACAAGCCCTCGTCCGACGTGACGCTCGAGGGGCTGTTCGAGCAGCTGGGAATCGACGCCGCGCCCGGATCGGGGCAGGTGCCGGTGCATTTCGGCGGCCCGGTCGAGATGGGCCGGGGATTCGTTTTGCACAGCGACGATTACCGCTCGGAGCTGACCACGCTGCAGGTCGACGATGGGTTCTCTATGACGGGCACGCTTGATGTGCTCGAACATATCGCGCGCGGGGAGGGGCCGGACGCGTGGATTGCCATGCTCGGTTACGCGGGCTGGGGGCCGGGGCAGCTCGAGGATGAGCTGGCCGAAAACGCCTGGCTGGTTTGCCCGGCCAGCCACGAGCTGGTCTTCGGCACGCCAGATGACGCCAAGTGGGGCGCGGCGCTGGACAGCCTCGGCATCGCGGCGCTGGCGCTCTCGGCCGAAGGCGGCCGGGCCTGAACGCACCGAGCAATGATCACGGCGTCTAAGCGCGTCAGCGTGGCGCGGCGGCGCGGCTGAGCCGGTCGTTGATCGCCACGCCTGCCCCGACATGCGGGATCGGCGCGACGGCGATCACCTCGGCGCCCTGCGCATCGAGCTGGTGCAGATGGGCAAAGAGGTTGGCGGCGGCCTCATCGAGATCGCCCTTCGCCGAAAGATTGAGGTCGCATTCGATATCCCCGAATCCAAGCCGCGCCTCGCCCTCGCGCCATTCGGCGGCGTTGAGTCGCATCTGTGCCTGCGGCGCGTAATGCGAGGCGGTCTGGCCGGGAGCCGAGATCGCCTCGCGCTCCTGTCGGCGCATCACCGGATGGCCGAGCGCTTCCGAGAGTTGCTCGGCGCTGATGCCGCCAGGACGCAGCAGGGTGGGGCGGCCGGCAAGGCCGAGGATGGTGCTTTCGAGGCCGACCGGGCAGGGGCCACCGTCGAGTACCGCGGCGATGCGGTCGTCGAGACTGCTCAGCACGTGATCGGCAGTGGTCGGGCTGATCCTGCCCGAACGGTTGGCCGAGGGACCGGCCAGCGGCCCGCCGAATTCGGTCAGCAGCTCGCGCGCCAGCGGCGCGTCGGGCATGCGCACGGCCAGCGTGCTGAGCCCAGCGGTGACCCGGTCGGCGATGCCCGCATCCTCGCGCAGCGGCAGGACCAGCGTCAGCGGGCCTGGCCAGAAGCTCTGCGCGATGTTCTCGGCGGTGCCGGACCAGCGCACCAGCTCCTTGGCGTGCTCGATGCTGGGCACGTGCACGATCAGCGGGTTGTAGCTGGGGCGTCCCTTGGCCTCGTAGATTGCCGCTACCGCGGCATCGTCGCGGGCATCTGCCCCGAGCCCGTAGACCGTCTCGGTCGGGAAGGCGACGAGCTTGCCCGCGCGCAGCAATTCGGCGGCGCGGGCGATCCCTGCCGCGTCGGCGGTCAGGCGCTGGGTCGAGGTGTGGGGCATCGGGGTATCCGTGACGCTGCGTTCCGTTTGGTCCGGGGCGAGCCATGGTCTTAGGGTCGCACACAAATCGTGGGATCCTCCCTAACCGAGGGGACCCGCCTTGCCAACCAAGATCGGAGGACCTGCCATGCCCTATCGCGCGCCCGTCGCTGAAATGACCTTCCTGCTCAACGAGGTGGTCGGCTTCGACGCGGTCAGTGCGACGGAGAGGTTTGCCGAGGCCAGCCCCGACATGGTGCAGGCGGTGCTCGGAGAGGCGGGGCGCATCTGCGAGGAGGTGATGGCGCCGCTCAACCGCGCGGGCGATCTGCAGGGCGCGAAGCTGGAAAACGGCGTGCTGCGCAGCTCGCCGGGCTTTGCCGAGGGCTACGCGGCGCTGGCCGAGGGCGGCTGGGTTTCGGTCTCTGCCCCGCCCGAGTTCGGCGGCATGGGGCTGCCTGTGGCGGTGGGGACTGCGGTCAACGAGATGATGTCCGGCGCCTGTCTCGCGTTGCAATTGAACCCTTTGCTCACGCAGGGCCAGATCGAGGCGCTGGAGCATCATGCCAGCGAGGAGATCAAGGCGCTTTATCTGCCCAAGCTGATCTCTGGCGAATGGTCGGGCACGATGAACCTGACCGAGCCGCAGGCGGGCTCGGACGTGGGGGCGCTGACCAGCAAGGCGTCCGCCAATGGCGATGGCACCTATGCGGTGACGGGGCAGAAGATCTTCATCTCCTGGGGCGATTGCGACTTCACGCGCAACGTCTGCCACCTCGTTCTGGCGCGCCTTCCAGATGCGCCGGCGGGAACCAAGGGGATCAGCCTCTTCCTCGTGCCCAAGTTCATCCCCGACGCATCCGGCGCGCCGGGCGTGGCGAATGACCTCAAGGTGGTCAGCCTCGAGCACAAGATGGGCCTGCATGGCTCGCCGACCTGTGTGATGAGCTTCGAGGGGGCGACAGGCTGGCTGATCGGCGAGGAGGGCGATGGCATGCGCGCGATGTTCACCATGATGAACAACGCCCGGCTTGGCGTCGGCGGGCAGGGGATCGGTGCCGCAGAGGGCGCCTACCAGCACGCGCTCGACTACGCGATGGAGCGCAAACAGGGGCGTTCGCCCAATGGCACGATCGTCGGTCACGCCGACGTGCGGCGCATGCTGGCGGGGATGAAGGCGGATATCCTTGCGGCGCGCTCGATCGCGCTGAGCTGCGCCGTGGCGATCGACATGGGCCGGGCCACCGGCGAGGCCGACTGGATCGCCCGTGCAGCCTTCCTGACGCCGATCGCCAAGGCCTTCGGCACCGACATCGGCTGCGAGGTGGCCGAGGCGGGCGTGCAAGTCTACGGCGGCATGGGCTACATTGAGGAGAGCGGTGCTGCGCAATACTATCGCGACGTGCGGGTGACGGCGATCTATGAGGGCACGAACGGCATTCAGGCCATGGACCTGGTCGGCCGCAAGCTGATGGACGGCGGCGAGGCCGCGGGGCGGCTGCTCGACGAGATCGAGGCGCAGGCCGAGGCCGCGAAAGCCGGTCTGCCCGATCTCGCTGGCGCGGTCTGGGAGGCCGCCGAGAGCCTGCGCGAAGCCACCGAGGCGCTCGTGGCGACGCCGATGCCGGAGCGCTTCGGCGTGGCGGTGCCCTATCTGCGCGCCTTCGCCCGTGTGCTCGGCGCGCATTTCCATTTGCGCGCAGCCATGGCAGACCCCTCGGGAGCCCACGCGCGTCTCGCGCGTTTCTACATCACGCGGCTCCTGCCCGAACACGCCGGCCTGCTGGCCCACGTCTCGCGGGGGGATGCCGAGCTGATGGCCATCACTGCCGAGGACCTCGCCGCCTGATGAAGCCTGCCTTGCACTACCCGTTCGATGCCCCGCCGGCCTGGGGCGATGCCCTCGAGGTTGCCGAGGGGGTGCTCTGGATGCGCCTGCCGCTGCCGATGAAGCTCGATCACGTCAACGTCTACGCGCTGGACGATGGCGATGGCTGGACGCTGATCGATACCGGCATGCATACGCGGCGGGCGCTGCAGGTCTGGGAGCAGTTGCTGAAGGGGCCGCTCAAGGGCAAGCCGGTGCGTCGGGTGGTGGTGACGCATCACCACCCGGATCACGTCGGGCTCGCGGGCTGGTTCCAGCAGCAGGGGGCAGAGCTGCTGACCACCCGCACCGCCTGGCTCTTCTCGCGCATGCTGCAGCTCGATGCGCAGGAAGCCCCGCCGCCCGAGCAGGTGACCTACTGGCAGCGGTGCGGCATGGCGCCGCGGGTGTTGGAACGGCGGCGCACCGAACGGCCCTTCAACTTCGCCGATTGCGTCTGGCCGATGCCGCTCGGCTTCACCCGGCTGCAACAGGACGACGTGCTGCGCATGGGCGGGCGCGATTGGGAGGTGCACATCGGCAATGGCCATGCGCCTGAGCACGCGACCTTCTGGTCGAAGGGGGACAACCTGGTGCTGGCGGGGGATCAGATCCTCTCGACCATCAGCTCCAACCTCGGGGTCTATGCCACCGAGCCCGAGGCCGATCCGGTGGGCGACTGGCTCGAGGCCTGCGAGCGCCTTGCCACGCTGGCGCGCGAGGCGCATTTCGTGCTTGGTGGGCACAAGCTGCCTTTCACCGGGTTGACCTTCCGCATGCGCCAGTTGATCGACAACCACCACGGTGCGCTGGAGCGTCTTGAGGCCTATCTCGATACGCCCAAAAGCGCCGGAGACTGCTTCGCACCGCTCTTCAAGCGCACCATTGGTGACGCGGAATACGGGCTCGCCCTGGTCGAGGCCATGGCCCATTGCCAGCATCTCTACCTCGAGGGGCGCGCCACGCGGGCGCTCGGCGAGGATGGCGCCTGGCTCTGGCAGGCGGCGCAGGGCTGAGCCCCAGAGAGGGGCCTACGCGGCTTCAAGACAGGTGACAGCTCGGCCAGAATCCGCTAAGCCTCTGAGCGGAGAAGAAACGCCCGAGGAATGGACGGACACATGGCAGACTACAAGCCTGGCAGCATGGACATCACCACGCAGGAAGAGACCTTTCACGGCTTTATCAAGTTCGTGATCCGCACGGTCTATGTGATCATCGCGATCCTGCTGTTCCTGGCAGTCTTCAACTCCTGATCCCGCGGGATCGCGGGAGGAGGATTTCTGCCAAGGCCGGGCGGCGGAGGAGCCGCCCGCCGAGTAAGAGAAAGTCGGCTTTCATGCTGCATCGCGCCACAGTTCTGGCCGCTCTCGCCGCGTTTTCGCTGGCGGGATGCACAACGCCGTCAAACCAGTATCCGAATGCCACCCCCGATGAGGTCGCCGCCGCGCGCTATGCCGCAGACGGCCCTCCGACGCTGACGCTATACACGATGATCAACAACACCTCGAACGCCGGTGCGCATTCGAGCCTGATGGTCAGCGCACCGTCTCAGCGGGTGGTCTTCGATCCGGCGGGCTCGGTGCGGGCGCGCAACGTGCCCGAGGTGGACGACGTGCTCTACGGCGTCACCCCCGAGGTCGCGGATTTCTACGCGCGCGCCCATGCGCGGGAATCCTTCCGGGTGCGGATCCAGAGCGTCGAGGTCTCGCCCGAGGTCGCCGAACAGGCGCTGCGTGCGGTCGAAGCCTATGGCCCGGTGGGCCAGTCCCGCTGCACCCAGGCGACCTCGACCGTGCTGAGCCAGCTTCCGGGATTTGAGGGCATCAGCCGGAGCTGGTTCCCGAACAGCCTTGCCGAGGAGTTCGCCCGGCTGCCAGGGGTCACCGAGCAGGTCCTGCGCGAAGAGGATTCCGACGACAAGACGCTGGCCGTCGCCGCCTTCGAGGAAAGCGCCGGGGGCTGAACCGGCTCAGCCGATCAGGTAGCCGCCCGCCAGCAGCGCCGCCGCGCCGCTGAGAATTGCAAGGATCACATTCTTGGTCAGCATGCCGATGCCCAGCGTCGCCGCGGCCGCGAGCAGCCGCGCCGGATCCGTCTGGCCGTCGGTTGCCGCGGGCCAGGCCACCAGCGGTGCGACCAGCGCGGGCATCATCGCCACGGCCGTGTAGCGCAGGTGCCGCGTTAGCCAATCGGGCAGGGGGCGGTCGCCGACCAGCCCGAGGAAGAGAAAGCGCAGGCAGAAGCTGCCGAGCCCAAGGCCGATGATCACCAGCCAGAGATCACTACGGTCGATCATCGTGCCATCCTCCGTTCGGTCTCGGCCCCGGCGATCATGCCGAGCGCGGCGGCGCACAGCACGCCGAGATTGTAGGGCATCCAGGCCAGCAGCAGCGCACCAACCGTCGCGACCAGCGCCGCCACCACATGCGCGCCCGAGCGCAGCGCCGGGGCGATCATCGCCAGGAAGGCGATCGGCAGGGCGAAATCGAGACCGACGTCGGCGGGCACCGCCTCGCCGAGCCAGGCACCGAGCAGCGTGAAGCCGTACCAAGGCGGGCAGGTCGGGGTCATCGTCCCCATGAAGAAGGCGAACTTCTGCGCCAGTGTCTTCTCGGGGTGCCGCTCGAAATTCAGCGCCGAGGCGGCATAGGTCTGGTCGATCAGGAAATAGGCGCTCAGCGCGCGCTTCCAGAGCGGCAAGCCTCCGAGATGCGGGGTGATGGCGGCCGAGTACATCGCCATGCGCAGGTTCACGGCGAGGGCCGAGGCCAGCACGATCAGCGCGGGCACATGCTCCTGCAAGAGCTGAAGCGACACGAACTGTGCCGCGCCGGCGATCACCACGACCGAGAAGGTGAGCGTCTCGAAAATGTTCAGCCCCGCCTCGGTGGCGAGCACGCCGAACAGCGTGCCGAAGGGTGCGATCACCAGCAGGAAGGGCGACGCGGCGCGAACACCCTGCCAGTAATCAGAATTTCGGGATGGCAGGGGCATGCGGGACTCCGGTCGTTCGGCCCGGCAAGGCCTAGCCAAGGCGCAAGGGAGATGCAATCGGCGGTGTGAAAGCAAAGGGGCGCGGCGCGCGGTGATGCGCGGGGAAGGTGAGGGCAGTGCGCGCCGTCCGCCTCTGGCGGACTGCACGGGAGACCTGAGCCTAGAAGAAAGGCAGGAGGCGGACGGTTGACGGTCTCAGTCGAAGGCGCCGGCGACGCGGCCCAGCAGCATGAAGGCGCGGGCGGTGCGGGTGTTCGACAGCTCGGCGATCTCGCTGTCGGAGGCGGTTTCGGCGAAGCGCACGAAGGCGCGGTCGTAGAGGCGCAGGAAATGATGCGCTGCGTCGCGGAAGATCGCGTCCTGCTTCATGCGGCCAGAGCTCAGCGCCAGCGACGCGCGGTCGCGCACGCCGCCGAGCGCCGCCACGGCGCGCCCGCGGGTGCCCCTGGCGAACTCGCGCCAGACTTCGGGACGGGCCAGATCGGGGCGCAGGTCGTCCATGTAGATGCCGTCCTGCGACAGCAGCGTCAGCACGTCCTGCGAGGCTTGGATCAGCTGCGCCGCGGGGCGGTCTTTGAGCGCCCGGCGCAGGGCGGCGAAGCCCTCGAGATCCTCGGCGGTGTCAGGGAAATTCAGCGCGCGGATGAAATCGGCATGGGCGAGCGGTGGCTCCAGTGCCTCGGCCGGGGTGCCGAGCGAGAGAGCGGGCTGGTCCTCGGTGGCGGCGGCTTCGGTGAGGGCCGCGGGGGGCTGGGTCTGCTGGATGGCCGCCTGCGCGGCGCGGGTCGAGCCGAGCATCGCCAGCGTCGTCTCGATCTTGCGTTGCGCCGCGGCGATCTCGTCGAGCTTGCGGGCGAGCGTGCTGGCCGAGGGATCGTTGCGCCCGGTCTGCGCCTGCGTCAGGTAGGATTTGCGGATCGCCTCGATGGCGGTCTGAAGGCGGGTGCTCTCTTCGCGCATCACCCGCGAGGCCCGGGCGGTCATCGCCGCCACCCAGATCATCGCCACCGGCAGGAACACCACCATCACCGCGAGCACAAAGCCCAGCCCACCCGGAATCGCCGGGCCGAGCGCAAAGACGTAGCCGCCCGAGAGGACCAGCCAGAGCAGGCTGGCCACCTGCGCGGCGATCTCGATCCCGGCCAAGCGGCGCTTGCCGCCCTGGTCATACATGCCAAGCGGCGCGGAGCGGCTGTCGTTGCTGTCTGCCATGATGCGGCGCGACCCTTACCTGTGGTGGGTTACTTGTAAGCGATCGTGAGGATCTCGTAGCTCTTCTCGCCGCCGGGCGTGCGCACCTCGACGCTGTCGCCTTCTTCCTTGCCGATCAGGGCACGGGCGATGGGCGACTTGATGTTGAGCAGACCCTTTTCGATGTTGGCCTCGTGCTCGCCGACGATTTGCCAGGTCTTCTCCTCGTCGGTGTCCTCGTCCACGACGGTGACCGTGGCGCCGAACTTCACCGAGCCCGAGAGCTTGGTCGGATCGATCACCTCGGCGAGCGAGATGACGCCCTCGATCTCCTTGATCCGACCCTCGATGAAGCTCTGCTTTTCGCGCGCGGAGTGGTACTCGGCGTTCTCCGACAGATCGCCATGCTCGCGCGCCTCGGCGATCGCCTTGATGATGGCCGGACGCTCCACGGACTTGAGCGTTTTCAATTCGGTCTCGAGCGCGGTGAAGCCCGCGCGGGTCATGAGTATCTTTTCCATTGGGTCTTTCCGCAACTGTCCCGGGGCCTGTCCCCGGCCCCTTGTGTTTGCCGTCTAAAACCATGTGTGGTCGTTTCTGGCAAGAGTGGGGATTGAACCCGGCTTTGGCAAGGGCGCGCGTGGTTTGCGGGGTGCGCGGGGTTTCGCCGCGTCCGGCCTTGGCGCTGTCCGCTATTCTTTTGCCAAGGTCGCGAGAGGCGTCTTTTATGCCGCGTTTCGATTGACCTGTGCTGCGCTGCCGCGCTACGCCAATGCGCAAGATAATTACAGCAAACAGCCAGCGGAGGACCGGCATGGCCGAGATCGAGCGCGAGTCGATGGAATACGATGTGGTGATCGTGGGGGCAGGCCCGGCAGGGCTCTCGGCCGCGATCCGGCTGAAGCAGCTCGACGCGGATCTGAACGTGGTGGTGCTCGAGAAGGGCTCCGAAGTAGGCGCGCATATCCTGTCGGGCGCGGTGCTCGACCCCTGCGGTCTCGACGCGCTGATCCCCGACTGGAAGGAGAAGGGCGCGCCGATCAGCGTGCCCGTCAAGGAAGACAAGTTCTATCTGCTTGGGGAGGCCGGGAAGGTCTCGATCCCGCATTGGCCGATGCCGAAGTTCATGTCGAACGAGGGCAACTACATCGTTTCGATGGGCAACGTCTGCCGCTGGATGGCCGAGCAGGCCGAGGCGCTCGGCGTCGAGATCTTCCCCGGGATGGCCTGCTCGGAGTTGGTCTACGGCGACAAGGGCGAGATCCGCGGCGTGGTCGCGGGCGAGTTCGGCAAGGAGGCCGACGGCACCCCGGGCCCGGGCTACGAGCCGGGCATGGAACTCTTGGGCAAATACGTCTTCCTGTCCGAGGGCGTGCGCGGCTCGCTGTCGAAGGAAGTGATCGAAAAGTACAACCTGTCGGACGGCCACTGTCCGCAGAAGTTCGGCCTCGGGATGAAGGAAATCTGGGAGATCGATCCCGCAAAGCACAGCGAGGGCCGGGTCGAGCACACCATGGGCTGGCCGCTTGGCGGCAATGCTGGGGGCGGGGCCTTCATCTATCACCTCGAGAACAACCAGGTCTATGTCGGCTTCGTGGTGCACCTGAACTACAAGAACCCGCACCTCTATCCCTATATGGAGTTCCAGCGCTTCAAGCATCACCCGCATGTGGCCGAGCTGCTCGAGGGCGGCAAGCGCGTCGCCTATGGCGCGCGGGCGATCTCCGAGGGCGGCTTCCAGTCGATGCCGAAGATGGTGGCGCCGGGCGTGGCGCTGCTGGGCTGCTCGGTCGGCCTTGTGAACGTGCCGCGCATCAAGGGCAACCACAACGCCATGCTCTCGGGCAAGGCGGCGGCAGAGGCGGCCTTCGAGGCCATCAAGGCCGGCCGCGCCTCGGACGAGCTGACGGCTTACGAGACTGAAGTGCGCGAAGGGGCCATCGGCAAGGACCTGTGGAAAGTGCGCAACGTCAAGCCGCTCTGGTCGAAGACCGGGCTCTTCGGCTCGCTGGCGCTCGGAGGTCTCGACATGTGGACCAACAGCTTCGGCTTCTCGCTTTTCGGCACGGTGAAGCACGGCAAGAGCGACGCGGCCTCGACCGAGATGGCGGCGGGGCACCAGCCGATCGACTACCCGAAGCCCGACGGCAAGCTCAGCTTCGACCGGCTGACCAACGTCGCCTTCTCCTTCACGAACCACGAGGAGAGCCAGCCGGCGCATCTGAAGCTCAAGGACAATCGCGTGCCGGTGCTCGACAACCTGCCGAAATACGCAGGGCCCTCGCAGCGCTACTGCCCGGCGGGCGTCTATGAGTTCGTCGAGAAGGACGGCAAGACGGAGTTCGTGATCAACTTCCAGAACTGCGTGCACTGCAAGACCTGCGACATCAAGGATCCGAGTCAGAACATCACCTGGACGGTTCCACAGGGCGGAGACGGTCCAAATTACCCGAACATGTGACCTCGCGGTTGCGGTTGACGCAAGGAAATGCCCCGGCCAAGCGCCGGGGCAAATTTTTTGGGAATCCGGCTCTTGCGCCCGGTCGCGACTTTCCTGTAGAGCGGTCCGCGGAGAGGTGGCCGAGTGGTCGAAGGCGCACGCCTGGAAAGTGTGTAGGCGGGGAACCGTCTCGAGGGTTCGAATCCCTTCCTCTCCGCCATTTGCATAGTGCAAACCCGAAAACAGGTCCCTCGCGGGGCCTTTTTCTTTATGTGCAAAAGGGGTTTGCAGGGACCATCTGCCCTTCGGGAATGGCCCCGTCGCGCGAGATCGGTCTCCGAACGCCAAGCGTCTCTTTCCACCCGCCCTGCGCTCTCGGCAAGACGGGTAAAAAATCCCAATATATTTCAGTGAACTGACGTGACCTGCCCCCTTGCCGGTCCCTCATTCATCACAAGAGTCTGCAGGTTGGATTTGGGTATTCGGCTTCATCGTCTTGCGCACGCGCGCCGGGCGCGGAGCCCTCGAATTGCTCAAGCGTGCGGCGCGCTTGCTGCGGTATCTGGTTGGCCAGGGACGAATGCGGTGTGACGGTATTGGCGTCGTAGCACCAGAGAGACAGCCTGCGGTGCGCGTTGTTCAGACTGTCGAAAATCTTCTCGTTCAGAAGCGCGGCGCGCAAGCCGCCGTTGAATACCTCGGTGATGGCTGTCTGCAGTCTTTGCCAGCTACAATCTGCCGGTCAGGATCGGGTCGAGGCGATCGGCCTGCCGCTGTCACCGGCTGCTGGTCTAGCCGGGCAGCGGCAGGCCGATCGACCGTGCCGCGGGAAGGGTGACGGGCGCGCCGGGTGCTTCCGGCTCAGAGTTTAACCGGCTGCCCGGTACGGATGCTCTCGTCCGCCGCGAGGCAAATGCCCAGCGAGGCGACGGCGTCGCTCATGTGCCGTTCCAGGTCCACGTCGCCCACGATGGCGCGATAGAGGTAGTCCTGTTCGCGATCGCAGAGCGCCTGGTGATCCGGCTCGCCTTCCATGCTCAGCCATTCGTCCTCGTGCAGAAGCTCGCCGTTCTCATCGGTCTCGGCGTGGTGCACGCGGAGCCGCGACGTCTGGGTGTGCGCGTTGATGTCCGCCGAGCCGGTCTTTTCCTCCATGACGATAGAGACGGCGCCATTCGGCGACATGACATCCTTCACGAAATAGGCGGTCTCCGAGATCATCGGTCCCCAGCCCGCTTCGTACCAGCCGACGCTGCCATCGTCGAAGAGCACTTGGAACTGGCCATAGTTGTACATGCCCTCCTTCAGCCCCTTGGCGAAGGGAACGCCCATGCCGCGCACCTCGACCGGTGTGCCGTCGGTGATCTGGCACATGACATCCACGTAATGCACGCCGCAGTCGACGATCGGCGAGGTGGTCTTGAGGATCTCCTGGTGGATCTTCCAGGCGGCGCCGCTCGACTGCTGGTTGAGGTTCATGCGGAAGGCGTAGGGGCCGCCGAGATCGCGCGCCTCGGAGATCAGCCGCATCCACGAGGGGTGGTGACGCAGGATGTAGCCGACGACCAGCTTGCGACCGTGCGCCTTGGCGGCTGCGACCACCCGCTCCGCATCTGCGACATTGGCGGCGAGCGGCTTTTCCACGAAGACGTGCGCGCCCGCTTCCAGCGCCGCGACGGCGTAATCGGCGTGGGTGTCGGTATGGGTGGCGATCGAGACCACGTCGGGCTGCAGCTCGCTCAGCGCCACCGCGAAGTCATGGTGCAGCGGGTAGCCAGCAAGCGAGTCGGGCAGGTCGCGTGTCGAGCGGTTCACCAGACCGACGATCTCGAAGCCGGGGTGGGCGTGGTAGGCGAGGGCGTGGCTCTGGCCCATCTGGCCAAGGCCTACGACCATGACGGAGAGTTGCTTGCTGGCGGGGTCGGTCATCGGCGGCTGTCGTCTTTCTTGCTGTGCGTCAGGGCAGTGAGGCGAGGTCAGGCGTCGGCTTTGGCCACCGCGCGGCGCGTCTCGGCGATCTTCTGCGCGCCCATGCTGGCCAGCGCCACGATGAAGGGCGTCGGGTTTGTCGCGGTCACCGTGGGGATGATGCCATTGCCCGCCACGTAGAGGTTCTCGAAGCCCCAGACACGGCTGTAGCGGTCGCAGACGCTGGTGCCGTCGTCGCTCTCGCCCATGCGCATCGTGCCCTGGTAGTGCAGCGAGTTGCCGGTGGGGATGCGGACCGTCGCGAAGCCGTCGAGCAAGGTGCCGAGCGTGGTGGCGATCTTCTCGGCCATCGCCTTGCCCATCTCGATGCGTTCCTGGTCGACCTCGTTGACCGGCGCGTGAATCGAGAAGCTCGGCAGTCCCTTCCAGTCGAGATTGTCCTCGTCGAAGATGATCCGGTTCTCGGGCCGGGGGTCGGCGGCGACAAAGAGCCCCATGCCGACCAGCGTGCCCTCGATCTCTTCGGGGAATGGGAATTTTGCCGGATCGTTGCCGTGAATCGTGACCGAGAAGGGGAAATCTTCACTGTCGACGCGCGGGATCCAGGACATCGAGGTGAGCGGGCCCTCGATATCGGTGATGAAGAAGCGGTTGATCAGATAGTGGTCGTTGATGCCGCGCCCCAGCGCCTCGGGGTGAATGCCCGATCCGTAGAGCAGCTGCGGCCCGTGCAGCGAATCCGCCGCGACAACCACTGTGCCCGCCTCGACCTTCCAGCTCTCGCCGTTGGTCATGCTGACCAGCTCGACACCGGTGGCGACGCCATTTTCATGCAGCACCCGGCGGCAGGCGGTCTCGGGCAGGATGCGGAACATCTCCTCGGGCTCGGTCACCATCTCGCCGAGGATGTGGTCGGTGCCATGGGTTATGACGCCTTCTTCGGTGACCGTGTAGGCCAGCGGCATGGGCTGCACCTTGCGGTCCTCGGGACGACCGGGGTTGAAGACCTCGCCAAGCCGGCGGCGCATTTCCTCGGAGCCCTTGCACCCGGGGAACGGATGCTTGTTCGCGCCCAGCAACGCGTCGGCCAGCTGCAGCGCGGCCTCCATCTCGGCTGCGTCGATAAACGGCACGCGCTCGGACATCGAGGGATGCGGGCAGCCCGAGGTCCATTGCACCCCCATGCCGCCGACCGACGCGGCGGCAAAGCCGGCAAAGGCTCTCTCGTCCGGCGTGTCGGTATTGGCGAAGAAGAGGCCTGGGCGGCGCAGCAGCGAGGCATCATGCTTGCCGGCCTTGCGGGCCTCCCATTCGTCACGGGTGATCGGCGCATAGCTCACGCCGCGTTTCGGACCCTGCGCCAGAAGCTGCGCCTCGGTGCGGGCGGCATCGGGCAGGTTGTCGAGATGTCTGCCGATCTCGGGCGTCGCCTTGGGGCCGGCCTCGACCATGAGGATGCGCGCCTCGGGCCAGTCGCGGCGGATGATCCGCGCATAGGTGGACCCGGTCGGGCCACTGCCCACGATGACAACATCGGCGGCTAGGATCGTCATGGTCGGACCTCCAGGGGGACGTGGGGTGGACGAGGTTTTTCGTAAATTCTTTTCATTTTTGACCGCATGAACGCTCGGCGGCGCCGCAAAGTCAATAAGGTTGTGTAAAATATTTTCGGATGTTAGCGTCCCCGAAAAGCCGCCTGTCCAACCCAGCGTGGCGCCTCCGTTCCCAAGTGAAAATAAGGATTTGCCATGCAATTCGGCATCAGTTCCTACAGTTTCCAGCCGCTGCTGCGGCGCCAGGAGATCAGCCTTGAGGGGGTGTTCGAGCAAATCGCCGCCTCGGGGGGAACGCATATGGAACTGGCCACGATGACCGTCGGCCAGAGCCCCGAGACCATGATGGAATACGAGCTCTACGAGGACGCAGAAACCCGGCGGCGGCTCGAGGCGGCTGCCGAAAATTCAGGCGTTGCCCTGTCGGGTCTCTGCATCCCGGCGAGCTTCATTGATGAGGACGCGGCCACGCGCCGGGCGCAGATCGACAGGGCCAAGCGCTACGTCGATCTTTGCGCAGATATCGGCGTGGGATTTCTGCGCACCGATGTGGTCCCTTGGGCGCTGCGTCCCGAGAGCTATGTGCAGGTCGAAGCGCTTTTCCCGGTTATCGTCGAGGCTTGCCTAGAGGTGGCAGAGCATGCGACGAGCCGTGGCGTGGTGACCAGCATTGAGAACCACGGCTTTCTGATGAATTCGAGCGAGCGCTGCCGCCGGCTCGTGCAAGCGGTGGACAGCCCGAACTTCCGCATGACGCTGGACGTGGGCAACTTCCTCTGTGTCGATGAGGATCCGCTGATGGCGACGCGCAACTGCCTCGACATCGCGAGATTCGTGCACGTGAAGGACTTCCTCTTGCGCAAACGCTACCCGGGGCCGGGCTGGCTCGAGACGCTGGGCGGGCGGCACATCGTCGGCACGGTTTTTGGCTTTGGCGACCTGGAAACGCGGGAGATCGTCCGGGCCATCCTGAGCTCGGGCTATGACGGCTACGTTTCGCTGGAGTTCGAGGGAAACGAGCCGACGCTCATGGGCTGCGACACCGGGCTTGCCAACGTGATCCGCATCTTCGACGAGGTGACGGCCGAACTGGCCGCGTGACACTGATCCCATGAGAAGGGGGCGCGCCTGTGAGTCCGGCGCGCCCCTTTGTCTTGATCGCGCCCTCAGAGCCCGCGCAGCGCCTCGACCCGTTCCCGGATCTCTGCCAGCCGCGCGCGCCCGCCGCCCGGCACCTCGACCGAGGCCCAGCCGCTGTAACCGACCCCGCGCAGCGCCGCGTTCACCGCGACCCAATCGCAATCCCCCTCGCCAAGCTCGACGTCGAAACCCTTCCAAGGCCCCTCCGCATCCATCTTGGCGCGGCTGAATTCCTTGAGATCGACCCGGGTGATGCGCGCGCCCAGCACCTCGATCCAATCGGTCGGATAGCCGTTGCGCAGCAGGTTGCCGACGTCGAGGTACCAGCCCAGCAACGGGTGATCGAAGCGATCGAGGAAGGCCGCGGCCTCGAGCGGGCTGAGCAGGAAGTTGTTCCAGACGTTCTCGATGGCGATGCGCACGCCTGTGCGCTCGGCATGGGGCAGGAGCTGTTCGAGTCCCGCGACCGCGCGGTCCCAGGTGGTGGCATAGCTGACCTCAGGCCCGACGGCACCGGGCACAAGCAGCACGGTTTCCGCGCCGATGGTGCGCGCGGTCTCAAGGGCTGCGATCATTCCCTGCACACCCGCGGCGCGGGTCTCGGCGTCGGGCGACGAGAGCGGGTGGCTCCAATGGCGCGCGTTGATCACCCCGGGCAGGGCGACGCCGCTGGCGGCGCTGGCGCCGCGCAGTTCGTCCAGCGGCATGTCCGTCGGGGCGTCGATTTCGACCCCGTCGTAGCCCAGTTCTGCGAGCATGGCGAAGGTCTCGGCGATGCTCAGCCCAGGGGCTTCGATCATACTCCACTTGAGGCTGATGCGGGCAAAGGGGAGCGGGACGGTGGGCGTAGCGGTCATGGAAAGGCTGGGTCCTTGTATCGGGTGCCCGGACAAGCCGGCGCATGGCTTCCTGCGATGTTTGGAAATTTCTTTCATAAATTCGCACAAATCACGAGGAATCTATTGCCTAACTTCGATGTTCGCGCCAGAAAAAAGAAAATCAATTTCGTGGAGTGCCCGTCATGACCCTTCCCGGTATTCAGCGCCTGGACGCCGCCGACACCCAGGCCGGCGGCCAGGAGCGCCCCTTTTCCAAGGCCGTGCGCGCCGGGGACTTCGTCTTTGTCTCGGGGCAGGTGCCGACGCGCGACGGCGAGGTGGTGGTGGGCAATATCGCCGTTCAGACCGAAGTGGTGATCGAGAACCTCAAGGAGGTCTTGGCGCTGGCGGGCTGCGGGCTCGAGCACGTGGTGAAAGTCGGCGTCTGGCTTGATGACGCGCGGGACTTCTCGTCCTTCAACGCGGTCTTCAAGAAGCACTTCAGCATTCACCCGCCAGCCCGCTCGACGGTGGAATCGCCGCTGATGGTTGATGCCAAGGTCGAGATGGACGTGATCGCCTACAACCCTCTGAAGGCCTGAGCCGCGGTGAAGATCCTGATCCTTGGGGATGCCGCGGCGGCAGCGGTGCGCGCCGCCGAGATCATTGCCGCGCAGCTCACCGCCAAGCCCGCCTCGGTGCTGGGCCTCGCCACGGGCGGCACGATGGAGGCGGTTTACGAGAAGCTGATTGCGCTGCACCGCGCCGGACGCGCCTCCTTTGCCGGAGCGCAGAGCTTCAACCTCGACGAATACGTCGGGCTTTCGGGCGATCATCCCTGTTCCTACCGCCGCTACATGGCCGAGAAGCTCTTCGACCAGATCGACATCGAGCCAGACGCGGCGCATCTGCCCATGGGCGAGGCCGCGGATGCGGAGGCCGAGGCGGCGCGCTACGAGGCGGCTATCGTCGCGGCGGGCGACATCGACCTGCAGTTGCTGGGGCTGGGGCTGAACGGCCACATCGGCTTCAACGAGCCGACCTCGAGCCTCAGCTCGATCACCCGGCTGAAGACGCTGGAGCGTTCGACTCGCGAGGCCAACAGCCGTTACTTCCCCGAGGGCGAGGAACCGCCGCGACTGGCGATCACCATGGGCATCGGCACGATCATGCGGGCGCGCGAGGTGTTGCTGGTCGCGACCGGCGCGGCCAAGGCGCGGGCGGTGGCGCAGGTCGTCGAGGGGCCGGTCTCGGCGCGCTGGCCGGGAAGTGTCCTGCAGATGCACCGCCATGCGACGCTGGTCCTCGACCGGGCTGCGGCGAGCGAGCTGGAGCTCTTCGACTACTATCTGGATGTGCACCCCGAGTGAGGCGACTGCCGGTCACGGGGAGAGGGCGGCCCTAGGGCCGCCCTTTGTGGTCCTCGAGCAGGCGTTTTAGCCCGGCCACGGTGGCGGCATCGGTGCGCCGTGCCGCCTCGGTCTGGAAGCCAAAGCGGGCAATGGCGCCGCTTGCGGGATCGGGCTGCGAGGCGGAGGCATGCACGTCGCTCGGATCGAGAGCCGCGAGCAGGCCGGGGAGGGTGGCGGCAGAGATCCCGGCGCCGGGCATGATGCTCAGCCGGCCCGCGGCGTGCGCGGTCATTTCCTGCAGGCGCGCGATGCCTTCAACGGCCGACAGCGCGCCTCCCGAGCTTAGAATGCGCGAGATGCCGAGCTCTGCCGCCTGGTCGATGGCTTCGAACGCGTCTTCGATGAGGTCGATGCAGCGGTGCAGTGTGAGATCGAGCCCCTTTGCCGCCGCAACCAGTCGCTGCAGGACGGGAAGGTCGAGCGTCACGGTGCCCGCGTCGGAGCGCGTCGCACCGATCACCACGCCCGCGAGGCCCGCGCGCGCGACGGCGGCGATCTCGACTTCCATCGCGACGAGCTCATCCTCGCTCCACTCGAAGCCTCCGGCACGGGGGCGGATCATTGCCACAACCGGGATCGGCGCACGGGCGGCAAGGTGTATCAGCCCTTGCGTCGGCGTCAGGCCACCAAGCGCCAGCGCCGAGCAGAGCTCGATGCGGTCCGCACCGCCTTCGACGGCGGCGGCAAGGCCAGCGGGGCTGTCGACACAAATCTCCAGGGTGCGGGTCATGGCCTCTCCTCTGCGGCGGCGGATGTGAGCGGGTGCCAGCGTTCCAGTGCCACGAGGCCGAGCGCCCCGGCAAGCCCGACGGCAATGCCCATGAAGGCGACCGTGGAATAGCTGGCGATACTGGTGCCGAAGCCGAAAAGCCCGGCGGCGATGGCGCCTGCAAGAAAGAGGTTCAGCGAGATCAGCGAGGCCGAAAGACCGGGGCGGTCCGCGATCAGCTCCTGAAGGTAGCCGAGCGGCAAGGTGATCAGCGCCGAGGCCGCGGTGCCTCCGAGAAAGGCGCCGGCGATGATCATGCCGGGCGAGGTTGCCAGAGCGATGGTGCCCAGATAGCCGGTATAGAGCGCCATGGCGACGGCCAGCGTGGTGACCGTAGAGATGTGGCGTGTGACCCGCGCCCAGCCGAGCAAGAAGAGCAGTTCCATGCCCGCGACGATGCCGACGGTGATGCCAACGTCGCCGTTGGTGCCCCCGGCGCGGCCGGTCATGATCAGCGGCATGACGGCGGCATGCACGTGGATCGCCGAGGTGATCGCGGCGGTTCCGACCACGCGCAGGGTCACCGCGGGGCGCGCCAGCAGCCCAAAGGCGCCGAGCAGCGAGACCTTCGGCGGCCGCTTTGCCGGATCGCCGCTGCCGCCGCGGGGCATGGCGAGTTTAAGCACGATCAGCACAGCCGTGGCGGCCAGCGCCGCGACGAGGAAGGCAGGCAGCATCGAGCCGCGCCCGGCGAGTGCAAAACCCAGCACCCCGGGCACGAGGATCCAGGCCGCCGAGACCATGCCGCGCAGGACCGAGGACATGGCGGCGCGGTCGGCACGCGGCAGCCCGTCGGAAAACACCCGCCCGGCTGCGAAGAGCATGGGCGTCAGCCCGCTGAAGATCGACACGGGCAGCAGCAGCGCGAGCACGAAGACTGCGGGCTGCGGGAAGAGGAAGATCGCCGCATAGCCGGCGATGCCGATCGCGGCGAGCCACATCAGCAACTTGCGGTAGCCCGTATCGCGGTCCGCCAGCATGCCGAGGTAGATCGAGGCCAGCACGTTGATGATCGCCGCCGTCAGGGTGAGCGCCGAGAAGGCGCCGTCCGAGAGGCCAAGCTCGCGGATCGCCACCACCGATTTGTAGGGCGCGGTCGAGGCCGCGGCGATGCCGCAGAAAAAGACCGCCGCTGCGCAGGCCCGCAGGCCCTGCGAGGCGCGGAGCGATTTGAGGATGTGGAACATCGGGCTCTCGGAGGGATGCGGCCCGCGGGCCGAGGCGGAACGGAAGGCTCCTCGGCGCGGCTCCATGCGCCGAGGGGCCTGAGGTGCTGTCAGCTCAGGCGCGGGCCGAGCGGGTGGGAGCGGGCGTGAAGGTGGCCTTTGTGTCCCAGGGGTAGAGGCCCGGTGCGCGGTGGTGGCTCTCGAGGCGCGGGATGTCCTGGTTCACCACGCCATCGGTCAACGCCATGAGGTTCGGGTTGGCGATTGGCGCGAGATCCGGCGACAGGTACCCCGATTTTACCACCAGCAGGCCGACCTTGCGCGGGTCAAGGCCGAGCAGTTCGAAGTCCTCGAAGTTGTGGTAGGGCCGGCGCCGCGCGGCGAGCACGAGGGTGATACCCCCGGTCCTCACCACTGCCTGGGCAAAGGCGCCGCCGGCGCCCTCCACGAGGGTCATCACGGTGAATCGCGCGGTGGCCGAGGTGCCTGCCGGGTCGAGCTTCGCGCCGACGGTAAGCTCCAGTTCGGCGCCGACCCCGGCGGCGAAGCACGCCGCGACCGCCTCGGGATCGGTGATCCCGGCGATCAGCGCGTCCTGCCAGTCCCGTTCGATCAGCGCCTTAAGCACCAACCCGTTGTCACCCACTCCTCCGCCGGTGGGGTTGTCGCCGCTCTCGGCGAGGATCACTGGCGAGGTGCTCGCCTTGGCGGCGATATCCAGCATCTCGCCCAGCGGGCCGGTGATCGGGCCGAAGGCAAAGGCGCCGCGCGCATCCCAGTAGGCCCGCGCCAATTCGCTGGCGACGGCCTCAGCCTCGGCGGCATCGGTGGCGGTGACGATGGCGGCGGCGGTGCCGCGCGGCTCGTCGGCCCAGACGTAGCCCACCATCTGGTCGGCGGACCAGATGCCGGGGCGCCGGTCATGGGCAGGCAGGGCGGCATAGAGCGACTTGGCGGGCTCATCCTCGGTCGAAGAGCGTTCGCCGGGCATCAGTACCGGGATCTTCGCCCAGGTGACAAAGGGTCGCTCGCCGCTCCGCAGGCAGCGCAGCAGCATCTCCCAGGCGCGCTGCATGGTCTCGGTCACGTCGATATGCGGCGCGGTGCGATAGGCGGCGAACATGTCGATCTGGTCGATGATCCGCTGGCTGACGTTGCCGTGCAGGTCGTAGCTGACCGAGATCGGCACTTCGGGGCCGACAAGATCGCGCACCGCCTTGATCCAGTCGCCCTCGGCGTCCCACATGCCGTCCACGTGCATCGCGCCATGCATGGCGAGGTAGACGCCGTCGAGCGGCAGCGCCGCCTCGAGCCGGGACAGCAGGTCGGACTTGAAGCCCTCGTAAGCCGGACGGTCCACCGGCCCGCCGGGGACGGCGCGGGCGTGCAGCAGCGGCAGGATCTCGACGTCGTCCTGCGGCAGGAAGGCGAAATAGGCCGAGGCGGTCAGCTCCGCGCCGCGCATCACCGTGAAATCCTCTGCGCGGATGAGCACCGGGTTGTAGGTCGAGCATTCGGTATGGATGCCGCCGACGGCGATCCGTTTCTTCGGGGTCATGGTGGTCGGGCCTGTTGGTCTGGCGTTGCGGAGGGGGCCGCTTTGGCGCGACCTCTTGAGGAGGGGCTCAGTCGCCCAGAAGCTGTCGGTCGTCGCCGTCCCGGTGGCGGATCAGGCTCTCCTTGATCCGGCGCAGGGTGGCGGCGCTCTCGGTCCGGTTGGTGTAGGCGACGAGGTTCGCAAGGATGTCGACGACGGCCAGCATGGCGTAGCGGGTCGAGGTGGGGCGGAAGATGTTCTCGCCCTCGGGAAGGACCACCGACAGCACCACGTCGGCGGCCTCGGACACCGGAGAGCCGGACTGGGTGAGCGCGATGGTCGTCGCTCCCTGATCGCGGGCAAGACCGAAGGCGCGCACCAGCTCGGCGTTGCGCCCCGAGAAGGACGAGCCGAACACCACGTCCCGCTGCGTCACCGCCGAGGCCTGCATCATCTGCATGCCGTGGTCGGTGGAGGTGGTGATCCGCGCGCCGAGGCGGAACAGGCGGTTCTGCATCTCGTTGACGATCATCGACGAGTTGCCGCCCGAGCCGAAGGCATAGATCATCTCGGCCCGCGAGAGGGTTTCCGCGGCGCGCTCCATGGCTGCCATGTCGAGCGCGTCATGCATCATGAAGAGCGCTTTCTGGGCCTTGGTCACAATGTCTTCGGCCACCTCCGAAGGGGTCGAGGACTTTGCCTCCGGGCGCAGGTAGCGCAGCCCGACGTAGGAGGACTTGGCCAGGGTGACCTTGAAATCCGAGAAGGAGTTGCAGCCGAGCCGGCGGCAGAAGCGGGTCACGGTGGGGGGCGACACTTCGGCCCTTGCGGCGAGGTCGGTGATCGAGGCATTGGTGGCGAAGTCGATGTCCTTCAGCACAAGGTCGGCGATGCGCTGCTCGGACTGTGAGAGCTTCAGCCCTTCCTGCATCAGCGTTGCAAAGATATCCATGGGCCGACCCCCTCGAAGGTTCCATCGGACAGGACACTCCACAGAGCCGAAGGTGCGCGGATTTTGCTCTTGTCCGAAAATCATTTTCTTATTTTCGTTGACACTTTCGCATGCGGGCGGAAAAGTGGCCAGCGTTTTCGGTAATCCACGAAAATAATTTGCAACATGATACGGAATGAGGCCGCCGAGATGCGTGATCCGATGCAGAACCCCTTTGCGCCCGAGGACAGCGCCCGCCACGCCATCTGGGAGATGCTGGTGCCGCGCGACATCGATGCCTTCATTGGAGCCGACTGGGGGATGATCGAGGGCGATTTCCTCTCCGAGAATTTCATCGGGATGAACGGAAATTTCAATCCCGATCCGCAGACGTGGACGCTCTCCTTCGCCTCGCTCGAGGCTTATCGCGACGAATGGCTGCGGCAGGCCGCGGAGGGGCAGAGGACCGACTACGCCGAGGACCCCCGCGCCGGCATCTTCCGCGCCACCAAGCTCGAGGAGATCGAGGTTGACGGCCCTGTGGCGCTGGTGCGCAAGAAGTTCGACGGGATCCTCAAGCGTGCCGATGGGGGCGAGGATCGGCTGCTGTGGCAGACGCTATACACCTGTCGCGAGACCGCGAACGGCTGGAAAATCGCCGGCTTCGTGGGCTACCTGCCTTACGCGGGGCACTGATGCCGGATCTCGCGAACATCTGGCCGGCGCCCGGCGCGCCGCTTTCCGAACTGCTGACCCCGCTGCCGGTCATCGACGAGGCGCGCATGGCGGCCAACATCGCCCGCGCGCAGGAATTTATGGACAGGCTCGGCCGAGCTTTCCGCCCGCATATCAAGACGCACAAGCTGCCCGAGGTCGCGCGCGCGCAGCTCGAGGCAGGGGCGGTGGGGATCAACTGCCAGAAGGTGACCGAGGCAGAGGTCTTCGCCGAGGCCGGCTTCGACGACATCCTGATCACCTACAACATCCTCGGCGCGGCAAGGCTGGCGCGGCTCAAGGCGCTGAAGGCGCGTGTGGCGCGTCTTGCGGTTACGGCGGACAGTTTTGAGGTCGTGGCCGGGCTCGCCGCCACTTTCTGCGCCGATGCGCCGCTGACGGTGCTGGTCGAATGCGACACCGGCGGCGGGCGCTGCGGCGTGCAGACGCCGTCGGCCGCGGCGGCGCTCGCCGCCGAGATCGCGGCGGCCGGCGGGCTTCGCTTCGGCGGTCTGATGACCTACCCGGCGCCCGGCGGGGCCGCGGCGGTCGAGGGTTTCGTATCCTCGGCCAAGGCGCTTCTGGACAATGCTGGGCTCGGCTGTCCTGCGGTGACCGTCGGCGGCACTCCGGATTTCTTTGCGGCGGGGGACATCCCTTCGGCGACCGAGCACCGCGCGGGGACCTATGTCTACAACGACCGTGCGATGGTGCGCGCGGGGCATGCCAGCCTCGATGAGTGCGCCATGCATATTCTCGTCACCGTGGTTTCGCGCCCGACGCCGGATCGTGCGGTGATCGACGCGGGCTCCAAGGCGCTGACCTCTGATTTGCTCGGCTTTCAGGATCACGGGATGATCGTCGAATACCCCGGTGCGCGGATCACCGGTCTGTCGGAAGAGCACGGCGTGGTGAACCTGTCGGGAATCGCGGGCGAGGGGCCCAAGGTGGGCGAGGTGCTGCGCGTGATCCCGAACCACACCTGTGTGGTCACCAATCTCTTCGACCGGATGGTCTTCCACGACGGCGAGAAGGTCACCCGGGTGCTTAAGGTGGCGGCGCGCGGCACCGTCTGGTGAGCCAGGAACCCCTCGGCTCCCGAGCGGTCTATGAGCGAGCTCCATAATGAAGAAAATGCCCCCGCGATCTGCGCGAGGGCATTTTTGTTTCTATCTGCGAACAGCCCGTGAGTGAGCCCGCCAAGGTGCCTCAGGCGGTGGCCGCTGCCGGGATCGGCATCGAGCTGTCGACCTTGCGCGTGAGGGCCATGCCGTCGGCGTCAAAGAGGTGGCAGTCGGCGGCGAGGAAAGAGAGCGTCGCGGGTGTCTCCGGGGCCACCGGAGAGGATCCGGGCAGCAAGGCCGAGATCGTGCCCACGCCCTCGAGTTCGGCATAGGCCACGGTGTTCACTCCCAGCCGTTCGACGACATTCGGGATCACGTCGATCGACAGATCGCCGCCGGCCTGGCTCAGGTGCTCGGGGCGGATGCCCAATGTGATCTGGTGGCCTTCGAGACTGCGGGGCGCCTCGACCGGCACGGTGATCGTGCCGCCAGTGTTCAGACTCACCGTGGCGCCCTCGGGACCGACCCTCGTGCAGGTGCCGGGGAGGAAGTTCATCCGCGGGTTGCCAATGAAGCCCGCGACGAACAGGTTGTCAGGCTTGTGGTAAAGTTCGAGCGGCGCGCCGACCTGGCTGATGCTGCCGCCGTCGAGCACCACGATGCGGTCGGCCATGGTCATCGCCTCGACCTGATCGTGTGTGACGTAGATCATCGTCGCCTTGAGTTTCTGGTGCAGCGCGGTCAGCTCGATGCGCATCTCGGCGCGCAGCGCAGCGTCGAGGTTCGACAGCGGCTCGTCAAACAGGAAGATCGACGGCTGACGCACGATGGCCCGGCCGATGGCGACCCTCTGGCGCTGTCCGCCAGAGAGGTTGCCCGGCTTCTGCTGCAGCCGGTTCTCCAGTTGCAGCACCCGCGCCGCGCGCATCACGCGCTCCTTGATCTCGGCCTCGGGGAGCTTCTCGACGCGCAGCGGAAAGGCAATGTTCTCGAAGACCGACATATGCGGATAAAGCGCGTAGGATTGGAATACCATGGCGATGCCGCGCTTGACCGGCGGCAGGTCGTTGACGCGGATCCCGTCGATCGTGCATGCGCCCTCGGTGATCTCTTCCAGCCCGCAGATCATCCGCAGCAGCGTGGACTTGCCGCACCCCGAAGGCCCGACGAAGACGACGAATTCGCCATCCCGGATGTCGAGGTCGATCCCATGGATGACCTCAAATTTGTTGAAGCGTTTCTTCACACCGCTCAGGGCAAGCTGTCCCAAGGGAAAGTCCTTTCCTATTCAAGCGGTCCGGACCCGAAGGTCCGGACCATGAGAACCCATGCGGGCTCGGATCAATCAGCGCTGGGTCACTCGAGCTCTTTGAGCGCGGCGTCAGCCTTGGCCAGCGCGTCGGCGGGCTCTGCCGCGCCGGTGACCACGGATTGCACCATCTCGATCATGACGTTCTGGAAGCCGCGGTAGTCCGTGAAGAGCGGCTCCGGACCACCGAACTCGATGCCGTCGATATAGGGCGCCCAGTAGGGGGTCTCGGCGACCAGCGCGTCGATCTTGGCGGAGGGTCGCAGCGGGGTCAGACCCTCGGCAAGGTCATATTCCTCCTGTGCTTCCGGCGCGGTGAGGAACTTGGCCAGGTCCGTGGCCTGCTCCTCGTAGCCGGTGCCGGAGAAGACGGCGAGGCTGTCGGTGATCAGCAGCGTGCCCGGGCCTTGGGCGTCCGGGCCGAGCGGCAGGTTGGCCACGCCCCAGTTGATGTCGGTGTCCTGCAGGCGCGAGACAGCGCCGATCGAGGCGTGCATCATCGCCACCCCGCCATCGAGGAAGATCGCGCGGACCTCGTTCTGCTCGTAGGCGGTCGGGCCTTCCTCCGAGTAGGGCACCAGCGCCTTGTAGGCTTCCAGCGCCGCGAGGTTCTGGGGCGAGTCCAGCACGATGTTGCCCTCGGCGTCCACGACCTGGCCGTTGTTGGTATACACCCAATGCAGGAACTGGTGCATGGTATTGTCGAAAGTTTTGGCGACAAGGCCGAAGCCGGCGCTGTCGGTGTTCTCGGTGACGGCCTTGGCGGCGTCGATGACCTCGGCCCAGGTCTTTGGCGGGCTTTCCGGATCGAGGCCGGCTTCCTTGAAGAGATCCTTGTTCCAGTAGAAGGCCTTGGTCGAGAAGGCGACCGGAACGCCCCACTGCTCACCCTGGTAGGTCACGGTGTCGACCACGTTGGGGTAGTAGGAGGCCTTTTCCTCGTCGCTCATCGGCACCGGCTCGATCAGGCCGAACTCGGCGAATTCCTTCAGCGTGCGCGAGCCGACGTAGGCGAGACCCACGGGGGTGCCTGCGACGGCGAGCGTGGTCACCTTGTCCTGGCACTGGCCCCAGCCGACGACTTCTGGGGCGACGGTCCAGCCTTCGTTCTGGGCTTCCCACTGGTCGATGTATTTCTGCTGGACCGGGTTCATCGTGTCGCCGCAGACAATCATGGTGATCTCTTCGGCCATGGCGGGCATCGCGGCGGTCAGCGCGACGAGCGCGGCGCCGGTGCGAAGAAGGGTCTTGGTCATTCCTGTTCTCTCCTGTTGGTGCCCTGTCGGGCGGGGCCGTTTCTTGCCGCTTGTGCGGCGGGCCTTTCTGGCTCCCCTGTCCCGGGGCGGTCTTCGGCTGCCCCCTCGTGCGGGAGCCGCCGGTCACCCCCTCCCTCGGGGGCCATGGAGGGCCTCCGCGCGCGCGGCGCGGACGCCGGGTCTTGCGCGGCCTACTGCTTTACCGCCCCGGCGGTGAGGCCGGCGACGAGGTAGCGTTGCAGCGCGAAGATCAGGATCATCGCCGGGGCAATGCCGACGAAGCTCGCGGCCATGAGCTCGTTCCAGATCACCTCCTGGCGCCCGAAGTAGGCGTAAAGGCCGATGGGCAGCGGCATGAATTCCGTCTTGGAGTTGAAGGTCAGCGCGAAGATGAATTGCTGCGCGTAGGCACCGATGAAGGTGGTGATGGCGACCACGGTGATGCCCGGCATCGCCAGCGGCAGGATCACCCGGCGCAGGATGTAGAAATGGCTGGCACCATCGACATAGGCGGCCTCGTCCAGCTCGCGCGGGATGCGGCGCATGTAGGTCGAGAGCAGCCAGATCGCCGTAGGGATCAGGAAGGCCACGCCGGGCACGATCATCGCCCAGTAGGTGTTGAGCATGCCGTAGGCGCGCATCAACCGGAACAGCGGGATGAGCAGCACCGCGCCCGAGAACATGTTCACCGCCAGGAAGGCGCCGAGCAGCGTGCCCGAGCCGCGAAAGCTGATCCGGGCAAAGGCATACGACGCGGGCACCACAAGCAGCAGCACAACCACGGTGATCACCGTCGAGATGAAGAAGGAGTTGAAGATGTAGCGGCCGAACTCGGGCACGCTCTCCCACATGGTGAAGTAGGCCTTGAATGAGCCGTTCTCTGGCAGGAACTTGTAGGGCGTCGAGAAAAGCAGGCCCAGCGGCTTCAGCGAGACCAGGAAGCCCTCGATGAAGGGCGCCAGCACGAAGAAGAGGAACACGAAGATGCCGCAGTACATCAGGACCACTTCCCACCAGCGGTAGCGGTCGATCATGGCGTTTTTCTTCATCATGTGGTCATCCTCCTCGACAGCTTGGTGACGGCGCGGAAGTAGAGCAGGGCAAAGGCCGACAGGAACAGGCAGATCACCACCGCTCTCGCCGCACCCTCGCCGAACTTCTTGGAGCCGAGCGCGGTCGAATAGGTGTCGATGATCATCGTGGTGGTCGAGCCCGAGGGGCCGCCCTGGGTCAGGATCCAGATCGGATCGAACGAGTTGAAGGTCGAGATCAGCGAGATCATCGACATGGTGATCGCCGCCGGGAAGATCATCGGCAGGGTGATCCTGCGCATCCGGTAGAGACGGCTCGCGCCATCGGTCCAGGCGGCCTCGTGCAGGTCCTGCGGCACCGATTGCACGGCGGCGAGCATGTACATGGTCACCATCGGCACACCGATCCACACGTCGGTGATGATCGTCGCCCAGAACGCAGTGTGGCCGTAGGCGAGGAAGGCGACCGGCCCGTCGACCAGCCCAAAGCGCTGCAGCAGGCCCGAGATCATGCCGAACTGGCCGTTGTACATCCAGCCCCACATGAAGATGCCGATGGCCATCGGCACGATCCAGGGCGGCATGGTCAGGATGCGGAAGAGCGCGCGGCCGGGCAGCGCGGCATTGAGCAGCATCGCCCCGCCGGTGCCGATGATCATCTTGATCGAGACCGAGAGGAAGGTCCAAAGGAAGGTCCGGCCGATGATCGTGGCGAACTCGGCGTCGAAGATCTTCGCATAGTTCTCCCAGCCGATGTAATTCGTGGTGCGGCGCAGCGAGGCGTCGGTGAACGACAGGTTCACGGTCTGCAGCAGCGGGTAGACGACAATGGCGGACACATAGGCCAGAGCGGGGACCAGCAGGATCCAGGCAAAGATGACGGCGGACTTCTGTGCGCTCATCAGGCCGGAACCTTGGCGGTGAGGGCCTCGTCGTAGAGATCCCAGGTGCGCGACATCTCGATGACCGTGCGCTTGGCGCGGGCCTCGTCCATTGCCATGGCGAGCAGCCCCGCCTCGAGCGCGTCGAGCACCGAGACGGGCTGTGTCGCACCGGTCAGCACCGAGGCGATGACGCCCTTGGCCATCTCCTCGTCCGCGCCGTAGTGCTGCGAGAGGTCGCTGGCCTGGTAGGTCTTGCGCTCGAGTGGCTGGCGGGTGTGGCTGTCGGTGACATTGAGAAAGCCGCGGACGAAGTCTCCTTCGGCCATGCCGCGGGTGCCGATCACCGCGAAACGGCGAAAATCGTCGGGCACGTTGAGGTTGGTGTGGAAGTTCAGCGCGGCGCCGTTCTCGTATTCGACGATGGCCACCTGGTAGTCGATGATCTCGGCGTCGCTGTCGAAGACCTTGTCGGTGCCGTTCCAGCCCGAAGGCTTCTGGCTGTAGACCCCGAGATCATTGATGCCCCGGTTGCGCGGATCGTTCGCGGGCACGAAGGTGCGGCGGCCGCCGAAACTGCTCACCCGCTCGGGGCGGGCGCCGATGACGCCATTATAGAGGTCGATGTCGTGGCAGCATTTCTCGAGCATGAACCCGCCGGCCCAGCGGTCGTAGCGCCGCCAGTCGCGCATGAAGAAGGCGCCGTGGTAGGGGGGGATGTGCTCGCTGGCCTCGATCGAGACCACATCGCCGAGCTCGCCGCGCGCCTGCGCCGCGCGCAGGTCAGTGTAGAGAGGGGCGTAGCGCAGCACGAGGCCGACCAGAAGGTTCTCGACGCCGTATGTCGCGAGCAGCCGCGCCATCTCGAAGCTGTCGTCCTTGGTGGTGACGACGGGCTTTTCGGAAAACACCTTCACGCCTGCCTCGAAACCGGCGCGGATGTGCTCGAGGTGCATGCAGTTGGGCGAGCCCACCATCAGCAGGTCGAGGTCTTCGGCCTTGAGCAGCTCCTGCACTGTCGCGTACGGGGTGCCTGCGGAGATGCCCTTTTGCTCCAGAAGACCCATGCCCGCAGGGGCGGGATCGACGTAGCCAGCGATCTCGAAATCAGGATGCATTTGCGTGAAGACCTGGCTCAGGTAGCCTAGACGGTACCCAAGCCCGACGATGCCGACTTTCATTCTCGATCCCTGTTCTTTTCCCGGGCGAGGGTGCCTTCCGCGACGGTGGGTGACGCGGGGCTGTCGCCGGTTTACGTAATTTATTTTCGTAGACTGTGGGTCAGTTTCGTGACAGTCAATATAAAAATGCGAAAGACAGCGACTATGGTGAAATTCATTTTCAGTTCCTGCCTCAGATGCGGGCGAGCGGCTCAGGCCGCGCTCCCCCTGTGCGGCCCTGCGGAGCCCCGGAGCGCATGAGGACAGGGATTTCCCCGGTCGCGCGCCGGGTTTTCGACGGTTGGGACTGGCATGAGACCGCTGCGGTGAGCTTTGCGAACGGGAAAGTGACCGGGGTGATTCCCGGCAAGGCGGCAGAGGTCGAGCTGATCGTGCCGGGTCTCGTCGACCTGCAGGTCAACGGCGGCGGCGGGGTGCAGTTCAACGACACCACGAGCGCCGCGGGGCTGGCGGCGATCTGCGCCGCGCACCGGGCGCTCGGGACCACCTCGATCCTCGCCACGCTGATCACCGACACGGCAGAGAAGACCTCGCAGGCGCTCGCGGCCTGTGCTGCGGCGCATGCCGCGGGGCAGCTGGGGCTCGCGGGTCTTCATCTCGAGGGGCCGCACCTCGATCCGCGCCGCAAGGGCACCCACGCAGAGGACTTGGTGCGCCCCATGGAGGAGGCCGATCTGCAGCGCATCCTCGCGGCAAAGGGCAGCTGCGGTCATCTGCTGGTGACGCTGGCGCCCGAGGCGGCGACGGTCGAGCAGGTTGCGCGGCTGGTCGGCGGGGGCGTGCAAGTCTCGCTCGGGCACAGCGACTGCAGTGCCGAGACCGCCGCGCGCTATTTCGCCGCCGGGGCGAGCATGGCGACGCATCTTTTCAACGCGATGAGCCAGATGGGCCACCGCGCTCCGGGTCTGGTCGGCGCGGCACTGGACGCGGGCGCGGTGAGTTGCGGGCTGATCGCCGACGGGCACCATGTCAGCGACGTGGCCATGCGGGTCGCGCTGCGCGGCAAGCGCGGGCCGGGGCATGTGTTCCTCGTCTCGGACGCGATGGCAGCGACGGGCTCGGACCTGACCGAAATCACCCTCAACGGCCGCACCATCTACCGCGCGGGCGGGCGCCTGACGCTGGCCGACGGTACGCTGGCAGGGGCGGACATCTCGATGCTGGAGGCGCTGCGCTACTGCGTCGCGGCACTGGAACTGCCGCTCGACGAGGCGCTGCGCATGGCGACGCTCTATCCCGCACAGGCCGCAGGATTGTCCGACGTCGGGTGTCTTGCCGAGGGCGGTCGCGCAGATTTCCTGGTTCTCGATCGAGACCTTGCGTTGCAGGACGTCTGGATCGGCGGCAGCCCGTGGGGCGATGAGGTGGCGGCATGATCGTCTGTTTCGATATCGGCGGCACATCGGTGAAAAGCGCCGTGGCGACCAGCATTCATGACGTGCGCGCGCTCTCGCGCCGTCCGACGCCGGGGGATGACTTCGATGCCTTCGTGGCCACCCTCAGCGAGGCCATCGCCGAGGCGGCGGGAAGGGCCGAGCGGGTGGCCATCTCGATCGCGGGCGTGGTCGATCCGAAGACCGGCCGGGCCACCGTCGCGAATATCCCCTGCCTGACCGGACGCCGCCTGGCGCCCGAGCTCACGGCGCTGCTGGGGGTCGAAGTGCTCGTGGCAAATGACGCCGATTGCTTCGCGCTTGCCGAGGCTGCCGTGGGGGCCGGGAGCGGGCATGACGTGGTCTTCGGGGCGATCATCGGCACCGGCGTCGGCGGCGGGCTCGTCGCCGGGGGGCGGCTGATCGGCGCGGGCAGCGGCTACGCGGGCGAATGGGGGCACGGACCAGTGGCCAAACGCCTGCTCGACTGCCTCGACACGCCGCTGCCATCCTACCAGTGTGGCTGCGGCCTGAACGGCTGCCTCGATGCCACCTGCTCGGCGCGCGGCATCGAGCGGCTGCACCGCGACATTGCCGGGACGGAACTGCCCTCGACCGAGATCCTCGCGCGCTGGCACGCGGGGGATGCGGGCGCATCGAAGACCGTGGCTGCCTGGCTGGAGCTGCTCTCGGGCCCCTTGGCCATGGTGGTCAACATGACCGGCGCCACCGTGGTCGCCGCGGGTGGCGGGCTGGCGAACGATGCCGCGCTGATCGCGGCGCTCGACGAGGCCACACGGCCGCTGACGCTGGCGAAACCCTCCGAGCCGCTGGTGGTGCAGGCGCAATGCCGCACCGAACCCGGCCTCGTGGGCGCAGCCATCCTCGCCCTGCGCGCGCCGTCGCGCGACGCGGCCTGAGCGGATGACCCGGCGCGCGGCGACAGGACTTCACAAAAGCGGACCCGCGCCGGTCCGCCACAATGCAAGGAGGGTCGCCGCGTGAGGGTGTTTACCGCGTCTCTGGCCACCGAAACGAATACCTTTTCGCCGCTGCCGACCGATCGCGCGGCCTTCGAGGCGGCCTTCTACGCCGGGCCGGGGGAGCACCCCGAGACCCCGACGCTCTGCTCTTCGCCGGTGCCGATCCTGCGTCGGCGCGGCCGCGACGAAGGCTTCACGGTGATTGAGGGAAGTTCGACCTGGGCGGAACCTGCGGGACTCATCAAGCGGGAAACCTTCGAGGAACTGCGCGACGAGATCCTCGACCAACTGCGCGCGGCCATGCCGGTGGACGGCGTGGTGTTCGGACTGCATGGCGCGATGGTGGCGCAGGGCTATGACGACTGCGAGGGCGATTTCCTCGAGCGTGTCCGCGCCATCGTCGGCCCCGAGGTGCTGGTGGCTGCCGAGTTTGACCCGCACAGCCATCTCACGCGGAGGCGCGTGGCGCAGCTCGACCTGGCGGCGACCTTCCTCGAGTTCCCCCATACCGATTTTCAGGAGCGCGGTACGCATGTGGTGGACCTTGCCCTGCGGGCCCTGCGCGGAGAAGTGCGCCCGGTGATCTCGACCTTCGACTGCAAGATGATCGGCCTCTATCCGACAAGCCAGGAACCCATGCGCGGCTTCGTCGACCGGATGAAGCTGCTGGAGGGGCAGGGCAAGATCCTGTCGTGCTCGATCATCCACGGATTCATGGCGGGCGACGTGCCCGAGATGGGCACGAAGATCATGGTGGTCACAGACAATGCGCCGGAAGAGGGCGCGGCGCTGGCCCGAAAACTGGGAGAGGAACTCTACGCATTGCGCGGCAAGACCGCGATGCCGATCCTGGACTACGAGGAGGGTATCGATCTCGCGCTCGCGGTGCGCGAAGCCGATCCATCGATGCCCGTCACCATCGCCGACACCTGGGACAATCCGGGCGGCGGCTGCGCGGGGGATGGCACCTACGTGCTGCTCTCGCTGATGGCGCGCGCCGTCGACAGGGTCGCCGTGGGGGCGATCTGGGATCCTGTGGCGGTGGGCTTTTGCCATGCGGCGGGCCTCGGCGCGACGCTGCGCCTGCGCTTCGGCGGCAAGGCTGGGGCGGAAGCTGGCCCGCCCATCGATGCCGAGATCGAGGTCCTCCACCTCGCGCAGGAGGGTCACCAGAGCTTCCGTGCCAGCCGCGTGACGCTGGGCCGCTCGGCCACCGTCCGCATCCGCGGCACCGAAATCGACATCGTTCTGATCTCCAGCCGGACGCAGACCTACGAGCCGACGCTCTTTTCCAACCAAGGGGTGGATTTCACAGGAAAGGAAATCCTGCTGGTCAAATCCACCAACCATTTCCATGCGGGGTTCGATCCGGTGTCCTCGCGGATCATTCACGTGGACAGCCCGTCATCCTATCCGACGAAACCGGCGCTGACCGCCTATCAGAAGGCGGGCAGCGATTTCTGGCCCAAGGTGGCGGATCCACTGGGGCTCGATGCCGTAACTGCCCAAGACGAGGAAGCCTGAGATGTTGCTGAGCGGAAAACGTGTTGTTCTGACTGGGGCGGGGGGCGGCATCGGCACCGCCATGAGGGCCGCGCTGAAGGAGGCGGGCGCGCATGTGGTCGCCTGCGACCGCACCGGAAGCGGCCTGCAGGCCGATGAGGTGGTTGAGTTCGACATCACCGACACGGACGAGACCGTGGCGGCGGCGGCGAAGATCGCGCAATCGCCGGTGGATGTTCTGATCTCCAACGCTGGGGGCACCCGCGTCGATCTGTTGGACCACACCGACACGGCGGTGATCCAGCACGATCTGCACCTCAACTTCACCGGCGCGGCGGTGTTCAGCCGCGCGCTGCTGCCGGCGTTGCGAGGGCGGCCCGAGGGGGCGGCGGCGGTCTTCGTGGCCTCGGTCAACGGGATCAGCCACTTCGGCAGCCCGGCCTATTCCGCGGCCAAGGCCGGGATCATCGCCTGGGCCAAGGCGCTTGCGACCGAGGAGGGCAAGCATGGACTGCGCGCCAACGTCGTGGCGCCGGGGTCGGTGCACACGCCCGCCTGGGACGAGCGCAAGGCCCGCCAGCCTGATATCTTCGCGAAGGTCACCGCGCTCTACCCGCTGGGCCGGCTGGTCAGCCCCGAGGAGGTGGCCAAGGCCGCGATTTTCCTCGCCTCGCCGATGGCGAGCGGCATCACCGGCGCGGTCCTGCCGGTTGATGCCGGGCTGACTGCGGGCAACCTGCCGTTCATCGACATCATCACCGCCTGATCGACGGCGCGCCCGCGAACGCAGAAACACTCTTCTGCGCCGCATTCCGCTGGGGCAGAAGCGTGCCTGGGGCTTTGCCCCCCTGCGCGGCTGTGGCATTCTGGGCCTCTCCGTCTTCCTCCCGCAGCGGGACACCTCATGGTCCGAGACTATTCAGCTTTCCTTCCCGGCAAGGGCGATGCCCCGCAGCCGGCCCGCCCTGCGCTCTCGGCGCTCGAGGCGCTTGGCTGGAGGAATTTCTTCGCCCAGCAGATCGACGCCGAGGCACTGATCGAGACGCCGCCCGTCCGAGTGCTCTCGGTGCATCGCGGCGGGCTTCACGTGGCCGGAGACGGAATCGACACGCTGATCCCGGCGGGACCCGACTCGACGGTGGGCGACTGGCTGCTGCTCGACCGCGCGCTGCCGAAGTCGAGCCGGGTGCTGGAACGCGCCTCGCTGATCAAGCGGCGCGCCGCCGGACACGACCGGCAGGTCCAGCTCATCGCCGCAAATATCGACACGCTGTTCATCGTCACCTCCTGCAACCAGGATTTCAACGTCGCGCGGCTCGAGCGTTACCTCGCGCTGGCCTTCGATGCAGAGATCGAGCCGGTGATCGTGCTGACCAAGACCGACCTCGTGGACGACCCGGCGCCCTACGTGGAGGAGGCACGAGGCCTGTCGGACCGGGTGCAGGTGGTGGCGCTCGACGCCCGCGGTGGCGCGCCTGCTCAAGCGCTGGCCGATTGGTGCAAGCCTGGGCGGACGGTGGGCTTTGTCGGCTCCTCGGGCGTTGGCAAGTCGACGCTGACCAATGCGCTCTCGGGCGCGCAGCACGTGGCCACGCAGGGCATCCGCGAGGACGACGCCAAGGGGCGCCACACCACCACCCACCGTGAGCTGCACCCGGTGCCGGGCGGCTGCCTGCTGCTCGACACGCCGGGGATGCGCGAGCTGCAACTGACCGATGTCGCCGCGGGGATCGCCGAGGTTTTCGAGGATATCGAGGAACTGGCGGCGGGCTGCCGGTTCCGCAACTGCGGGCATGAGACCGAGCCGGGCTGCGCGGTGCGCGCGGCGATCGACGACGGCGTGCTCGACGCGCCGCGTCTTGCCCGCTGGCGCAAGCTGAAGGCTGAAGACGAGTTCAACTCGGCCAGCCTGCAGCAGCGGCGCGTGAAGGACCGGGCCTTTGGCAAGATGGTCCGCGGGGTGATCAAGGACAAGTCGCGCCAAAAACGCTGAGCGCCGGGCGTTGGGGCGCGATGTCCCTGCGGAGGCGCTGCCCTGGGGTAGCCCCTATTCGTCGCCGACGAAGAACGACGGGCGGATGACACGCAGGGTGATCGCCCCGACCCCGGTCAGAACCATGGCCAGTACAAAAAGCCAGCCGAGGAAGGGAATGAGCCCGATGATGCCCGCGGCCAGCGCGCCGAGACCCGCCGAGAGGGCACGTGCGCCGATGCTGAGCGGCTCGCTTCGGCCAAAGGCGAGGAAGAGCCCCACGCCGAAGGCATAGGCAGCGACCAGGTAGCCCGCGAAGCCCCCCACAAGGGCCAGCAGGATCATCGCCGGGGTGAGCAGCAGGCCGATGAGCGTCAGGGCGAAGAGCACGCCCGCGCCGATCACCGCCGATTGGGTCAGGAAACCGAGCCAGAGCGTGTGGAAAGGCCGGTCGAGGATCTGCCGCCGCATCTCGGCGAGCCGCTCGGGCACCAGCACGGCGATCAATGCTCCGAGCGCGGCGATCCCCACCACGCCCAGCAGGAAACCGATGATCGCCCGCCGCCAGCTCGGCGCCGTCGGCCCCTCCCAGGCCTCGATCTCGCGGCGCTCGATGCGGGCGTCCGGTGCCACCCGGTCGGGCACGTCGAGATCGCCCGGGGTCTCCTCGTAGACGATCAGCCGCCCGCGAATGCGCGCCGCATCCCCCCAGATCACCTGCTCGGCGGCAAGGCTCACATCACCGGCGACCTCCGCGTCGAAGCCGACCTTCTCGCCGGCCACCATGGCATAGCCGGCGACCGGGCCGGTGAGCTGCAGGTCCGACCCGGCAATGCGCAGGTCGCCCCCGATCGAGGACACCGAAAGTGCCCGCCCGAAAAGGGTCGCGTCGCCACCGACGGGGCCTTGCTGCGTGACCTCGTCGCCCGCCGCGTAGAGATCGCCGCCAACAGCGCCTTCGACCCGGACCTCGCGTCCTGCAAGATGCGCGGAGCCGGTGATGTCGCCGGTCACGGTAACGATCTCTCCGGCCAGGAAAAGGTCGTCCGACCCCGCGCCATCGACCTCTACCGAGCGCCCGGCGCGGAAGACATCTGCGCCGATCGCGAAATGCGCCATCTCGCCCTCGGCCAGGGCGGGCAGGGCCAGCAGGCAGGCGGCCAGGCACAGAAGTACTTTCTGCATGGGTCCCTCTCTTCGCACCGAATGGAGCTACCCTAGGGTCAATCTGGCGGCGGCGTCTTGCTTTAGATCAACCCGGCGGTCGGAAGTCATGCGGCGGGGCGACTTTGACGCCTCGCGCTCACGCATTAGGTTGACTGGAAATCATGGTCCGGCCCTTGCGGCGGGCACGCGTGCGCCGCGCTTTTCTGGCGCGCCCCTCTCGCCATCTCGGGAGCCACCGGGTTTCTTGGCCGGACCGATGCCAAAAAGGGAGCAAGGGCTTATGCAGCACTCGCAGCGACGCACACTCCAGACTGAGCACGATAAGGACGGGCCCCATGCGCCTTCGCAGTTTGGCCCGGTCCTCGGCGAGCTCGACGTCCATCTCATCGCGGAGGGTCGTCACGGGCGGCTCTGGGACGCGCTCGGCGCCCATGTGATCACGCATGAGGATGTCCGGGGCACGCAGTTTGCCGTCTGGGCGCCGAATGCGCAGCGGGTCTCGGTCGTCGGCCCGTTCAACGACTGGCAGGGCGGGGCGGACGCCCTGCAGCAGCGCGGCGCGGGCCTTTGGGAGCTGTTCCTGCCGGGGCTGGGCGAGGGCACGCTCTACAAGTACGAGATCGTCGACGCCGCCGGAAACACCCTGCCGCTCAAGGCCGACCCAATGGGATTCGGCAGTCAGCACCGGCCCGAGAACGCCAGCGTGGTGCGCGACATCACCGGCTACGGCTGGCACGACGCCGACTGGATGGCGGCGCGCGCGGCCCGCAATGCGCCGGACGCGCCAGTGTCGATCTACGAGGTCCACCTTGGCTCATGGAAGCGGGATCACACGCAGAACGGCCGTCCGATTTCCTACAGGGAGGCGGCAACGCAGCTGGTCGACTACGTGGCGGACATGGGCTTTACACATATCGAGCTGCTGCCCATTGCCGAGTATCCCTTCGACGGCTCGTGGGGGTATCAGCCAACGGGCCTCTTTGCACCCACCGTGCGCCACGGCCCGCCACATGAGTTCCGCGACCTGGTGGATGCCGCGCACCGCAAGGGGCTCGGGGTGCTGCTTGATTGGGTGCCGGCGCATTTTCCATCGGATGCGCATGGGCTCGGGCAGTTCGACGGCACCGCGCTTTATGAGTACGCCGATCCGCGCGAGGGGTTTCACCGCGACTGGAACACGTTGATCTACGATTTCGGCAAGCCGCAGGTGGTCAATTTCCTTGCCGCCAACGCCCGCTACTGGCTCGAGGAGTACCACGCCGACGGTCTGCGCGTGGATGCGGTGGCCTCGATGCTCTACCGCGACTACTCGCGCAATGACGGCGCATGGGTGGCGAACAAGGACGGCGGGCGCGAGAACTACGAGGCGATCGACCTGCTGCGCCGGATGAACGCCGAAACCCAAGAGGCGATGCCCGGCATCATGACCGTCGCCGAGGAGAGCACCGCCTTTCCCGGCGTCTCGCGCCCCGTCGAGCAGGGCGGGCTTGGCTTTGGCTTCAAGTGGAACATGGGTTGGATGCACGACACGCTCAGCTATGTCGCGATGGACCCGATTTACCGCCAGCATCACCATCACCAGATGACCTTCGGTCTCACCTATGCCTTTTCCGAGAACTTCATCCTCGCGATCAGCCACGACGAGGTGGTGCATGGCAAGGGCTCGCTCTTGGGCAAGATGCCGGGCAGCGACTGGGAGAAATTCGCCAACCTGCGGGCCTATTACGGGTTCATGTGGGGTCACCCGGGCAAGAAGCTGCTGTTCATGGGGCAGGAGTTCGCCCAGCCCACCGAATGGGACTTCGAGGGCGAGCTGCCGTGGGACCTGCTCAAGCAGCCGGACCACATGGGCATGCGCTCTCTGGTTCGCGATCTCAACCGGCTCTACCGCGAGCTGCCTGCGCTTCACCGGCGCGACTGCGAAGCGCAGGGTTTCGAGTGGATCCTCGCCGATGCCGCGGCCGAGAATGTTTTCGCCTGGGTCCGCAAGGGGGCCGAAGGTGATGATCCCGTGGTCATCGTGTGCAATTTCTCCCCCGTGACCCGCGGTGACTTCGAACTGGGCTTGCCCCACGCGGGCGTCTGGCGCGAAATTCTGAATACCGACGCCGAGATTTACGGCGGCTCGGGCGCCGGAAACATGGGGCAGGTCGAAGCGGGCGCGCCGGGCGCGCAGGGCCGGCCTGCCGCGACGCGCATGACCCTGCCGCCCCTGTCGACCATCATGCTCACCCCGGCGCGCTGAGCGCGGGCCGCACGCAAGGGCCGAGGCGCCCGCAGATCACACAGGAGACCCGGACGTGTACGACCGCATCGAAAGCCTGTCCCACGACGCAGACGCAACTCTCGAGCTTTCGCGATGGTGCGAGCGCATTCTGACCACCGCAGAAGACCGGTTCTCGGCCGGGCGCACGATCGCGCGCAGGCTCGGCGCGCAGGTCGAAGGTGACCGGGTCGTCTTTGGCTTCTGGGCGCCAGAGTTGCAGGACTGGAGCGTCTCGGACGGCGACATCTTCGTCGAGATTTTGCGCCCCGAGGGAGCGCTCGACCTCACGCTGTCGCATAGCGAGACAAGCTTCGACCGGATGCTACTGCCGGTCGAGAGGTGTGAGGCCTTCGTGTTTTCCATTGCCACGGGGGTCAGGGCGGGCAACCGCGCCGAGACCGGCGACTTTTACGCGCTGGTCTGGCGAGATGCCGAAGGCAAGATGACCCGCATCCTCGACCCGCTTGCCATGTCGGTGCCCTTTGGCGCGCTGGCCCCCGCCGAGGTTTACGACGTCGCCTCGATGCAGAAGGACCGCCCCGACAAGGGGTATTTCGAGGCGCTGAAGCGTGACGGCCCGCATAAGTTCGGCGCTCCGACTTCGATCCTGCAGCTGCATATCCCCACCGCCACCGCAGGCGGCACCATCGCCAGCCTCACCCGGCAAATCCACCGCATCGGGGAACGGGTTGCCAACGGTCTGCCGCTGGAGCCGGCGGACGAGCTTTTCATCGGCTATGACGCGGTGCAACCGCTGCCGCTCGAGCCGACCACCGTCTACGAGGCGGGACCGGATTTCTGGACCGAGAGCCTGAGCGAGGAGGGGCGCATCGAGGCCACGCTGATGCGGCCCAACACCACCAACTGGGGCTATGACATCGTCATCGCCGGCATGGCGACGGTAAATCCGGTGCTGCTGGAAAGCGCCCGGCCCGACGAGTTGGTCGATTTCGCCGCCGCGCTGCACAATTTCCCCGGTACACCCAAGAAGCTGATCCTCGACGTGGTTTTCGGTCATTCCGACAACCAGGGGCTCAATGCGCTGTCGAGCCACTACTTTGCCGGGCCCAACATGTACGGGCAGAACCTCGACTACCTGAACCCCTACGTGCGGGCGATCCTGCTCGAGTTGCAGCGTCGCAAGGTGAACTTCGGCGCCGACGGTGTGCGGGTCGACGGCGCCCAGGACTTCAAGTGGTGGGACTGGGCGGCGCAGACCCTGCGCCACGACGATGACTACCTACGCGAGATGTCCGGCCTTGTGCAGGAGGTGGCGGGCACCGAGTACCTGCCCTGGTTCGTCTTCGAGGATGGCCGCCCCTGGCCCGACGAAGACTGGGAGCTGAGCTCGACCTACCGCGCCGTGATCGAGGAGCAGACCCACGACCCCGACGTGTTCCAGTGGGGGCCGCTGACTTTTGCCCACAACACGCCGTTCATCTACACTTTCTGGTTGTCGAAGTACTGGCGGATCAAGGAGATCCTCGCGCACGGGGCGAATTGGATCTCGGGGACGGCGAACCACGACACGTTGCGCCGGGGCACTCAGGTGAACCCCAAGCTGAACATCAACACCCGGCTCGGCGACACCAAGATGGAGATTCTCGACAAGGCCTATGACAACCCGGCGGTGTCGATCCTCACCTATGCGGTCTTCCCGGGCGTGCCGATGGATTTTCTCAACGCCACGGCGCGGGCAAGCTGGGGCTTCATCCGGAACCAGGACGACAAATACGGGGTCAAGGTGGTGGCTGAAGAGGCGATCAGCCTCAAGTGGCAGGTCGACACCTACAGCTACTCGATCCCCGGCAATTTCCGTCGGCTCAAGGAGATGGGGTTCGAGACCCGCGAGGACCTGGCGCGCTTCTTCGAGTTCCTGCCGGCGCTGGTCGAGGTCACCGACTACGACCTCAACACCATTGCCGCCCTGCTGAGCGCGGTCGAGCCGCCGCTGGCCGGGCCGGAGCGCTACACCGTCGGCGCGCTCAAGCGGATCGCCTGCGCCTGGATGGATGACATGCACGAGTATTGCAATGTCTCGCACTACCTGTCGTGGCTCGATCCGACCCAGACCGGCTTCATGCGGCGGCTGCGCGATTTCCGGCAGCAGAACCCCTGGCTGCGCGGCAACTTCGGCCCCGACGACAGCTTCCGTTATCTCGAGCCGATCGAGGGCCGCACGGTTTTTGCCGCCCTGCGCCACGGGCCCGATGGGCGGCGGGTGTTTTCCGTTTGCCACATGGAGGGTCGCGAGACCGAGGAGATCGACCCGCTCGAGCTGCTGCCCGAGGGGGCGCGCGGCGGCGACTGGCGGCTGATCCTGCGCAGCCCGGGCATCGGCGAGGACTACCTTGGCGGGCCAATCACCCTGCGCGATTCCATGGGGCTGGTCTTCGAGGCGGGGTGAGCGCGCTCGGTTCATGGGAAAAGGGGCCGCAACGGGGTGCGGCCCCTTTCGTGCGTATGCGTGGACGCAGTGTTTACCGGGCGGACAAGGCTCGGATGATGCCCCGCTTTTCCACTTCGGGTCGGCTCGAATGCACGACCGCCAAAGCGTCCCCGATGTGCTGGCCGGACATGCGGGACAGCTCTTCATCGGTGAGATATCTGCCCACGAGATCGAGTTGCGTCCGCGAGTAGGTGCGCGGTGCGGACCCGCTGGTGGCGATATAGGCGACCCGTGACGCCTTCTGCGCGTTGGTCTCGCGGCTTGTCGACATGCTGAAAGCGGTCAGGATCTCGGATTCGCTCAGCAGCGACAGCACGGAGTCGGGCACATATTGCGACAGCTGGTCGACAAGGCTCTGTTGCGCCGTGGCCGGGGATGTCGTGGCCAGGGCGAGAGAGAGGGAGGAAATGGCGAGAAAGAACTTCATGGCTATTCCTATCAGGATTCAGAAATCGTCTCTGACAAGGAATTCACGCGACAAGGTCCGGAAATTGCGGGCCCTGGGACAATTGAAAACGAGGCGGGAGAGGCGAAAGAGCCGCCGGAGGTGCTCCGGCTTTTTCACTTGGGAGGTGGGGAAAACCGAAGGTGTCCCAGAGCTTCACCTTACCATAATTCCGCTGTGGATAACATGAGTCTTCGGTGGGCTTCACGAAAATGAGATCGCGTCCCTTCTCCGGGCACCGCTGTAGAGCGCATTTTTACAGGGCGGGAGCCAAGCGGGTCAGACGCCCAGCCAGCGCCGCCCCGCCATGCGCCCGACCAGCCCGCAGAGAACGATGGCCATCCCGTACCACAACAGGAAGAACGCCGCGCTGTCTTCGTCGCAATGCACGGCGTAGACCGCCGCCGCCGCGCCACCCGAGAACAGCCCTGCCAGCAGGCCGCTGCGCGCCGGGCGGGGCTCGACCCGGTGCCGCAGGCCACGGAAGAGCGCAAGGGCAATGGGCAGGGCGAGCGCCGGGATCGACAGCAGGCAGGCCCAGAGCGTCTGGCCCAGAATGTCGCCGCCGCCGAGCACCGAGAGCCCCCAGCCGGCGGCGCTGACCCCTGCCAGCAGCCAGAGTGGCCAGAGCGGCGCCTGCGCCTCGGGATCGCTCCGGCGCAGCAGCGGCCAGGCCGCCAGTGCCACGAGGATCGGCAGGCTCTGCTTGACCAGCAGCGGTGCCATCATCAGCATGCCGGGCCAGCCCGGGCGCATGCCCCAGAACACCAGCAACAGCACCAGCGACACCGCAAGGCCGAAGGCAACGCGCCACAACAGGTGCGGGCGCTTGGCGGGCACGTCATCGGCGGCGAGCGCAGCGATCAGCTCATCGGTGTCCATTCTTCCTCCTTCCTGGCAGCATCGGCCAGACGTCTCAGTGCCCGGTGCAGGGCGACGCGCAGGGCGCCCGGGCTGAGATCGAAATCCTTCGAAAGCGTCTCGGGGTCGGCGCCGCCGATCGCATGTTCCCGCACCAGCGCGGCATCCCGTGGCGAGAGCCGCGACAGCGCCTGCTCGAGGTGAAGCCCCGCCAGCGGGTCGACCGCCGGAGCACCGAGCCCCGGGTGGTCCTCGACCGGGTCGTGCGGCGCGCTCGGGGTCTTGCGCAGGGCGTCGATTGCCTTGTGTTTCACGATCACCCGCACCCAAGGCAGCAGCGGCCGGTCCCGGTCCCAACTGCCCCGCTTGAGATGGATCGACAGCAGCGCCTCCTGCACCACGTCCTCGGCCAGATGCCCGTGCTGCGCGGGCAGGTCATGCGTGGCCATGGCACGCAAGCGTGGTACCAAGCGCTGCAGGCAACCGGCATAGGCCCGCCGGTCGCCGTCCAGCGCCTTGCGCATCAGCGCCTCTATCTCGTCATCGCGTCCGGTCATCTGGGGTCGCCCATGGGGTCGGCTCAAGTCCACCTCTAGGGGAGGTACCTGCGCATACGGGCGCGCGGGACCTCCCGTTACAACAGCGCGCGAATATTTCATCTCTATCACACAAGCGCGAGCCGCGTAACAAAGACACCCCCCGGTCCGAATACCCCGGTGCAGACGCGATGATCTGCCTGTCACACTGGAGAGACGGACATGACCCTTCATAGCAAACACCTCGCCCTCGCCGGAGCCGTTGCCGCCGGTCTTGCGCAATTCGCCGGGGCCGCCCAAGCCCAGGAGCAGGAGAAATGCTTCGGCGTCGCCATGGCGGGCCAGAATGGCTGCGCCGCTGGCCCTGGCACCACCTGCGCCGGTACCGCCTCGGTCGATTACCAGGGCAACTCCTGGACGCTGGTGCCCGCCGGCACCTGCGCCGAGATCGAGCTTCCGGCCATGGCCGACGGCACCCCGCGCATGGGCTCGCTCGAGCCGCTGATGCGCGATCTGCCCAAGGGCTGAGGCTCGCGGCTGACCCCGCGCGCGGCGGCCTGCCGGTTGCCGCGCGCGCCCCATCCCGCCCAAGCCCAGGGAGGCATCCCATGCAGAGCAGCACGCTCCCGAACACCGCCGGAGTCGGCTTCAAGTCGGCACATTTTGCCGAGCTCACCAACCCCGGCGCCGTCAGCTGGCTGGAAGTCCACGCCGAGACCTACATGGTCGAGGGGGGGCCGCGTCTGGCCATGCTCGACGATCTGCGCGCGCGGTTTCCCGTCTCCGTGCATGGGGTCGGCTTGTCGATCGGTGGCGAGGGACCGCTCGATCCTGCGCATCTGGCGCGCCTGAGGCGGCTCATCGACCATGTGCGCCCGGCGCAATTCTCCGAGCACCTCGCCTGGTCCACCCACGAGGGCACATATTTCAGCGACCTGCTGCCGCTGCCCTACACGGCGGCCACGCTCGAGCGCGTCGCCGCCCATGTCGACGAGGTGCAGCAGCGGCTTGGCCTGCGCATGCTCTTGGAGAACCCGTCGAGCTATCTGGTCTTTGAGGAGAGCACGCTCTCGGAGACCGCTTTCCTTGCCGAGATCGCCCGCCGCACCGGCTGCGGGCTGCTGCTCGACATCAACAACGTCTTCATCTCTGCCAGCAATCTCGGCACCTCGGCGCAGGGCTACCTTGCCGAGTACCCGGTCGAGCTGGTCGGGGAAATCCACCTTGCGGGCTACGCCGAAGAAGACGACGGGCAGGGCGGCCCGCTGCTCATCGACACCCATGGCGCGCCGGTGGCCGACCCGGTCTGGGCGCTCTACGCCGAGGTCATCGCCCGCACAGGTCCGCGCCCGACCATGATCGAGTGGGACAACGATGTGCCCGATTTCCGCACCCTCGAAGCCGAGGCCGCGCGCGCCGCACGGGTTATGGCGCGGCGGAGGGCGGCATGAGCGGGCAGGGCGTGTTCGCGGGGGCGCTGCTCGCCCCAGAGGCGCCGCGACCCATGGAGCTGCGCGATCCGACGGGCTCTGCCGCCACGCGCCGCTTCGACGTCTACCGCAACAACGTCGCTGTCGCCCTGACCGAGGCGCTGGCCGCCGCCTTCCCGGTGGTGCAGCGGCTGGTGGGAGAAACCTATTTCGCTGCCATGGCCCGAGATTTCGCGCGTGAGCACCCGCCGCGCAGCCCGGTCATGGCGCTTTACGGTGCCGAGTTGCCGGACTGGATCCAGCGCTTTCCGCCGCTCACCGCGCTGCCCTACCTGCCAGAAGTTGCCCGGATCGAGCAGGCCCGGCGCGAAGCCAGCCTGTCTGCCGATGCCGTCCCCCTGGATCCCCGCGTTCTGGCCGGGCTCGCGCCGGACGCGCTGGCCGCAAGCGCCCCACGCCCGCATCCCGCCGCACGGATTCTGCGGACGCGCCACCCGGCGCTCGCCATCTGGGGGCGCAACGCGGAGCGTCCGGATCTGGCGCAGAGCCCGCCGGGCGAGGTTCTGGTCACCCGTCCGAGGCTCGCGGTGCAGACCTGCGCCGCCCCGGCCGGCTCCGCGGCGACGCTGGAGGCGCTGGCCCGACGCGTGCCTCTCGGTGCCGCTCTGCCAGCGGGGGCAGACCATTCCGCGATCTTTGCCTGCCTCTTCAACGCGGGCGCCCTCATCTCCGAAGGAGACCCCCAGCCATGACCGAACTTGCCCCTCCCGCCGCCGGGCTCCCGTCCCTGCTCGCGCAGTTCGACCGTGCCGTGGGCACTGTGACGCGGAGCGCGCCCGCCGTGCTCGGCCTCACCGGCCGCGCCGTCTTCGCCGCCACGCTCGCCGGCTTCTTCTGGTCCTCGGCACTGACCAAGATTGACGGGTTCGGCCTGTCGCTGAATGCCTATGCGCAGATCTATCCCCGCGCCATGGAGGCTGCTGGCTACGATGCCAGCCAGCTTGGATTTTTCGCACATCTGGTGGTCGCTGCGGGCACCGCCGCCGAATTCATATTGCCGCTCTTGCTGATCCTCGGGCTCTTCACCCGGCTCGCGGCGCTTGGCATGATCGGCGTCCTGCTGGTTGTAAGCCTGACCGACATCTTCGGCCATGGGGTCGACGCCACGGCCATCGGTGCGCTCTTCGACCGCCAGCCGGATGCGCCGATCCTCGACCAGCGGCTGCTCTGGGGGTTCTTGATGCTGGTGCTGGTGTTCACCGGTGGCGGGGCGGTCTCGCTCGACCGCTGGCTGCGCCGCCGTCTGCCGCGCAGCTGAGCCGCATCAGCCCTGTACCGCGGTCCAACGCGCCTCAAGCCGCTCCAGCGCCGCGATGCGCTCCGAGGTCTTGGGGTGCGACAGCAGCCAGGCAGGCATTCCGCGCCCGCCGCCACCGCTCAGCGCCTCGAGCTTGGCAAAGAGCGATTTCTGCGGCGCGACGCCGATCCCCGCCTTGTGCAGCAGCGCCGCGGCATAGGCATCGGCCTCGTACTCGTCGCCGCGCGACAGCCGCGCCGCCAGCAGCGAGGTCAGCGCGTTGGCGATCAGCGGCCCCAGCCCCGGCACCAGCCGCGCCAGCACCATGACCAACACGGTGCGGATCGCGTTCTGGCCGGAGAAGTCGATCATCCGCCGCCGCGAGTGCCCCAGCGCCACATGCCCCAGTTCATGGGCGATCACCGAGGAGAGTTCCTCGGCGCTGACTTCACCGGATTTGTAGCGGTCGTAGAAGCCGCGGGTGATGAAGATGCGCCCATCCGGCGCGGCCAGCCCGTTGACCGGCGCGATCTCGTAGATGTTCACCCGGATGCGCGGCAGGTCCAATGCGGCCGCCATGCGGTCGGTCAGCGCCTTGAGCCTGGGATCGGCCAGCTCGGTCGAGCGCGAGTCCAGCTCGCGCGCGGTACGCCACGCCGAGAAGCGGTAGGCGACGAGGGCATAGGCGATGGCAAGTAGGATCGGGGTGAGCTTGAGCATGGGCGGAATATGGGGCCGCGCGCTGAGCCTGCCAAGGCCCCGCGCGCCACCGGGGCACCGCTGCGGCAAAAGAACTGCCCCGGCCTTCTTCTCTTTTCAAACACGCAAAGAAGAACGCCCGCCCCAGAGGGGACGGGCGTCACATTCAGATCGAGGTCGGGATCACACTTCGGCCGGGCCTTCGCCCGCGTTCCCCTCGGCGCCGTCTACGCTTTCTTCGTCGTCCTGATCGGCGATCCAGGCGACCGAGACCACGGTCTCGCCTTCGCGGGTGTTGAACACTTTCACCCCGCCGGCGCTGCGCGAGCGGAAGGAGATGCCCTCGACCGGCACACGGATCGACTGGCCCGTGGAGGTGGCCAGCATGATCTGATCACCCATCTCGACCGGGAAGGACGCCACGATCTCGCCGCCGCGCATGGATTTCTCCCAGGCGGTGACCCCCATGCCGCCGCGTCCGCGGATCGGGTAGTCGTGGCTCGACGAGAGCTTGCCGAGGCCGCGCGCCGTCACCGTCAGGATCAGGTTCTCGACCGCCGACATCTCGGCGTAGCGCTCGGCCGGCAGCAGGCTGTCGGCGTTGCCCTCTTCCTCGTCCGAGGCTTCGGCGTCATCGGCGATCCCGGCCATGGCCCGGCGCATCTTGAGGTAGGAGGCGCGCTCGTCCGAATCCGCCTCGAAGTGGCGGATCACCGACATCGACACGACCTCGTCGCCGTTGCTCAACTTGATGCCGCGCACGCCGGTGGAGTTGCGCGAGTTGAACACCCGCACGTCCGGCACCGGGAAGCGGATGGCGCGGCCAGAGTCGGTGACCAGCATCACATCGTCGTCTTCAGAGCAGATGCGGGCGTTGATCAGGCGGGTGTTCTCGTCCTCGCCCTCGAACTTCATCGCGATCTTGCCGTTGCGCATGACGTTGGTGAAATCCGACAGCCGGTTGCGGCGCACCGATCCCTTGGAGGTGGCGAAGACGATCTGCAGATCGTCCCAGTCGCTCTCGTCCCGGTCCACGGGCATGATCGCTGCCACCGACACGCCCGCCGGGATCGGCAGGATGTTGACGATGGCCTTGCCCTTGGAGGTGCGGCCGCCCTGCGGCAGGCGCCAGCACTTGAGCTTGTAGGCCATGCCGTCGGTGGTGAAGAATAGCAGCTGCGTGTGAGTGTTGGCCACGAAAAGCTGGGTGACCACATCGTCCTCTTTCAGGCCGCCGCCGGACAGCCCCTTGCCGCCGCGCTTCTGGGCGCGGAAATCGGCGAGCGGGGTGCGTTTGATCCAGCCGGATTGGGTGACCGTGACCACCATGTCCTCGCGCTCGATCAGATCCTCGTCGTCCATGTCGCCGGCCCAGTCGACGATCTCGGTGCGGCGCGGCACGGCGAACTGGTCCCGCACAGCGATCATCTCGTTCGAGATGATCTCGAGGATGCGCTCGCGCGAGCCCAGGATTTCGAGGTATTCCTTGATCTTGCCCGCGAGCTCTTCGAGCTCGTCGGTGACTTCCTTCACGCCGAGCTGGGTCAGGCGCTGCAGGCGCAGCTCGAGGATGGCGCGGGCCTGCGTTTCCGACAGGTTGTAGGTCCCGTCGTCATTCATCTTGTGGGTCGGATCGTCGATCAGCCGAATAAAGGGCGCGATCTCCTCTGCCGGCCAGCGCCGGGTCATCAGCTTCTCGCGCGCCTCGGAAGCATCGGCCGAGCTGCGGATCGTCGCCACCACCTCATCGACATTGGCCACCGCCACGGCAAGGCCGCAGAGCACGTGGCTGCGCTCGCGCGCCTTGTTGAGCAGGAAGGCGGTGCGACGCGCGATCACGTCCTCGCGGAAGTCGAGGAAGGCGGTCAGGAAGGTGCGCAGGGTCAGCTGCTCGGGCTTGCCGCCGTTGAGCGCCAGCATGTTGCAACCGAAGCTGACCTGCATCGGCGTGAAGCGGTAGAGCTGGTTCAGCACCACCTCGGCGGTGGCATCGCGCTTGAGCTCGATCACCACGCGCACGCCCGAGCGGTCGCTCTCGTCCTGTACGTGGGCAATGCCCTCGATCTTCTTCTCGCGCACGCATTCGGCGATGCGCTCGATCATCGTCGCCTTGTTCACCTGGTAGGGAATCTCGTCGATTACGATGGCGAAGCGGTCGCGGCGCAGCTCCTCGATCCGGGTCTTGGCGCGGATGATGACCGAGCCGCGGCCCTCGAGATAAGCCTTGCGTGCCCCGGAGCGGCCAAGGATCACGCCGCCCGTCGGGAAGTCGGGGGCGGGGATGTAGTCGATCAGCTGCTCGGACGAGAGGTCGGGGTTCTCGATCAGCGCCAGCGTCGCGTCGATCACCTCGCCGAGGTTGTGCGGCGGGATGCGGGTCGCCATGCCGACGGCGATGCCCTCGGCGCCGTTGACCAGCACGTTGGGATAGCGCGCCGGCAGCACGACGGGCTCGTTGCGCTCGTTGGCGTAGTTGGGCACGAAATCGACCGTGCCCTTCTCGATGTCCTCGAGCAGCGCCTCGGCGGTGCGGTCGAGACGCGCCTCGGTGTAACGGTAGGCGGCGGGCGGATCGCCGTCCATCGAGCCGAAGTTGCCCTGACCGTCGATCAGCGGCAGCGACATAGAAAAGTCCTGCGCCATGCGCACCAGCGCGTCATAGACCGCCGAGTCGCCATGCGGGTGATAGCGGCCCATGACGTCACCGACGGCGGTGGCGCACTTGCGGTAGTTCTTGGACTTGGTCTGTCCGTTCTCCCACAGCGTGTAGAGAATGCGTCGATGCACAGGTTTTAGGCCGTCGCGCAGATCGGGAATCGCGCGGCTGACGATGACGCTCATGGCGTAGTCGAGGTAGCTCGACTTCATCTCGTCGATGATCGAGATCACCGGGCCACCATGACCGCTCCGCTCGGGGCGCGGAGTTTCTTCTTCGTTTTCGGGGGTTTCCGGCGTGTCGGTCACGTTGCTCGCCTGTCCGTGCTGTCTCTATATGTAGTTGGGACTACCTATATCAGAGGCTAGGTGTGGGGCGCAATGCCGGCGGGTTGCTTATTCTGGCAGCCAACTCGCCACCTGGCTAACATGCTGTTTTATTTGAAAACTAACCGCGCATTGGGCACGCTTGTTACACGGATGTCATGCGAGGTAAAGCGATGGACGAGACTCCCACAGAACTCATGCTCAAGGGCTACGGGCTGACCACGGCGGAACTCTTTTACCGGATGCCCGACTACCAGAACGTGCTGAACACCTTCGTCTGGCAGGAGTACGACCTGGCGCCCGACCATCCGCGGCTGTTTCGGTTCATCGAGTTCTGGCAGGAGGAGATCGAAGGCCCGCTGCACTCGGTGCGCTTCACCCATAGAAAGATGATCTCGGCGGGGGAATGGCGGCAGGTGGTGGGGGAGTTCCGCTACCACTGACGCCTCGCGGACGGTGCCGCCGGTGCGTGCGCATTTGCAAAGGGAAGAAGCCAAAGGGCCTCGAGAGGCCGCCGTCTTTTCGGCAGAAACATTCTAGGGCGAGGCAGGGGGGCGGCGCCCCCCTGCGGCGGATCAGGGAATGATCCGCGTGTATTTCACGCCTTCCAGAGTAGCGCCCATGTGCAGGCCCGACTTGCCGAAGATCACCGCGATGATCGGCGCGAGCGAAGTGGTGGTCTCGGCCGCCAGCGTCTCGCCGCCCTCGGGGATGGCGTATTCGATGTTGGCGCCCGCGGCCCAGCCCGGCGAGCGGCGGAAGTTGGAGAGCGCGTCTTGGGTCATGAAGAACAGCACATGCGCGTATTGCTGCGCGCCGATCTGCAGTCCGCCCGAGCCCTTGACCACCGAATAGTAGTCCACCGTGGCGTTGTTCACCTTCAGCGCCCCGCGTCCATAGGCGCCGCCGAGGCCGAGTCCGGCCTCCGTGATCAGCGGCATGACCAACATGCCGGCGGATTTCGCCGCGAGATCGCGGGTGCCCGGATATTGCGCGTACATCTGGTTCACAGTGGCGTTCACCCGCGCGTCGATGGTCTGTGCGCCGCTGCCACCCACGCCGTTGCCACAGGCGGCCAGCGCGCCGGTCGCGCCAAGCGCGCCGAGAGTCAGGAGGAGTCCCCGTCGATTAAAGGTCATTCTGCTCAATCCTCGTTGATGTCCGGTCGTTTGGACCGGCCCAAGCCTCTTGTCCGGCTGTCCCGCCGGTTGTCCCTTCCTAGTATAGGCAGCCCGGCCCGGCCTGTCACTAGATCATGCGGGCCGTCGCAAAGGCGCCCGCTAGCCGTTGAGGAGCCGCGCTGCGGCCGGGGCGAAATAGGTCAGCACCCCGTCGCAACCGGCGCGCTTGAAGGCGGTGAGGCTTTCGAGCATGACCTTGTCGCGATCGAGCCAGCCGTTCTCGAAAGCCCCCGCCAGCATCGCGTATTCCCCGGACACCTGGTAGGCGAAGGTGGGCGCGCCGAACATCTCCTTGGCGCGGCGGCAGATATCGAGATAGGGCATGCCGGGCTTGACCATGATCATGTCGGCGCCTTCTTGCAGGTCGCGTTCGATCAGCCGCATTGCCTCGTCGGAATTGCCGGGCTGCATCTGGTAGGTCTGCTTGTCGCCGCCCATCGCGCCCTTGAGCGCGCCCGCCGCGCCCACCGCATCGCGGAACGGGCCATAGAAGCCCGAGGCGTATTTTGCCGCGTAGCTCAGCAACAGCACGTTGTGGAAGCCCTCGGCCTCCAGCGCCGTGCGGATCGCGCCGATACGCCCGTCCATCATGTCCGACGGGCCGATGATGTCCGCCCCGGCGCGGGCCTGGCTCAGCGCCTGCTTGACCAGAGCGTCAACCGTGCGGTCGTTGACGATCTGGCCGTTCTCGATGAAGCCGTCATGGCCGGTGATGTTGTAGGGATCGAGCGCGACGTCGGTCATCACCGCGATCTCGGGCACCGCCTCTTTGATGGCGCGGGTGGCGCGGTTGCTGAGGTTCTCGGGGTTCCAGGCCTCGGCACAATCCTCGGTCTTCAGCGAAGCGTCGGTATAGGGGAAGAGGCAGATCGCCGGGATGCCGAGCGCATGCGCCTCGCGCGCCGCCTCGACCACCTTGTCCACCGACAGCCGGTTCACCCCGGGCATCGAGGCGATGGGCTCGACGATCCCCTCGCCGTCGCGCACGAAGACCGGCCAGATGAAATCGCCCGGCGTCAGCAGCGTCTGCTGGGTCAGCGCCCGGATCGCGGGGGAGCTGCGCAGTCGGCGCAGGCGTGTGGCAGGAAAGGCGGAAATCACGGGTTTCATCGGGCGTGTCCTTCGTATCCCTTGTCAAGGTTACCCTTGGGTGGCATGGAAAGACGCCTGTCACAAGGGCTCCCGCCGGGGTGCCTGCCTTGCGCTCGGTGCGGGGCCGGATGGACCAAGCGCCGGGACGGGCGGCAAGTGAGAGGGGCCCAGCCGCCCCGAAGGAAAGAGTGGGGACGCCGTGGACTGGACCGGGCTCGTTTTCGAAACCATCGACATGCGGTCGTTTTCCAACCTCTGGTTTTGGATCGCGCTTGCGGTGTTCTGGTCGAGCAACAGCCACTGGGTGCTCGGCGTGCCCTTCGACATGGTCGGCCGCGCCCGCAGGCAGGGCGGACAGGCGGCGCAGGACCTCGAGGACATGGTGCGCATCCAGGTGAACCGGCGCCTCTTCATCGCCGAGCAGGCGGGGCTCTGGCTGGTCGCCATCGTCTCGGCGCTCTTGGCGATGCTGGCGAGCCTTGGCTTCTGGTACGACATCGAACTGGCGCAGGCGCTCTTTTTGCTGGGCTTTCCCATGGCGCTCGTCGGTGGCCTGAGCATCGCCGCCGCCGCGCGCATCCGGGGCCAGAATTTGACCGGCGAGGCGCTGTGCCACAAGCTGGCGGTGCTGCGCTTCTGGGTGCAGGTGATCGGCATGATCGCGATCTTCGTCACCGCAATGTGGGGCATGTACCAGAACCTCGCGCACGGCGTTCTCGGTTGACGAAGGCCCGGCGGCGGGTCATTTGAGCGGTATGTCCCAGTCGCTTACCAGATCGGCCCGTATCACCAAGGGCGGCGCACCCGAGGGGTTCGACGCCAGGCTCCTTCTTGCCGAGGTCGAACAGACCGGCGGGCCGGTGCTGCACATTGCCCGCGACGACAAGCGCCTCGCGGCGCTGCGCGAGGCGTTGGCGTTTTTCGATCCCGGCATGCCGGTGGTCACCTTTCCGGGCTGGGACTGCCTGCCCTACGACCGGGTCTCGCCCAATCCCGACATCTCTGCCACGCGCATGTCGACCCTTGCCGGGCTGGTGCACGGCATGCCGGAGCGCTTCGTGCTGCTCACCACGCTTTCGGCCGCCATGCAGCGCATCCCCGCGCGCGAGGTGCTGCGCGAGGCGGCCTTTGCCGCGCGGGTCGGCGACCGGGTGGACGAGGCCGCGTTGCGCAATTTCCTCGTGCGCATGGGCTTTTCCAACGCGCCCACGGTGCACGAGCCGGGCGATTACGCGGTTCGCGGCGGCATCATCGACATCTTCCCGCCGGGCGAGGGAGGGCCGGTGCGGCTCGATCTCTTCGGCGACGTGCTGGACGGCGCACGGCGTTTTGATCCGGTCAGCCAGCGCACCACGGAAAAGCTCGACGTGGTCGAGCTGGCGCCAGTCTCGGAGGTCATCCTCGATGACGCGGCGATCACACGCTTCCGGCAGAACTACCGCATCGAATTCGGCACCGCCGGCTCGGATGATCCTCTCTACGAGGCGGTGAGCGCGGGGCGCAAGACGCAGGGGATGGAGCACTGGCTGCCGTTCTTCCATGAAAAGCTCGAGACGCTTTTCGACTACCTGCCCGGTGCGCCGGTGCTGATGGACGACCAGATCACCCCGGCGCGGCTTGCCCGCTGGGAGAGCATCGAGGACCAGTCCCAGACCCGCCGCCACGCGATGACCCAGAAGGGCAGGCTCGACTCGGTCTACAAGCCGGTTCCGCCTCAGCTTCTGTACCTCGACGAGGCGCATTGGGACGCCGCCGTCGCGGACCGCCGGGTGGTGCAATTCTCGCCGCTGCCACAGGCCAGCGGGCCGGGAGTGGTGGACGCGGGCGGGCGCATCGGGCGCAGCTTCGCCCCCGAGCGCCAGCAGGAGAGCATCAGCCTCTTTGCCGCGCTCGCCGACCATGTGAAGAAGCAGATGGCCGAGGGGCCGGTGCTCATCGCCTCGTGGTCCGAGGGCGCGCGCGAGCGCCTGACCGGTCTCATCGAGGACGAGGGGCTGGCCGAGGCGATCCCGGTGATCGACGGCACGCGCATCGGCAAGCGGGGGTTGCACCTGGCGGTCTGGGGGTTGGAGCAGGGCTTTGTCGCGCCATGGGGCGATCCCAAAAGCGGCCTGAAGCTCACCGTGATCTCCGAGCAGGACGTGCTGGGCGATCGGCTGATCCGCGCGCCCAAGAAGCGCCGCAAGGCCGAGAACTTCCTCACCGAGGCCCAGTCGCTCTCGCCGGGCGATCTGGTGGTGCACGTCGATTTCGGCATCGGCCGTTACCAGGGGCTCGAGGTCATCACTGCCGCCGGCGCCGCCCACGAGTGCCTGCTGCTGGAATACGCCGAAAGCGCACGGCTCTACCTGCCGGTCGAGAATATCGAGCTCTTGTCGCGCTATGGTCATGACGAGGGGCTGCTCGACAAGCTCGGCGGGGGCGCGTGGCAGGCCAAGAAGGCGCGCCTCAAGGAGCGTATCCGCGAGATGGCGGACAAGCTCATTCGGGTGGCGGCGGAGCGCGCCCTGCGCAAGGCGCCGATCATCGACCCGCCGCCCGGCGCCTGGGAGAGTTTCTGCGCGCGTTTTCCCTATACCGAGACCGACGACCAGATGGGCGCCATCGAGGACGTGCTCGGCGACATGACCAGCGGCCAACCGATGGACCGGCTGATCTGCGGCGACGTCGGCTTCGGCAAGACCGAGGTCGCGATGCGCGCCGCCTTTGTCGCCGCCATGTCCGGCGTGCAGGTGGCGGTGATCGCCCCCACCACGCTGCTCGCCCGCCAGCATTACAAGAGCTTTGCCGAGCGCTTCCGCGGCTTCCCGATCAACGTCGCGCCGCTGTCGCGCTTTGTCTCTGCCGGGGACGCCGCCAAGACCCGTGACGGTATCTCGAAGGGCTCGGTCGACATTGCCGTCGGCACTCACGCGCTATTGGCCAAGGGCATCCGGTTCAACAACCTTGGCCTCTTGATCATCGACGAGGAACAGCACTTCGGCGTCTCGCACAAAGAGCGGCTGAAGCAATTGCGCTCGGACATCCACGTGCTGACACTGACCGCGACACCGATCCCGAGGACGCTGCAGTTGTCGCTGTCGGGTGTGCGCGACCTGTCGATCATTGGCACGCCCCCGGTGGATCGCCTGTCGATCCGCACCTATGTCTCGGAATTCGACGCGATCACCGTGCGCGAGGCGCTGCTGCGCGAGCACTATCGCGGCGGGCAGAGTTTCTACGTCGTGCCACGCCTTTCGGACCTTCCCGAAATAGAGCAGTTCCTGCGCGAACAGGTGCCCGAGGTCTCGTTCGTGGTGGCGCATGGCCAGATGGCAGCGGGGGAACTCGACGACCGGATGAATGCGTTCTACGACGGCAAGTACGATGTGTTGCTGGCAACGACCATCGTCGAGTCCGGCCTCGACATCCCCACCGCCAACACCATGATCGTGCACCGCGCCGACATGTTCGGCCTTGCCCAACTCTACCAGATCCGCGGCCGGGTCGGGCGCTCGAAGACCCGCGCCTATGCCTACCTGACGACCAAGCCGCGCACCAAGCTCACCGACACTGCAGAGAAGCGGCTGCGGGTGCTCGGCTCACTCGACACTTTGGGGGCGGGCTTCACGCTGGCCTCTCAGGATCTCGACATTCGCGGCGCCGGAAACCTGCTCGGCGAGGAGCAGTCCGGCCAGATGCGCGACGTGGGCTACGAGCTTTACCAATCGATGCTCGAGGAGGCGATCGCCAAGATCAAGTCGGGCGAGCTCGAAGGGCTCACTGACGACGATGGCCAATGGGCGCCGCAGATCAACCTCGGCGTTCCGGTGCTGATCCCCGAAGACTACGTGCCCGATCTCGACGTCCGTCTCGGGCTCTACCGGCGTCTGTCGGAGCTGACCACCAAGGTCGAGCTCGAGGGCTTTGCGGCGGAGCTCATCGACCGTTTCGGCAAGTTGCCGAAGGAGGTCAACACGCTGATGCTCGTGGTGCGGATCAAGGCGATGTGCAAGCACGCCGGGATTTCCAAGCTCGACGGCGGGCCCAAGGGCGCGACGGTGCAATTCCACAATGACAAATTCGCCAAGCCCGAGGGGCTGGTGGAGTTCATCCAGGCGCAGAACGGGCTGGCAAAGATCAAGGACAACAAGATTGTCGTGCGCCGCGACTGGAAGAGCGACGCCGACAAGATCAAGGGCGCCTTCGCCATCGCCCGCGACCTCGCCGAGAAGGCCGGGGCGATCAAGGTCCGCAAGGACAAGGGCTGACACCGGTCGGACAGAGGGGCGCCCCTCTGTCCCGGCTCAGAGATTCTCGATGGTCGACAGAAGCTCGGATTCCGAGATGGGCTTCGAGAGCCGCGGCACACCTGTGCGTACTTCGCCGTCGTAGCCCGAGATGATCACCACCGGCACGCCCCTGGCGAGCAGGTGGTCAAGAAGCGGCGTGGATTTCTGGCCACCGAGGTTCTCGTCGAGCAGCACGAGATCGGGCAGGCTCTCGGCGGTTCCGGCGAGCCCGGCGGCTACCGACGCGAACTGGCCAAAGATCGCGTAGCCCGCATGTTCCATCATGCCCACCAGGTCCATCGCGATGATCGGCTCGTCCTCGACGATCATCACCGCGCGGCGTGGAGAGCTGGCGGGGCCGGCATCGCCTACCTCCGTCTGCGGTGCGTCGGCCTGCGCGGACCAGGCGCCTCTGGGCAGGGTGATCTCGTAGCGCAGGTGGCCGGAGCCGATCGTCCTCGCGATGCGCCCGCCGAAATGGTCCTGCGCGATGCGGGTTAGCAACTGCGTGCCGAAACCGCCGCCCTGAGAGGCCACCTCGGGGGCGCCATCCCCCGGGAAGTTCTCGTCCCAATGCAGCGACAGGACCCCGTCGGTCGCGAGGGTCCAGCGCAGGCGCAATGTCCCTTCGGTCGTGCGAAGCGCCCCGTGTTTCACCGCGTTGGTGGTCAGCTCGTGAATGAGCATGGCGACCATCTGTGCGTCGTTGGGATCGAGCGGCACGCAGGGGCCCTCGAGGGTGACCCGCTGGTGGATCTCGGAGCCATAGGGAGAGAACTCTTCCTCGACCACCTCGCGCAGCCGCACATCCTCCCATTTCTTGCGCGACAACAGCCCGTGGGTGCGGGACAGAGAGGTGATCCGCTCGTCCAGCTTCTCGCGGAACTCGGCGACCGTCCCGGCCTTGATCAGCCGGGCGGTGGACCGCAGGATTGCCAGCATATTCCTGGCGCGGTGGTCGATCTCCTGCGCCATGACCGCTTCGCGCGCGAGGGTCTTCTCGCGGGCGACCCAGCCCATGACAAGATCCATCACCCGCTCGACCAGCGATACGTCGAGCACGCTGTAGGCCCGGAGCCGGGTCCAGTGCAGGACCATCGCCTGCTCCAGCCGGCCGCCGACGATCCAGGGCACGAAGATCGCGTTGGAGATCCGCCGGGCATCCAGGTAGGCGCGGCCTTGCGGGTCGAGGTCCGGGTCTCGTCGGGTCAGGAACAGCGTCCTGCCGCCGCGCAGCTCCGCTTCTGCGGCAGAGCTGATCCATGGCAGGTTCGTGTCGGCGTGCAGGCCAGCCTGCGGGGCGGTCCAGGATTGGGCAATCTCGAAGCTCTCGCCCGCGCCGCCGGGAACGGTAAGCCGGACTCCCACAGCCGAGAGATGCAGGCCAAGTCGCTCGATCGCTATCCGCAGACCTTCCTGCGCCGAGTTTGCGCCGCGCAGCGCCTCGTTGAGCTTGACCAGAAATTCGGCGTTGCGCCGCTGGATGACATTGTCGGTCGTCTCGCTGCCGGTGTTCCACACCCCGACGATATTGCCCTGTTCACCGCGCAGCGGGGTGAAGCTGTAGCTCCAGTAGGTCTCCTCCTCGAAGCCGTAGCGCTGCATCGGAAGCATGTTGTCCTGGAGAAAGACCCCCTTGCCGGAGCGGATCACCTCGGAGAACTGCGGCTCGATGATCGGCCAGATGTCGCTCCAGACCTCCTTGGCCGGAGCGCCGAGCGCCGCCGGGTGGCGCGGGCCGGGGATGGGCGCCCAGGCATCGTTGTAGAGCAGGCGCAGGTCGGAGCCCCAGTAGATTGCCGTCGGGAAAGCGGAGTTCAGGCAGATCGCCAAGGCCGAGCGCAGCGATTGGGGCCACTCCTCTGAGGGGCCGAAAGGATGCTCGCTCCAATCCGTCTCGCGGATCAGGCTGGCCATCTCGCCGTCCCCGGCAAGAAAATCCATGGGCCCGAAAGCCGGGCTCTGTTGACGAAGCATGCGCGCCTTCCAGATAAGGATGAAGCACAAGGATAGCATCTAATGTCGCCGTGGCGACTAGGCGAAAGTGTAGTTTTAAAAATATCTTAGGTTGTTTGCACTTTTGCCTTCGGGCGGCTGCGCCCATGGCGAGGCCGGGTTCCGTAGGGGTGCCTTGACGCGAAGAGATCCCGCAGCACCGCCGGGGGGAAAATTCGGCGGTCGAAGGAGCGGACTTACTCGGCAGGCAGCCGCTCCGCGTCGGCAGCACCCGCATCGGACCGCCCCGAGAGCTTCCAAAGCCCCCCACCGACAAGCCCGCCCACCAGGGCCGGCAGCAGCCAGGCGAAGCCCGAGGTGGAGAGCGGGATCACCTCGTGCATGTGTTGAAGCGCGGCCGGCATCGCGCCGCCCATCTTCTGGGCGAGGCTGGCGACAAGGTCATAGACCCCCATCAGGATCGCCAGGATCGTCGCGCCCTTCCAGACGCCGTCGTTGAGCCAGGCACGCGGCAGCAGCCCGAGGATCACGATCGCGATGCCCACCGGGTAGAGCAGAAGGAAGATCGGCTCGGCCAGCGCGACGATGTAGTCGACACCGCCAAAGGCCTGCACCAGCGAGGTGAGCGAGACCGCGAGCACCCCGGCCTTGTAGCCGACCCGGCCGCGCGTCCACTTCTGGATGTACTCTCCCAGCACCGCCGTCGCCCCGACTGCCGTGGTCAGACAGGCAAGCAGCACGGCGACGGCCAGCATGTTGGCGCCGATCTTGCCGGCCAGCTGCCCGACCAGCGCGGTCAGCAGCCCCGCCTGCGGCACGTCCGGGGCAAGCACGCCACTGCCGGTGGCGCCGAGGTATTCCAGCCCACCGTAAACGAAGAAAAGCCCGAGGAAGGTCACCAGCGCCATACCCCAGAGCGCCGCGGTGTAGCGCGGGCCGGGGGTATAGCCACGATCCCGGAAGGCCTCGATGAAGATGATGCCGAACATGATGCCGCCGAAGACGTCGCCGGTCTGGTAGCCGGTCAGCAAGCCGAGCCGGAAGGGCGCGGCCTCGCCGGTCTCGGCGGGCAGGCCGAGCGGCGAGAGCACCGACCAGACCACGATGAGCCCCAGAAGCCCCAGCAGCAGCGGAGTCAGCACCCGGCCGATACGGTCGATCACCCGCGAGCGGTCGAGGGCGAAATAGGTCGAGACCAGGAAGAAGAGCGGCACGAAAGCCCAGATGCCGATCTTGGGGTCGAGCGCCGGGGCGAGCGTGCGGAAGCCGGTCTCGAAGGCGACGCTTGCGGTGCGTGGTACGGCGATCAGCCAGGCGAGCCCGAGCATGGTGACAAAGAGCAGCGCGGCGCCGAACCAGGGCGCGATCGGGGCGCAGAGCCGCTCCACAGTGCCGCCCCGCAATCCGAGCGCCACCACCGAAAGCACCGGCAGCACCATGCCGGTGATCAACAGGCCGACCAGCGCCGCGCTCCAGCCGTCGCCTGCGAGAAAGCCGATCTGAGGTGGGAAGATCAGGTTCCCCGCACCGAAGAAGACGGCGAACATCGCCAGCCCCACGATCACGGAATCCCGTATCACCCGCTGTTGTCCGGTCTGCGCCATTCGACTTCTTCCATTGAGCTTGCGTTCTGAAGGGGCACCCGGCGCGGCCCGAACGGCGGCACCTGAACTGGAAAAGACTGCGCCCCGCGATCTGGCTGTCCTAGACGCTCGGCCGGTCGGCGGGTCCTCGGCACTGCCGGGAACGCGCTGCGTGGGCGCCGCTATAGAGATGGGGGCGGCGGAAGGGAACCCCGGCGGCGCGCCCACATGTGCGACCTAACGTCCCCTGTGCCAGAGGGCAGGCTGCGGTTCGCCAGCGGTCGAGGCCGTTGCAACGCGGGCGCGCCAAGCAGGCTTGCCAGAGGGGGCCGGATGACGGTATTATTAAGTCTATACAAATAGCGCGAGGGATCATGGCTACACAGGTTTTCGCCGGGCAGGCGCTGCTGCCGGAGGGTTGGGTGCAGGATGTTGTGATCGGCTACGATGCGGCGGGCACGATCACGCGGGTTGAGGCCGGTGCCGAGCATGCGCCCGGCATGGAGCGCGCCGAGATCCTGGTTCCGGCGCTGAGCAATCTGCACTCGCATGCGTTCCAGCGCGCCATGGCGGGTCTTGCCGAGGTTGCCGGCCCCAGCGCCGACAGCTTCTGGACCTGGCGCGACCGCATGTACCGCTGCGTGGCCAGCATGACCCCGGACGATATCGAGACGGTTGCGCTCTACCTGCAGATCGAGCTTCTGAAGGGCGGCTTCGGGCATCTCGTCGAGTTTCACTATCAGCACCACGATGGCACCGGCGCGCCCTATGCCACCCCTGCCGAGACCTCGCTGCGCCAGTTCGAGGCGGCGCGGCAGAGCGGCATCGGCCTCACCCTGCTGCCGGTGTTCTATGCGCAATCCGACTTCGGCGGCGTGCCGCCGGTCGAAGGGCAGCGCCCCTTCTTGCACGACGTCGACGGCTACCTGCGGCTGATGGAAACCGTCCGCGCCCGCGCTGCCGAGGATGGCCAACTTGCCGGCTGCGCCATCCACTCGCTGCGCGCAGCGACGCCCGAGCAGATGCGCACGATCCTCGCCGCGCTGCCCCAAGAGGCGCCCATCCACATCCATGTCGCCGAGCAACTGCGCGAGGTCGAGGCCTCCATTGGCTGGTCCGGTCGTCGCCCGGTCGAATGGCTGCTGGACGAGATGCCGGTCGATGCGCGCTGGTGCCTGATCCACGCGACCCATCTGACCGAGACCGAGGTCACCCGGATGGCCCAAAGCGGCGCCGTGGCGGGCCTTTGCCCCGCGACCGAAGCCAACCTCGGCGACGGCATCTTCGAGGCGCGTGATTTCCTCGCGCAGGGTGGGCGCTTCGGCGTCGGCACCGACAGCCACGTGGCGACCTCAGTCGCCGAGGAACTGCGGCTGCTGGAATACAGCCAGCGCCTGCGCGACCGTGCCCGCAACTGCCTCGCGGCGGGGGAGGGCAGCTCGACCGGGCGCCGCCTGTTCGATGGCGCGCTGGCCGGGGGCCACCAGGCGGCGGGGATCGCCAAGTCGGGTCTGCAGGTCGGGGCCCCGGCAAGCTGGCTGGCGCTGGATCACGCGCATCCGTTCCTTGCCACCGCGGGCGGCGATGCGCTGATCGATCGCTGGATCTTCGCCCTGGGCGATCAGGCGATCCGCGATGTCACCGTGCGCGGCAAGAAGGTCATCGACAACCGGCGCCATGCGCTCGACGACGAGATCGCGCCGCGCTTCGCCGAGGTGCTTCGGAAGATTCAGGCATGAGCCTCTTTGCTCGGATTTACCGCGGCGCCGGGCGCGCCTTCGCCCCCTGGAAGAACGGCGGCGGCGAAACGGCAGAGATCCTTTGCGTGCCGCAGGGCGCCGGTTTTGATGCATTTCACTGGCGCATCAGCACGGCCAAGGTCGCGCAGTCCGGGCCATTCTCGAGCTTTCCCGGCGTGCATCGGAACCTGACAGTGATCGACGGCGGGCCGATGCGCCTGAGCTTCCCGGATGGCACTGTTCAGGAGCTGGGGGCGCAAGCCGAGCCCTTTGCCTTCAGCGGTGAGATCGGCTGCGGCTGCGATCTGCTGGGGCCGGAGCTTCTGGACCTCAACGTCATGGTGCGCGTGCCCTATCGGGCTGAAGTCTTCCGGGGGGCGCCGCGCAGGCCGAGCACTGGCGCGCTGACCTGCCTCGTTTTCGCCCTCTCGGAGCTGCCCGGCATCGGCCTCGATCGCCATGACCTCGCGGTGCTGTCCGAGGCGGAGGAGGTTGCCGCGCTGGCTCCCCATGCCGCGCAGCTCATCACCGTCGAGATCAGCGCGGCTTGAAGGTCAGGAGAGCCTGCGTCGCAGGCTCTCCACCATCAGCTTGGTCGCCGGGTGGCGCTCCCAGTTTGGGCGCAGGGCAATCTGGAACCGGGCGTTGTAGGAAAAGAGGTCGGGCCGGATCGCGCGCAAGCGCACCATGTGCGACAGGGTCTGCGCCATGTGGTCGGGCAAATAGCCGAGGTAGCGCGCCGAGAGGATCAGATGCCCCTCGGCCTCCATGTCGACCACTGTGGCATGCGGCGCGCTGATCGCGAAGATGCGGGTGTCGCGCGAGCCCCAGTAGCCGCGTGCGATGATGCGGTGATCGCGGATGGTCTCGATGCCGATCTCGGCGTCGGGCACGTCGAAAAGCGGATGCCCTTCGGCGCAGTAGAAGTTGTGCTGCTCGTCGAAGAGGTCGATGTAATCGAGCCCCAGCGCCACCTTCGGGAAGCTGCCCACCACCATGTCGACGCGGCGCGCGAGCACCTCGCTCAGCAGCTCCGAGGGGTTGAGCGTGACCAGCTTGAGGTGCACCCCGGGCGCGCAGTCGGCGAAATCGGCGATGGCGCCCGAGACGCCGTTGTTCGGGTAAGAGATCATGTTGTCCACCAGCCCGAGCGTGAAATTGCGCGGCATGCGCGAGCCGAGCGCCATGGTGCGTTGCCCGAACTGGTCGAGCGCCGCGACCAGTTTCTCGCATTCCTGGTAGAACTGCTCGCCCGCCTCCGTGAGCGCAAAGCCGCTACGGCCCCGGCGGCAGAGACGCACCCCGAAACGCTTTTCCAGCGAGGAGATTTTCTCGGAGACGGTTGAGAGCGCCAGGTTCAGCTCGCCCTGCGCCGCGGTCACGCCGCCGGCCTCGACCACGGTCATGAAGATCCGGATCAGCCGGATGTCGATGCTCTCGACGGAGAAGTTGACGCGCCGCCCGAGCGCGGCATTCGGGGTCTCGCGTTTCACCATGGCTCCGGCCTTGGACTGTGTGGGGAGATTGTGACGCTTTCACCGGGAAAGGCCAAGCGGTCAAGGGCTGGCGGCGGCGGTCCACGACCTTGATCAGAGCGCCCTGTCCAGCGTCTGGCTCTTGTCGGGCTGCAGGGTTTTCGGGGCAGCGCCGCATGGATCCACGACCATGGAATGACAGACGAGACCGGCCAGTCGTGCGAGTGGATCAGCGCAATTCCATTGATGCGCATTCGCCGTCCCGCATAGGCGCGCCGGCACCCGGCCGCGTCCTTCGTGCTCGGACCCGGCCAGCATCTCGATGTCCTTGAAGAACACCTGCGCGGCGTTCTTCGCAACAGAGCGCTAAAAAAACGCAAGTCACTTCAGGCCATGCCGAATGGTGCAGCGAGCGAGGATCGGACCTCGCTTGGAAGGGCGAAAACAACGTTAGAATAAGTGCTTATCTTGACCTCTTGAAGATATGCTAGAAGGGATGTGGCATTGTCGGCGCAAACGGTCGCTACTGCACGGAATGTCTTGCGAGGCCGAGGTGCAAAACTTCGGGAGAATCCGAAGTGATTTTCGGAATTTGCTTATTTCTTCGAAGCGCGCGAGCGCGGAAGACTGGCGGGGATAGGAACTTCGAGGCTCTGATGTCAGAATTCAATCAACCACTTGGTGGAAACGTCATGCCGCGCACCGGCGGCCCGGGGACGATGATGCGGCTGCCGACACAGCCAACGGCAGAAGGGCTTGATGCCTGCTTCGTCGGAATCCCGATGGATATCGGCACCTCGAACCGTCCGGGGACCCGTCTCGGTCCGCGGCAGATTCGCGACGAAAGCCGGATGATCCGCCCCTACAACATGGCGACCCGCGCGGCGCCCTTCGACAGCCTGCAGGTGGCGGACATCGGCGATGTGCCGATCAATCTCTATGACCTGAAGAAATCGGTCGACATCATCACCGAGCACTACACTGGGATCTTGTCGCATGACGTTGTGCCGCTGACCTTGGGCGGCGATCACACGCTGACCTGGCCGGTGCTGCGCGCCATCGCCGCAAAGCATGGGCCGGTGGCGCTGATCCACGTGGACGCGCATTCCGACACCAACGAAGAGATGTTCGGCGAGACCATCGCCCACGGCTGCCCTTTTCGGCGCGCCCATGAGGACGGGCTGCTGCTCAATGACAAGGTGTTCCAGATTGGCCTGCGCGGCTCGGGCTACGCGCCCGAGGATTTCGACTGGGGCCGCGAAAAGGGGTGGACGGTCATTCCCGCCGAAGAGTGCTGGCACAAGTCGCTGGCGCCCTTGATGGACGAAATCCGCGCCCAGATCGGCGATGCGCCGGTCTACCTCAGCTATGACATCGACAGCCTCGACCCGGCCTTTGCGCCGGGCACTGGAACCGTCGAGGTGGGCGGTCTGACGACCATCCAGGGCCTCGAGATCATCCGCGGCTGCGCCGGGCTGAACCTCGTCGGCTGCGATCTCGTGGAAGTCTCGCCGCCCTATGATCCCGCCGGCAACACGGCTGTCATCGCGGCGAACTACCTCTTCGAGATGCTCTGCGCTTTGCCGGGCGTGGCGCGCGGCTGAGGTCGGGCGGGGGCCAGAAGTGGTCCTTCTCAAAGTTTCCCGAAAAGAAGGCAGGGGGCCTCCTGGCCCCCTTTTGGGTTGCTCCCAACCCGGCTCAGCTCGGGCGGGACGCTGCGCGCGATCCTCGGGCCAGGGGATGCCGATTGCCTCGACAGCCGCGTGCCGCATCGTTTCCGGCAGGTGGGAGCGGAGCGCTGCGTACTCTTCTCCGTCCGTGCGCCGCCGACCTGCTGAAGTCTCTACTCGGCCCTGTGCTGCTCGAGGATGTCCCGCGCGACCACCTCGAGCGCCCGGGCGTGGGTCGACTCAAGCTGCACCTTCGGCGCGCAGCCCTCGTCATGCGCCTGAAGGAAGCGCAGCGCGCAAAGGCACCATTGATCGCCCGGCTTCAGTCCCGGAAAGCGCAGCCCGGGGCGCGGGGTCGAAAGGTCGTTGCCGACGTATTTGGAATAGGCAAGGAACTCGGCGGTCATCACCGCGCAGACCGTGTGTCTGCCCGCATCCTCGGCGCAGGTGTTGCAATGGCCGTCGCGGAAATAGCCCGTCACTGGGTCGACCGAACAGGGGTGAAGCTGACCGCCCAATACGTTGACCGCCCGATCCTTCTGCATCGCGTCCTCCGCTGTCTGTGGTTTCGCCCCAGGACCAGCCTAGAGAGACGCCGCGCCTCGGGCAAGGTGCCGAGCTGCGAGGGCGGGCTCCGTCAGCGGAACTTGTCGGCGAGCTTCTGCAGCGGGCTGCGGTTGTCCTCGGTCTCGGCTTCGTCGGCGGGTTTCGCATCGCCCTTCGCCTCGGCCTTGGGAGGTGATTTCGACGAGCGTGGCGGTGCCACGCGCAGGGCGACGGCGTTCTGGAAGCCGGGCTTGTCGCCCTCGGCCAGAGCCTTGGCGCCGTCGGAGATGCCGCGCATCAGATCGTCCAACCAGCCTTCCTCGGCCTTGGCGAAGTCATGCAGCACGTAGCCCGACACCGCCTCCTTGCGCCCGGGGTGGCCGATGCCGAGGCGGATGCGGTGGTAGGCCTCGCCGATGTGCTGGTGGATCGAACGCAGACCGTTGTGCCCGGCATGGCCGCCGCCGGTCTTCACCCGGCACTTGCCCGGCGCGAGATCGAGCTCATCGTGAAAGACCGTCACGTCGCCCGGCTCGAGCTTGAAGAAGCGCATCGCCTCGCCGACCGACTGGCCCGAGAGGTTCATGAAGGTCTGCGGTTTCAGCAGCAGCACTTTCTCGCTGCCCAGACGGCCCTCGGCGACCTCGCCCTGGAAGCGCGCGCGCCAGGGGGTGAAGCCGTGATCCTCGGCGATCCGGTCGACCGCCATGAAGCCGATATTGTGCCGCGTCTTCGCGTATTTGCCGCCGGGATTGCCCAGACCCACGAAAATCTGCACCGCGTCTCTCCGAATTGCTTCCTTTCGGCCCTAGATAGGGCGGGGACGGCGATAGCACAGACAGGAAGGAGAGACCATGTATCTCACGATGAACCGCTTCAAGGTGATGCCGGAAAAGGCGGCGGAGTTCGAGGAGGTCTGGGCGCAGCGCGACAGCCAGCTGAAGTCCGTACCGGGCTTCCGCAGCTTTGCCCTGCTGAAGGGTCCGGAGCGCGAGGATCACATCCTCTACGCCTCGCACACCATCTGGGAGGACGAGGAGAGCTTCATCGGCTGGACCAAGAGCGAGGCCTTCCGCATCGCCCACAAGGGCGCAAAAGGTCGGGCCGAGATGTACCGCGGCGGGCCGGAGCTGGAGATCTTCGAGTCGGTGATCGAGCTGGACTGAAGGGCGCGCGCGGCACTGAAACGCAAACGGCCCCGCCGATCTGGCGGGGCCGTCAATCCGTCGGAGGGCGCGAGGATCACTCCTCTGCGGCGGCCTCTTCAGCTTCTTCGGCATCGTCGGCAACCAGACCGCGCGGCGCCGAGATGTTGGCGATCACAAAGTTGCGGTCGATGGTCGGCTTCACGCCTTCCGGCAGGACAACGTCGCTGATGTGGATCACGTCGCCGATCTGCTTGCCGGCCAGGTCCACGGTGATGTGGTCCGGGATGTCGCCGGCCAGAACGTTCAGCTCGACTTCCTGACGCACGATGGTCAGAACGCCGCCGCGCTTGAGGCCCGGTGCCTGCTCGTCGTTGATGAAATCAACGTGGATGAACAGGTTGATCCGCGAGGTGCGGCGCAGGCGCATCAGGTCGAAGTGCGTCGGAAGGTCCTTCACGACGTCGCGCTGGACGTCACGGCAGATCACGCGCACATCCTCGTGGCCATCGACCTTGAGGTTGAAGAGGGTCGACTTGAAGCGACCGGCCTTCAGGGTCTTCAGCAGCGAGTTGAACGGGATCTGGATCGGAAGCGGCTCTGCTTCACCACCAAAGACGATCCCCGGAACCATGCCGTCGCGACGAGCTTGCCGAGCGGCGCCCTTGCCCGTCCCCGACCGTTCCAGGGCTACGAGATCAGGAATCTCACCAGCCATAATGTATCTCCAATGTATCTAGGGCAGGGTGCCTCCAAGGCTGTCACCCCGCGATGAACGCAGCCCCATAGACCGGATCGCGCTTTTCGGCAAGGGCTGAATCGCCACACGCCCGGGGCAGGCGCGCCGCGGGCGCGGTTTTTACCTATCTGGACGTTCCGCGCGGCCCGTGTCACGGCTTGCGGCATGAGCATCCTGTCCGATATCCGCCTGATCCGCCGCCCGCTCGCGGGCTTTGCTGCCATCGGCATTTGCTGGGGCGTTTTCGCAGGCTGCGTGCCGGCGATCAAGGCGCAGGTGGGGCTCTCGGACGGGGCCTTCGGTGCGGCCATGCTGGTCTCGACCTGCGGCGCGATCCTCGCCATGTGGCTGGCGCCCTGGGCCGAAGAGCGTTTGCGGGCGCTGGCCATGCCGCTCTTCACCGCGCTGCTCGGCTTGGGTTTCCTGTTGCCCGGTCTCGCGGGGGACTGGGGTCAATTCGCCGGGGCGATGCTGCTCTGCGCCGCGGCTGCGGGCACGGTGGATGTGGCGATGAATGCGCAGCTGTCGCAACTCGAGGCGCGCTCGGGGCGGCCGCTGATGAACCTCGCGCACGGCGGCTACTCGCTGGTCTACGCCTGTGCCGCGCTGGCGGCGGGCATCGCGCGGGGCGCCGACGTGCCGATCTGGGGCATTTTCCTCGGTGCCACCGGCGTGACGTTGGTCGCGGCACTTGTGGCGCGCGGCGGCGAGGTCGTGGTGCCCCAAGAGGAGGCAAGGAGCGGAAGCCGCGCGCCGCTGCCTTGGGGGATCATCGCTCTGGCGGGGGTGGTCATCTGCATCGGCTTCATGGCCGAGCAGGCGACAGAGGCGTGGTCGGCGCTGCATCTCGAGCGCAACCTCGGCGCGGGGGCCGTGGGCGGCGCGCTTGCGCCGACGCTGCTCGGCCTCACCATGGGCGCGGGGCGCCTTTCGGGGCAGGGGCTGATCCGGCGCATCAACGGCGCGGGCGTGCTCGGCGCGGGCGCCGGGCTCGCGGCGTTGGGATCGGTGATCGCGGCGCTGGCGCCAACGGCGCTGATCGGCTGGATCGGCTTCGCGGTGCTTGGGTTCGGCGTGTCGGTCCTGGCACCCATGGCCTATGCCTGGCTTGGCGCGCGGCTGACACCGCAGGCGCGGGCACGGGCGATCAGCCGGGCGACGGTGATTGGCTATACCGGCTTTTTCATGGGACCGCCGATGATGGGCGGGCTGTCGGAGCTGTTCGGGCTGCGCGCCTCTTTCGGGGCGGTGGCGCTGCTGCTGCTGCTCGTTCCGCTGGTGCTGCTGCCGCTCATGGCGCGGCGCTGAGGCTCAGCGGCCCCGGCGCAGTTCCGTCCAGAGGAACAGGCCCCAGGCGGCCACCACCATCAGCGCGAGGCCGGCCCAGGTGAGCGCGTAGCTTAGGTGGGCGTTGCGGAAACTGACCACGGTCTGACCGCCACGCGGCCAGGCCCTGGGATCAGTGCCCATCTCCTGATCAACGAAATACGGCGCGGCATTTTCGAGTCCCTTGGCGGCGGTGATCGAGCCGATGTCGCGGCGGTACCATTGCCCGTTCTCTGGATCGTTGTCGCGCGAGAAGAGCCAGCCGCGGTCCTCCGACAGGCGCAGCAGGCCGGTCACGGTCTGCGGTCCCTCGGGTGCCGAGCGGGTGGCGGGATCCCTGAGGTTTTCCGGAACCAGCCCGCGGTTGACGAACACCACCGTGCCGTCGTTGCGGCGCAACGGGGTCAGGACCCAGTAGGCAGGGCCGAAATCGGCGGGGGTGTAAATCTGCACTTCCTCGTCGTTGAGGAAGGTGCCGCGGAGAGTGACATGCCGGTACTCGGCGCTCTCGGCGGTGATCCCGGCCCAGTCATCCGGGCCGGGAGCGGGGACGGGCGCGGCATGGACACGCGCCTCGACCCTTTCGATCAGGGCCACTTTCCAGTGCAACCGGTTCACCTGCCAGATCGCCAGCGAGGTGAAGCCGATCAGACCGGCAAGGGCGATGAGCGTGACCACCACGATGAGTGGCCAGCGGCGGCGCTGCTCGCCGGTCTTACGCGCCGCCGCGCCGCTCATTTGCCGTGGTCCATCTGGCTATGGTCCATTTCGCCATGGCCGGCGTGGCTGCCTTCGGCACCACCGTGGGTCATGCCCTGCATGGAGGCTCCGGGCGTGGCCTCGGAATCCATGGTCATGTTGCCCTCGCTCATCGGCATCATGTTGGTGTTCATGTTGTACATGACCCAGAGCGAGCCTGCGAGGACGATCGCCACGATGACCACCGCGAGGATGGTCGCCGCGAGGGTCCAGCCCTCTTCGGTGCTGCTCTTGAGGTGCAGGAAGTACACGAGGTGCACCACGATCTGGACGGCGCCCAGACCCATGATGATCGCGACGATGGTTCCGGGCGCGAGCCCGGTGTCCATCATGACCAACGCGAAGGGGATGATGCTCAGGATCGCCGCGAGGGCGAAACCGATCATCAGCTGGCCCATGGTGCCGTGCGACGTGTCGGAATGTGCGCTCATCAGATCAGCCTCACGAGGTAGACGAAGGAGAACACCCCGATCCAGACCAGATCGAGGAAGTGCCAGAACATGCTCAGCGTCGCGAGACGCTGCATGTTCGCCGGGATCATGCCCTTCATGCGGATCTGCGCGATCATCACGCAGAGCCAGATCAGGCCAGCGGTCACGTGCAGACCGTGGGTGCCAACCAGCAGGAAGAAGGCCGACAGGAAGGCCGAACGGTCAGGACCCGCGCCGATGTGGATCAGGTGGTTGAACTCGTAGAGTTCCATCCCGATGAAGCCCGCGCCGAAGAGACCGGTGACGACCAGCCACAGCGTGGTGCCGTCCATGTCGTGCTTGTCGGCTTTCAGCATGGCGATGCCGAAGGTGACCGAGGAGATCAGCAGCAGGGCGGTCTCGATGAGCACGAAGCCCGGTTCGAAGAGGTCCTTCGGACCCGGCCCGCCGGCGAAGTTGTTGCCGAGCACGGCGTAGGCGGCGAAGAGCGATGCAAAGATGATGCAGTCGCTCATCAGGTAGATCCAGAACCCGATGGGGGTGGGGCTCTCGTGGTGATGATCGGGGTGGTGGTCGGGGCCGTCAGGCCCCGCCACGCGTCCGGTCAGCGGAGTGTCGAGCATGGTCATGCGACGTCTCCCTTCGCTTCCATTTCAGCGACCTTTGCCGCCGGGATCCAGTGATCCTGGTTGTAGTTGAAGGTATGCGCGATCACCGTCGCGATCATCGCGATGAACGAGACCGCGGCGAGCCACCAGATGTACCAGATCATCGCGAAGCCGAAGACCAGGGCCATGGCAGCGACGATGACGCCGGTGGCCGTGTTGTTGGGCATGTGGATGTCCTGGTAGTTGGTCGACCACTTGAAGCCGTCCTGCTTCATCTTCCAGAAGTAGTCACGGCCGGAGACCACGATGTCCTGCGGGAAGTTGTAGTGGGCGGGCGGCGACTGGGTTGCCCAGTCGAGGGTCCGCGCATCCCAGGGGTCGTTGCCGACGGCGAGTTCCTTGCGGCGCAGGATCGAGACGGCGAAGTTGATGAAGCCGCAGGCAATGCCACAGGCGATCAGCACCGCGCCGAAGGCGGCGATGATGAAGTAGATCTGCCACGCCTGGTCCATGTAGCTCTGCAGGCGGCGCGTCACGCCCATCAGGCCGAGCGCGTAGAGCGGCATGAAGGCGAAGTAGAAACCGACGAACCAGAACCAGAAGGTGCGGCGCCCCCATTTGTCGTCCAGCTTGAAGCCGAAGGCCTTGGGCCACCAGAAGGTGACGGCGGCATAGACCCCGAACACCACGCCGCCGATGATGACGTTGTGGAAGTGGGCGACCAGGAAGAGCGTGTTGTGCAGCTGGAAATCAACCGGCGGAACCGCCAGCAGAACGCCGGTCATGCCGCCGATGGCGAAGGTCACGATGAACCCGGTGGTCCAGAGCATCGGCACTTCGAAGCGCACGCGACCCCGGTACATGGTGAAGAGCCAGTTGAAGACCTTCACCCCGGTGGGGACTGCAATGATCATCGTGGTAATGCCGAAGAAGGCGTTCACGTCGGCGCCCGAGCCCATGGTGAAGAAGTGGTGCAGCCACACGATGAAGGACAGGACCATGATACAGGCGGTCGCCCAGACCATCGTCTTATAGCCAAAGAGCGGCTTGCCCGAGAAAGTCTGCACGATCTCCGAGAACACGCCGAAGATCGGCAGGATCAGGATGTAGACCTCGGGGTGACCCCAGATCCAGATCAGGTTCACGTACAGCATGGAATTGCCGCCGAGATCGTTGGTGAAGAAGTTGAAGCCGAGGTAACGATCAAGCGTCAGCATGGTCAGCGTTGCGGTCAGCACAGGGAAGGCCGCGACGATCAGCACGTTGGTGCAGAGCGTGGTCCAGGTGAAGACCGGCATGTCGAACATCTTCATGCCCTTGGCGCGCATCTTGAAGATCGTCGCGAGCAGGTTCACGCCGGACAGCGTTGTCCCCACACCGGCGATCTGCAGCGACCACAGGTAGTAGTCCACGCCGGGCCCATGCGAGAAGGACGATCCCGACAAGGGCGGGAAGGCCAACCAGCCGACACGGGCGAACTCGCCGACAAAGAGCGAGATGTTCACCAGCAGCGCGCCGGCCACCGTCATCCAGAACGAGAAGTTGTTCAGGAAGGGGAAGGCCACGTCGCGGGCACCGATCTGCGTCGGCATGACGAAGTTCATAATGCCGGTGACGAACGCCATCGCGACGAAGAAGATCATGATCACGCCGTGGGCGGTGAAGACCTGGTCGTAGTGGTGCGGGGGCAGGTAGCCCTCGGCGCCGCCTGCGGCCAGGGCTTGCTGGGCACGCATCATCAGCGCGTCGGCAAAGCCGCGGATGAACATGATGAAGCCGAGGATCATGTACATGATCCCGATCTTCTTGTGGTCGACGCTGGTGATCCAGTCACGCCAGAGCGGACCCCAGAGCTTGAAATAGGTCATCAGGACCAGCGCGGCGATGCCGCCCAGCACGATGGCCGAGAAGGTGCCCACGAGGATCGGCTCGTGGTAGGGAATCCAATCGAGGGTCAGTCGGCCGAAAAGCGGCGACCAGGTCTCGGGGGCTTGGACATGGGCTTCAGAGGCCATCGTGCGCTGCTCCCTCATGCGAGTTCATGGAAAGGGTGTCGCCCTCCGCGTGGCCGCCATGGGCTGGAGCGGACGGGGTTGCCGGCACGCCGATCGGATTGCCGAAGCCGTCGATCGCGCGCTGTTCGTCGTATTGGTACTTGTGCTTGTCGGCGATCCCTTCGAGGCCGCCGCCGCCCATTTCGTCCTGCATCATCATCTGATCCATGCAGACCTTGCCTTCGTCGACGCAGAGGCCGCGGATGCGGTCGAAGAGGGTGGCGTCGACGCCGCTGTAGTACTGCACATCGTTGGCCATCGTCGGCACCTCAAGCTCGAGGTAGGCTTCGCGCGACAGCTCGTCGTTCGACGCGCGGGCCTTTTCGACCCATTGGTCGAAATCGGCGTCGTTCATCGCCAGCGTTTGGAAGTGCATCTCCGAGAATCCGGGGCCCGAGTAGTGCGCCGCCTGGCCGAAGTAGGTGCCTTCCTCATCGGCGATGAGGTGCAGCTTCGTCTCCATGCCCGCCATGGTGTAGATCATGCCGCCGAGCGCCGGGACCGAGAAGGTGGTCATCACGGTCGAGGAGGTCAGGCGCAGGTTGATCGGACGGTTCGCCGGCACTGCCAGCTCGTTGACCGAGGCCACGCCCTGCTCGGGGTAGATGAACAGCCATTTCCAGTCCAGCGAGACCACGTCCACCTCGATCGGCTCGCCGATCTCCCTGCCGATCTCTGCGGCATCCAGCTGCCGGTACGGGTCGAGCCGATAGGTGTAGATGTAGGTGTAGACGCCGAGGATCGCGACGATGACAATCGGCACACCCCAGAGCACGTATTCGAGCCGGGTCGAGTGCGCCCAGGTCGGGGCGTAATCGGAAAGGTCGGAGCGATCGGCGCGGTAGCGCAGCGGGAACCAGACGGCCATGAAGATGACCGGGATGATCACGATCAGCATGAGCAGGGTCGAGATGACCAGCAGGTCACGCTGCTCGGCGGCCACCCAGCCCGACGGCGCTAGCACGTCGTACTGGCACGCCGATAGGCTCGCGACCGCTCCCAGCAGGATCGGAATTTTGAACGATAGTCTCAAGTCAGCCTCGCAGGTCTTTCCGGATCGGCGGGTGAGAGGAGGAGGCCGCTCCGGGAGAACATTATCGGGCACGCTCAGCACGGGCGCGTCCGTTACAGGTGGTCCGCGCGTAAAATGCTGCGGGCGCGAACCGAATAGGTCATTCCGTCGCACATCTTTGCTGATCAGCTTTGCGTGACGGAACGTGCGGCGCTGCGACTCGCTCGCCGCGCGGGCCGGAAATAGACCGGGGACCTCTGGAGATTCTAGGGAAATCATGCGGAAACCCGCATCATTTTGCGCGGCCGCGCGCTCGAGGTCCGGCGCGGTTCAAGCGGGGACGAGGCTGCTCGCTGCGGGAGCTTGAACACTTCACACAAAAAGTTGAACATTTTCCTCCGAGGCTTGCGGTGCTTTGTTCAGAAGTCGTGCAGGCTGCCGTTGCGGGAAGCCGCAATTGCCGCCGCGCTCTTGTGTGCAGATTCGCCGCCGCTTGGCGGGCACCCGGCGATGGTCTAAGCCTTTGCGCGCCGCCGGCGGCTAGCCGGACCCAGTTCCCTGCCGGAGAGTTCCCATGTCCATCCCGACCCATCTGTCCGATTTTGTCGCTGCAGCGCAGCGCGCGCATGAGACCGGGGTACGTTTCGCGCCCACAGCACGCGGCATGACAGTGCCCGCAAACCGGGACGAGTGTCTTGCCGTGCAGGCGGCCATCGCCGGGGCACGCGGCGCCGTGGCCGGGTTCAAGGTGGCCGCGGGGGCGGGCCAGGTAGCGCCCGTGGTCGCGCCCATCGCCGCGGCCGATGTGGTGGCGAAGGGCGGCAGCATCGCGGTGACGGACCTCCTTGGCATCGAGCTGGAGATTGGCTTCGAGCTTCTCAAGCCGCTGCCCGGCCCGGGCCTGCCCGAGCCCGTGGCCGAGTATTTCAAGCCGCGCCCGGTGATCGAACTGGTCGACACGCGGCTCGAGGGCGAGGGCGCCGACACGCCGTTGCTGAAACTTGCCGACATGCAGATCAACGCGGGGCTGGTGTCCGGCACCGCGCTCGAGAGCTGGGATGGCAGCGATTTTGGTGCCGTCGAGGCTCGGCTTGTCGCCGGAGGGACGATGGTTCTGGATGGCGCGGCATGCGTGCCCGGTGGTTCTGCTCTGGCGAACCTCCGGCTTCTTTGCGAGGTGCTGGGGGATCATTGCGGCGGGCTGCAGCCGGGCCAGGTGGTGATCACCGGCTCGCTCTGCGGGCTGCCCTACTTCCCCGCCGGCACCGAGGTCTCGGGCGAGATCGCGGGGCTCGGCACCGTTGCGGTCTCGCTGATCTGACACGGCAACGCGCTGAACAAAAAGAAAAACCCCGCGCCGGTTGGCGCGGGGTTCATCATTTGGGGACCAGCCGCGCTCAGCGCAGGTAGCTCATCGGGTCAACGCTGTCGAAGCCCTTGCGGACCTCGAAGTGCAGGAAGGCCGGGTCGGCGGCGCGCACCGAGCCGATGGTCTGGCCGCGGCTCACTGCGTCGCCCTTCTTGACCTGCAGGCCGTCAAGATGAGTGTAGATCGACAACAGCTCGTCAGGGTGGCGGATGACCACGATCTGCACGTTGTCGGTGTTGCGGGTGATCGCCGCAACCGTGCCGCTGGCGGCGGCCTTCACGGCGCTGCCCGCAGGGGCCGAGATGTCGATCCCCTCGTTCTTGCCCTTGGAGTATTCGCGCACGATCGAGCCGTTCACCGGCATGGCCATGAGCGCGTTCGACGTGGCCTGACCGATGTCGGCCACCGGCTTGGTGGCGGCGGTGGTCTTGGCGGCGGAGGCCTGCGCGGTTCGTGACGGCTCATCCTGGGGCAGCGGTTGCGCCGCGGAGGGCGGCTGCGGGGTCGGCGAGCCGGTGCCGGGCGCCACGGTCACCGCCTCGGCGCGGGTGGCGCGCTGCTCGACCACGGGGATCAGCAGGTACTGGCCTTCACGCAGGGTGAAATTGGCATCGAGCCCGTTCCATTCGGCCAGCGACTTCGGCGTCACGCCGTAGAGCCGCGCCACGGTATAGGCGGTCTCGCCGCGCTGCACCTTGTGGCGGATCGGCTCGACGCCGCCGGTCTGCGCGGCGGCACTGGGCGCGCGGCTCTGACCGCTGGTCTGGGCCGGGGCGAGCGTGGTGGTGGTCACTTCCGAGGGGCGCGCGGTGGCCGGGGCGTTGTTGATCGCATTGCCGGCGAGCGTGGTGATGTCCACGGCGCCGGTCGGCACTGCCACGCCGACGCGGCTCGGCAGCGCGATGATCTCGTCCGGCCGAAGCGGATCGTTTGGCTGCATGCCGTTGTAGCGAGCGACCTCTCCGGCGGGCAGGCCGACGCGGTTCGCCACGTCCGCCACGGTGTCGCCGGTTCGGGCGACGGCCACTTGGTAAGTTGGGTAGGACAGCACGCCGCGCGCATCGGGCACGGGCCGGTCGGCGGTGCTGGCCGAGAGCGCGGCCTGAGATGTGTCGAGCGAGCCGCCCATGCGGCCGCGCATGTCGTAGTCGATCGGGCCGGCACAGGCCGCCAGCAGGGCGGCCGCGGCCAGCGGCCCGGCGATGCGGGTGGCGGATGTGCGGAATGCGTCGTCCATCTGTCTCGATCCTCACCTGCGCCCCTTGTCCCGGGACGTCATGTCAATTGCCGCCTGCGGGGGTCAGCTTTCCTTGGCCAGACCTTCCACAAGCGGCACGAAGCGCACGGGGCGCAGCTCGTCATAGTCGAAGCCCTGTTCCGTGCGGGTCACCCGGATGAGGTGCTGCACGGTGTCGGACTGCCCCACGGGCAGAACCATGATACCGCCAATCCGCAGCTGGGCCAAGAGCGGGCCGGGCGGGTCTTCTGCCGCGGCGGTCACCAGAATGCGATCAAAGGGCGCCTGGTCGGGAAGGCCAAAGCTGCCATCGGCAGTGAAGGCGGTGATATTCGAAAGATCGAGGGTGTCAAACACCTTGCGGGCCTCGACCACGAGACGGCGGTGACGGTCCACCGTATAGACCCGCCGTGCCAGCTGGCTGAGGATCGCCGCCTGATAGCCCGAGCCCGTGCCCACCTCGAGCACCTTGTCGCGGTTCGACACGTTCAGCGCCTGGGTCATCAGCCCGACCACCGAGGGCTGCGAGATGGTCTGCCCGCAGGGGATCGGCAGGGGCATGTCCTCGTAGGCGCGGTCGGTGAAATAGCCTTTCACGAAGAGCCCGCGGTCGATCTTCTCCATCGCCTCGAGCACGAGGCTGTCGGTCACCCCGCGCGAGCGCAAGGCGAAAAGGAGCTGCATCTTGGCGTCGGCGTCGAAACTCATGTGAAGGCCTTTTCGAGGGCGGCCAGCGCGGCATGGTCGGTCAGGTCGGCGCGCATCGGGGTAACCGAGATGTAGCTCTCGAGGTTCGCCGCCGCATCGGTGCCCGCGGGCGCGGGCCGTCGCTGGTCGCCGCCCCGGATCCACAGGAAGCGCCGGCCCGAGGGCGAGAGGTGCGGCTCGACCGAGTAGTTGGTCTCGGCCCGGCGGCCCTGCGGCACGACGCGGGTGCCCTTGACCTCCTTTGCGGGGCAGGGCGGGAAGTTCACGTTCCAGAACAGCCGATAGTCGCCATCGCTCTCGGTGCCCGCTGCGAGGATGCGACGGATCACCTCGGCGCCATGGGCGGCGGCGGTCTCGAAGGGGTTCGTCAGGTCGCGGGTGCGCGGCCCGAGGTACTGCGACAGGGCAATCGACGGCAGCCCCTGCAGCGCGCCTTCCATGGCGCCGCCGAGTGTGCCGGAATAGAGCGCGTTCTCGGCCGAGTTGTTGCCCCGGTTCACGCCGGAGAGCACGAGGTCGGGCGGGCAGTCCTTCATCACGTCATGCAGGCCGGCCAGAACGCAGTCGGCGGGGCTGCCCTCGGCGGCCCAGCGGCGTGGTCCCATCTCGGCGATCATCATTGGGTGGGTGTAGCTGATGCAATGGGCCACCCCCGATTGCTCGAAGGCGGGCGCCACTGTCCAGACCTCGCCCTCGGGTCCGGCGAGCTCTTCGGCGATGGCCTGCAGCACCGCCAGCCCCGGGGCGTTGATGCCGTCGTCATTGGTGATGAGAATGCGCATGATGGGATCCCTGTTATGGACCTTCCATAGGCAATGGCCCGCTGTGGAGCAAGGCGCAGCAGGGCAGCAGGGCGCCTCCGGTGCGTTCAGGGGTCGAGGTGTGACTCAGAAGTTGCGGAGGGTGTCGCAGCTGCCGCGACACAGCCGTGTGATCACGATCCGCGGCAGAGGCTTCGCAGGGGGCCGGAACATGCTATCGTCCGCCGACATCGCATTATGAGGCGAACCCGATGCCGTCGCAGGAACTTGTCATACTCGTGCCGCTGGCGATCAAGTCGGTGATCGGCTCGCTGCGCGGGTGCATCGAACAGGCGGCGGGCGTCTCGCTGCGCCCGGTACATGATCTCAATCCGGCGATTGCCGAGCGTGTCTTCTCGGGCCGCCGTGGCGACATCGGGCTGAGCAATCCGCAATACGTCCGGCAGCTCACCGACGCGGGCTATGTGGATCGTGCCGCGCATCGGGCCTTCGGCAGGGTGCGGCTCGCGGTGGCGCGCCAGCACGGAGCCGGCGGGCCGGTGGTGACCGGAACCAAAGAGATCGTCGATCTGCTCACGTCGGCGCAGAGCATCGGCTACACCGGAGCGGGCACCAGCGGGCGGACCTTCCTGGGCGTCTTGGGGCGGCTCGGGCTCGTGGCGACCGTGGGGCCGCGCTGCCGGCCCATGGGGGGCGGCGCGCCGGTCCTCGCCGTGGCCGCAGGAGAGATCGAGTTCGCGGTGGCGCCGCTGACGACGATCCTCGGCAGTCCGGGTGTCGAGCCCGCAGCGATCTTTCCCGACGAGCTCGAGACGCATATCGACATGTCTGTCTTTGTCACGCGGACAGCGGCGCCCGAGGCGATGGCTGTGCTTGACTTCCTGACCTCGCCGGAGCTCGACGCGCAGCTGGCGGCCAACGGGGTGTCCCGCTTCGAGCTGGGCTGAGGCCAGTCCGACGCCGAGCGGTCAGATAAGGTCGAGATCAGCCAGAAGCCGCGACGCCTCGGCGTAGGGCGAGGCGAGCACGGTCTTGTCCTCGCCGGGGTGGAAGACCACGCGGGTGGTGGTGTGCATCGGCCTGGGGCTGACGATGTCGACCTTCGGACCGGTCTTGCCTGTCTCTGCCTGCCAGCTCCGCGCGAGCGCAATCTGCGCGCCCTTGGTGGTGCCGTAATGGCCGTAGAACTTCTGACCCGAGTGGTCATCCTCGAAGAAGACGGCACGGCCCTCAGCGCCGAGCAGCGGGGTGATGTAGGGGATCAGCACGCCTGTCGCGGTCAGGTTGGTCGCGATCGACTTCGCCCAGTCCTTCTGGTCCAGGTGGTTGGCCGGGGCCAGCGGCGCCGCATGTACAGCGGTGTGCAGCCAGAGCGCAATTCCGCCCCAGCGGTCCCAGACCGAGCGGCACAGCTGCGCCATGGCCTCGGGCTTGGTGATGTCCATGGGGGCGAGCGTCGCCGCCCCGCCCTTGGCCTTGATGCGGTCGTCGAGATCCTCGAGCCCGCCGACGGTGCGGCCGACGGCAACGATGTGGTATTCCGGTGCGAGCGCTTCGGCGAGGGCAAAGCCCAGCCCGCGCGAGGCTCCGGTGACAAGGGCGATCTTTTCACTCATGGCACGCCCTCTCGCCCGGACACGGACGAATGTCAATTCGCCCGAAATGCCGCAGGCCGCGCCTGCCGCCCGCCGTGTCCTGCGGGTGTCAGGGCAGCTTGATCCACTCGGCGGAGCCACCCTTGGACAGGGCAACGCGGTCCTCGTCGATGGCAACGATCTTCTGGCGGCCGATCTGCGTGCCGACGCCGACGGTCATCACCCGGCCATCGGGAAGCCGCACCAGAGCGCGGGGATCGCGGTTCGAGCCGCGCACGCCCAGCAAGGCGATGCCGCGCGGCAAAGGCGCCTGCGTGGTGGCGCTGGCGGCAACCTTCGGGGGGGTGGAATTTGCCATGGCCTGCTCTCCTTGGTCTGGTTGCGGCGGATTGCAGCCAGATAAAGAAGGGGCGTGGGCATAAAAAGGGGGACGCGTGGTCACGTCCCCGTGCGCGCCGCAACGGAACATTGGAAGCGGCGGAAAGCGGCGCGCGCCTCGGCGAGGAGGCGCGCAGCCGATGCGTTACTCTGCCGCAGTCTTGAGCTTGAAGCCCTTCTCGATCATGTCCGCCGGCTCGACCGGGTACTCGCCCGAGAAGCAGGCGTCGCAATACTGCGGGCACTTGTTGTTGCGGCCCTCTTCGCTCGCCCCGACGGCGCGGTAAAGACCGTCGAGGGAGATGAACTTGAGGCTGTCGACACCGAGGTGCTCGCGCATCTCGTCCTCGGACATCGTCGCGGCCAGCAGCTTTTCGCGCTGCGGCGTGTCGACTCCGTAGAAGCACGGCCAGGCGGTGGGCGGCGAGGCGATGCGGAAGTGCACCTCGGCGGCGCCGGCATCAAGGATCATCTCCTTGATCTTGCGCGAGGTGGTGCCGCGTACCACCGAGTCGTCCACCAAGATAACCCGCTTGCCACGGATCAGCGCGCGGTTGACGTTGAGCTTGAGGCGCACGCCCATGTTGCGGATCTGCTCGGTCGGCTCGATGAAGGTCCGGCCCATGTATTGGTTGCGGATGATCCCCATGCCATAGGGAATGCCGCTTTCATGGGCATAACCGATCGCCGCGGGGGTGCCGCTGTCGGGCACCGGGCAGACGAGGTCGGCCTCGACCGGCGCCTCTCGGGCCAGCTCGACGCCGATCTGCCGGCGGGTCTCGTAGACCGAGCGGCCGCCGATGATCGAGTCGGGACGCGAGAAGTAGACGTGCTCGAAGATGCAGAACTTCGAGGCCTGGGCGCGGAACGGACGGCGGCTCTCGACCTTGCCCCCCGAGATGACGACCATCTCGCCGGGCTCGATCTCGCGCACGAACTCTGCGCCGATGATGTCGAGCGCGCAGGTTTCCGAGCTCAGCACGTAGCCGTCGTCGGCCAGCTTGCCGAGCACCAGCGGGCGCACGCCCAGCGGGTCGCGCACGCCGATCAGCTTGGTGCGGGTCATGGCGACCACCGAGAAGGCACCCTCGACCCGGCGCAGCGCATCTTCCATGCGGGCCGGGATGTCCCGCTGCAGCGAGCGGGCCATCAGGTGGATGATGCACTCGCTGTCCGAGGAGCTCTGGAAGATCGATCCGCGCTCGATCAACTCGCGGCGCAGCGCGTCGGCATTGGTGATGTTGCCGTTGTGTGCGATGGCGGCACCGCCCATCGAGAACTCGCCAAAGAACGGCTGCACGTCGCGGATCGCCGCGCCTTTCGAGCCGGCGGTCGAGTAGCGCACATGGCCGATGGCAAGCTCGCCGGGCAGGGTTTCCATGAGCGAGGCGCGGGTGAAGTTGTCGCGCACGTAGCCGAAGCGGCGGGCCGAGTTGAACCCGTACTCGGGGTGGTAGGAGACGATCCCGCCGGCTTCCTGTCCCCGGTGCTGCAGCGCGTGCAGGCCGAGGGCGACGAAATTCGCCGCGTCGGTCACCCCGTTGACCCCGAACACGCCGCACTCTTCGTGCAGCTTGTCGGCATCGACGGAGTCGAAATCAAAGGGATGGGCGGGGGGCATCTGGCGATCGGACAAGGGCGGCTCCGAATCCATAGGGCTGGGGACAGCCCCCTCATACTGGCATGAGGGGCGCGTGTCACGGAAGCTTCGCATATGGACGCCGCGGCGCGGCGTGGCAAGGCATGCGCTAACACGTCTGCGGGATTTCGTGATCTTTGTGCGGGTGCCTGCGGCAGGCTGGCAACTAAAGAGCCGCGCCCGAAAGCGCGGCTCGATGTCCGGTCGATGGTCCTGCGGCTCAGGCGTCGCTGGCGCCCGGCGCTTCGCAGACGCCCACCAGCTGCTCGTATTGCGCGGTGATCCAGCCGAGCGCGGCCTCTGGATTCTGCGCCTCGATTTTGCTGGTGAACTGGGCGAAGACCGCCGCCGAGCGCGAATCGTTGACCATGGGGATATCCTGCGCGGTGATCACCGTCTCGTAGACGAAGAAGGCGATCGCCACGAGCAGCACGCCGCGCGCCACGCCGAAGAGGAAGCCGAGCCCCTGGTCGAGCCCACCGAGCGCCGAGCGCTGCACCAGGCTGGAAAAGACCGGGGTGAAGAGCGAGACGACGACCAGCGCCAGCGCAAAGACCGCGGCGAAGGCGGCGATGATCGACAGCTCGCAGCTGTCGGCGAGGAAGTCGCCGAGCACCGGGATTTCCTTGACCAGCGGCTGCACCTGCGGCGCGAAGATAAAGGCAAGGATCGCCGCGACGATCCAGCCCAGGATGGCCAGCGATTCGCGCACCAGCCCGCGCGAATAGGCGAGCAGTGCCGACAGCACGATGACGAGCGCGACGACCCCGTCGATGATAGTGAATCCGTCCATGCGCTTCGCGCCCCTCGTCTGATCCGATTGATCGATGCCGGGCCTTAGCCGGCGCCGAACATCTCTCCCACCAGAGTGACCAGGTCGGGCATCTGGCTGAGCGACATGCCGCTTTTGCCCGTGGCCTTTCCGCCCCTTGGCAGGATCGCGTTGGAAAAACCAAGTTTTTGCGCCTCTTTCAACCTGTTTTCGGTCTGGCCGACCGGTCTGAGGGCGCCGGAGAGGCTGATTTCGCCGAAAACAACTGTTTCCGGGGGTACGGCAATATCCTCGCGGGCGGAAAGCAGCGCAGCCGCCACGGCCAGATCCGCCGCGGGTTCGTTGATTTTCATGCCGCCCGCGACGTTGAGGTAGACATCGAGTCCCGCAAAGGGGATGCCGCATCGCGCCTCGAGTACGGCGAGGATCATCGCAAGGCGTCCGCCGTCCCAGCCAACGACCGAGCGCCGCGGTTGCGACTGCGGCGTGGGGGCGACGAGCGCCTGGAACTCGACCAGCACCGGGCGGGTGCCCTCGATTCCGGAAAAGACCACCGACCCGGGCGCGGGGGTGCCCCGCTCCGACAGGAACAGCGCCGAGGGGTTGAGCACCTCGGCAAGCCCGCCGCCGGTCATCTCGAAAACGCCGATCTCGTCGGCCGGGCCGAAACGGTTCTTGACCGAGCGCAGGATGCGGAACTGGTGGCCGCGCTCGCCCTCGAAATAGAGCACCGTGTCGACCATGTGCTCGACCACCCGCGGCCCGGCGATCTGCCCGTCCTTGGTGACATGGCCGACCATGATCACCGAGGTGCCGTGGCGCTTGGCAAAGGTGGTCAGCTCATGCGCCGCGGCGCGCACTTGCGCCACCGACCCCGGGGCGCTTGCGACGTTGTCGACCCACATGGTCTGGATCGAGTCGACGATCACCAGCCCCGGCTTCTCGGCCTCGAGCGTGGTGAGGATGTCGCGCAGGTTGGTCTCGGCGGCGAGCTGCACCGCGGCCTCGCCGAGCCCCAGACGCTGGGCGCGCATGCGCACCTGCGCGCGTGCCTCCTCGCCCGAGGCGTAGATCACCTTTTGCCCGGCGCGGGCAAAGGCCGCAGCCGCCTGCAGCAGCAGAGTCGACTTGCCGATGCCGGGATCGCCGCCCACCAGGATGGCCGACCCGGGCACCAGCCCGCCGCCAAGCACGCGATCGAGTTCCTCGATCTTCGAGGCGGTGCGCGGCGGCGCGGCTTCGGTCGTGGCGAGATCCGACAGCGCCACTTTGCGCCCGCGCGTGGCGCCAAGCGTCTTGCCGCCAGGCCCCTGCGAGAGCGGCACCTCTTCGGTGATGGAGTTCCATTCCCCGCAGGCATCGCAGCGCCCCGACCATTTCGAGGTGGCGTTGCCGCAAGACTGACAGACGAAATTCGCGGAAGCTTTGGCCATGCGCGGGTTCTGCCTGCTCGCGGAGCGCTGTGCAAGCTGGCCAGTTCTGCCACGCGCAAATATCCCGAGGGGGACGGCGGCAAAGCCGCAGAGGAGGCAGTGCCCCCTCCGCCGCGATCAGCCCACGGCGCTCATTCGGCCGCGCGCGGCAGAGGCACGACGCGTTCCTGACGCGGCGCCTCGGTGAACTCGGGGGCGGGTGCGTCCAGGGTGACCGTGGTCTCGGGCAGGATCTCGGGCAGGATATCCTCGAGTTCATCCACCAGCCGGGCAAGCTGCGCCTGCGCGATCGCCTCGTCGAGCTCGAGCCGTTCGTGCCAGCGCCGGATCTCCACCGCGGCCGCCTTGGCCTTTTCGATGCGAATGTTGAAATCCTCGACCTCTTGCTGTCGGGCGACCAGGAAATCCTGCGCTCGCTGCACGTTGCGATCGGAATAGGTGCGGGCGAGATCGCGGGACACGTGGCTCATCTGCGCCGCCACCTCGAGCACCGAGGGCTCGAGTTCGGCGAGGTCGGGATGGTCACGCAGGTAGGCGAGCCTCTCACGCACCGAATCGAACTCGGATTGCAGCTTGAAAACCCCCTCGCGGTCGGCGCGGTGCGACATCGTATAGGCGCGGGCAATATCGCGCATTCCGATGTGGAACGACCGGTGCGACCGTTCCAACGCCATCACATGCACGGCGTTCGGCAGGAAAGACACAAGTATCAGGGCAAGTCCGGCCAAGGTGCATTGCACCCAAAGACCGGCATTCTCAATCGGTTGCCCACCAAGGCTGAGGTCAAGTTCGAGCCAGGGCGCAAGCCCGGCAGCCGCAGCGGCGGTCCAGATCAACAGCGCCACCCCGACGGTGGCCACGACAATGAATGCCAGCTTCTGGAGGATATAGTGCAGGGCCAGACCTGCGTCACGAAGTTGGGACACCATGGGGGACTCCCAAGAAAAAGCCAAAGAAAGAACAGTAAAGAAATAGAATAGGGCGAGTGTACCGAAAGGAGAGGGAAATGTTAACTTTAATGACCGGCGCTCAGTTCGTGTGAACAATCGCAGTGGCAGAATTGCAATTGTTGCGGGAAACCCGAGTTATTTAGTCGCCTCTTTTTGGCTTTCGAGCAAACCTATGGCCAGCGACGCCAGGACGCAAAAGGTGAAGAGGTAGAGCCCCCAGCCGATCTCTATCCGGCCGACGCCCATGCCCTTGATCAGGGTGACGTAAACCGCAACAAGAAAGATGTCGGCCATCGCGAGTTTGCCCAGGGTGTTGACCAGCGGTAGCGCGCGGCGGGGCATCCGCCCGAACTGGACTAGCGCCAGCCCCCCGATCTTCGCCAGCGGCGCCACCAGCGCAAAGAGAGCCACCACCAGCGCAAGGAAGATGTCGCTGTGCCAGAGCGTGGCGATCCCCGAAAGGACGCTGATGTCCGACAGGCCGAAGAGCGGCAGCAGCCCCGCATGCATCAACGGTGCCCCCCAAGCGAGCGGGTAGAGCAGCAAGAGCGCGAGGTTGACGTATTTCAGCATGGGCAGCCTCGTGCCGGGGAAGGGGCGTCGCCCCTCGTCACCAGGCGGCGCCTTCACCCCGGCGTGTTTGGAAAGAGTAAAAGGGCCGAGTTCAGACGAAGCGTGCCGCCAGCCCCAAGCCGACGAGCGCCGCGCTGAGCAACATATGCAGGATGTCGATCGCGCGGAAGCGTCTGCCGGGCAGCCCCGCGCTGAGCGCCAATGGGACGGAGGCGAGCAGCAGGGCCGGCAGGCCTTGCTGCCAGGTGAGCAGACGGGAGATCGTGGGCAGCAGCGGCAGGGCGGGTAGCCCCTGACTGGCGGCCAGCGTCGGCGCGAAGCTCGCGTAGATGCCGACGCCCGCAAGGCCCAGCGACAGCAGCGCGGCATGACGCGATGGGCCGCGGGCGAAAAGACCTCGGACAAGCGCCAGCAGAGCCAATACCTCAAGGTAGACGAAGCTCTTGAAGAGGATGAACGCCACGAGCAGCGGGCTCGGCTCGAAGAAACTCATCTCAGCGCCTCGATCGGGCCAGTCGCGTGCCCATGGATGAACTGTTGGACGTAAGGGTCTGCTGTGGCGTCCATTTCTCCGACTGGACCTTCCCAGCGAATCTTGCCCGCATGCAGCATCGCGACGCGATCGGCGATGGCGCGGACCGAGCTCATGTCGTGGGTGATGGTCAGCGCGGTGGCGCCCATCTCGGTGACGATCTCGCGGATCAGTGCGTTGATCACCCCGGCCATGATCGGGTCGAGCCCGGTGGTCGGCTCGTCGAAAAAGATGATCTCGGGCTCGGCGGCGATGGCGCGCGCAAGCCCCACGCGCTTTTGCATGCCGCCCGAAAGCTCGGCGGGCAGGCGGTCAGCAACCTCGGGGCCGAGGCCAACGCGGCGCAGCTTCTCGATGGCGATCTCGCGGGCCTCGCCGCGGGGACGCTTGAGTGGGCCGCGCAGCAGGCGGAAGGCGACGTTCTGCCAGACCGGGAGCGAGTCAAAGAGGGCCGCTCCCTGAAACAGCATGCCGAAGCGCGAGAGCAGCGCCTCGCGCTCGCCGCGCGTCGCGTCGTGCCCGTCGATGGTGATGCTGCCGCTGTCGGGGGTGACGAGCCCGAGGATGCACTTCAGCAGCACCGACTTGCCCGTGCCCGAGCCGCCGATGATCACCATCGAGCTGCCCTTGGGCACATGCAGGCTGGCACCGCGCAGCACGGGGGCGCCGTCAAAACTCTTGTGCACCTCGCTAAGAGTGATCATGCCGAAAAGAACACCCCCGTGAGCAGGAAGTTGGCGGCAAGGATGAGGATTGCGGCTGCCTCGACCGAGGACTTGGTGGCGCGGCCAACGCCCTGCGCTCCGCGGCCCGAGTGCATGCCGTAATAGCAGCCCATGAGTGCGGCGATGCCGCCGAAGGCGCAGCCCTTGGCGAGCGAGGAAAGCACGTCGAGCGGCTCGAGGAAGTTCAGCGTGTTTGCAAGATAGCTCACCGGGTTGAAGCCGAGCGCGCTGGTGGCCACGGCGTAGCCGCCGGCGATGCCGATCACGTCGCCCACCGCCACCAGCAGCGGCACGGTGATGAGCGCGGCCAGCAGGCGCGGCGCGACGAGGTATTTCATCGGGTCGGTCGAGAGGGTGACCAGTGCGTCGATCTGCTCGGTGACCTTCATCGTGGCGATCTCGGCGGCGATCGAGGACGTGACCCGCGCGGCGATCATCAACCCGACCAGCACCGGCCCCAACTCGCGCACCATGCCGATGGCGACGATCTGCGGCACCACCGCCTCGGCATTGAACCGCGCGCCGCCGGAGTAGATCTGCAGAGCCAGCGCGCCGCCCGTGAAAATCGCCGTCATGCCCACCACAGGCAGCGACAGCCAGCCAACGTGCAGCAGCGCCATGCCGAATTCACGCGGGTAAAGCGGCGCGCGGACGATGTGGCTCAGCGCGGCGAGGGCGAAGAGCGTCAGCCGCCCGGCCGCCCCCAGCGCACGGATCACCGCGGCGCCGAGCGTTCCCAGCGCCGCTGCGGGCGCCGCGACGAGGGTTCGCGTCAGGCTCATTCGCCTGCGTAGCTCCGCGCGTAGCGGCCCCCGAGCGAGGTGAGGATCTCGTAGCCGATCGTATCGATGTGGTTGGCCAGCTGGTCGACGCTCTGGTGCGGGCCGAGCAACTCGAGCGCATCGGGAACGTTGTCGACCGCGGTGACGTCGACGGTGATGAGGTCCATCGAGATGCGGCCAAGCAGCTTGCAGCGGGTCTCGCCGGCCCAGAGATAGGTCTTGGGGGCGAGCGCGCGCTGCAGCCCGTCGGCGTAGCCCGCCGAGACCGTCGCGACCTTCATCGGCGAGCGGGCAACGAAGTTGTTGCCGTAGCCCACCGACTCGCCGGTCTTGACCTCGCGGGTCTGGATCACCGGAAGATGCAGAGAGACCACGCGCCGGGCGTCGCGGAAGGGCATCGCGCCGTAAAGACCGATGCCGGGGCGGGTAACATCGAAATGGTAGTTTTTGCCCAGCAGGATGCCGCCCGTGGCCGCAAGCGAGCGCGGCGCGTCGAGCCCGTCGGTCATCTCGCGGAAATTGCGCAGCTGGTGGGCGTTCATCCCATGGTTCGGCTCGTCGGCGCAGGCAAGGTGCGACATGATCAGCCGCGGCTTTTGCTTCATCGCCAGCTCGCGCAGGGCGGACCATTCTTCGGCCTCCATGCCGAGCCGGTTCATGCCGCTGTCGAGCTGGATGCCGAAGGGATGGCCGGGCAGCGCCTCGACGTGGCGCAACATCTGGTCGATGGAGTTCAACATCGGCGTCAGCCCGGCTGACTTGATCAACGCGGCGTCCCCGGCCATGTGGCCGCCGAAGACGTTGATCTCGGCGCCGTCCCCCAGCGCCTTGCGCACCGCCGCGCCTTCTTCCACCGTGGCGGTGAAGAAGCGGCGCGCGCCCTCGCGCGCCAGCATCGGCGCGACGCGATCGGCGCCGAGACCGTAGGAGTTTGCCTTGACGACGGCGCCGGTCTCGCAGTCGGAGAGGGCGTCGAGGGCGCGCCAGTTGGCGCGGATCGCGTCGAGATCGACGGTAAGCTGTGCCTGTGCCATGGCGCGTTGATTGCCGGGCCCGGGCGGGGCGTCAAGAGGGAAAGCGTTGGATCTCGGAGGCGAAGTTCTTCATCCTGCGGCTTCGACAATCGGCGGGCAGGGCGGGGTTTTCCAGTATGGACGATGTGGATATCAGGTTTTTCCTGGCCTTTCTCGCGCCGACCCTCGGCTTCCTCGTCTGGTTCGTGAAGCGGCTCATCGACGACGAGCGCGAAGAGCGGCGGCGCAAGAAGCAGCAGGACAGCCTCGTGCGGGCGCTGTTTGCCGAGATCGACTTCAACACCCGGGACATGGAACGCTTTCTGAAACGCTCACCCTCGGAAGCGGACCTGCTGAAGCGCTTCCGAGAGGATCGGGCGCTGATCCCCCATATCACCGACGCGCGGCACACGGAGATCTATCGCACCCGGATCAGCGAGGTGCATAACATCGCGGATGGTGCGCTCCACCAGACGGTGAATTTCTATGGGCTGCTCGAGAAGATCCGGGTGCAGATCGAGGGGGTTCAACAGGCCAGCTACCTGACGCTGTCGCCGGAATCGCGGGTCAAGGTGATCGCGCTCATCATCGAGAGCGCCAGCGATGCGGCGGCCTGCGGCCAGGAGCTGCTCGGCAGCCTCGCGCATGACCATCGGTCGCTCGGTCTCGAAAGGTTCCGCTTTGACGACAGCCGGTCTCTGGCGGAGCTTTCGGCGCAGAGGATCGCGCTTGAAGGCAAGATAGACGCGCTAAAGCGCGGAAGGCAGCCGAGCTAGGCGATTTTCCAGCAGAGACGCGAAAACGGCAGCGCCGCGCTGATGATGGTTGCGCGCGCCGCCGAGTGAAGGTCAGATAATGATGGGATCCGGTCCGGTCATGAGACTTTCCTTCTTCGTTGCCTAAGAAATCTAGGGGGGGCAGCGGCGAAAATCAAGGATCTCCCGTGCCGCGCGCCCTCGGTGCGTTTGTTCACGGCTCAGAAGTTGTCGCCTTCGCCGTTCTGCCAGGGGCGCACCAGGTTGCCGAAGCGGGTGAAGCGGCCCTCGAAACTGAGCTCCACGGTGCCGATCGGGCCGTGACGCTGCTTGCCGATGATCACTTCGGCCTTGCCGTGCAGGCGCTCCATGCGTTCCTGCCAGGCGGCCATCTCGTCGAGCCGGTCGTCCGAGGGCTTCTCGCGCTCCACGTAATATTCCTCGCGGAACACGAACATCACCACGTCGGCGTCCTGTTCGATCGAGCCCGATTCCCGCAGGTCCGAAAGCTGCGGGCGCTTGTCCTCGCGGCTTTCCACCTGGCGCGAGAGCTGCGACAGGGCGATCACCGGGATGTTGAGCTCCTTGGCGATGGCCTTAAGGCCCATGGAGATCTCGGCGATCTCGTTCACCCGGTTTTCGGCGGTGCCGCGCACCAGCTGCAGGTAGTCGACCATCAGCACATCGAGCCCATGCGTCCGCTTCAGGCGTCTCGCCCGGGCGGCGAGCTGGGCGATCGGGATGGCCGGTGTGTCATCGATGAAGAGCGGGCAGGCCTCGAGGCTCTTGGCGGCGTCGACGAAGCGACGGAACTCGGCCTCGGTCATGTCACCGCGGCGGATCTGCTCCGAAGGCACCTCGGCGGCTTCCGACAGGATACGTGCGGCCAGCTGCTCGGCACTCATTTCGAGCGAGTAGAAGCCCACGACGCCGCCTTCGATCGCACCCTCGGTGCCATCGTGGCGGGTGCCCTTCTTGTAGGCCTTGGCGATATTGAAGGCGATGTTGGTGGCGAGCGAGGTTTTCCCCATCGACGGGCGCCCGGCGAGGATCAGAAGGTCCGAGGGGTGCAGCCCGCCCAGCTTCTTGTCCATGTCGATGAGCCCGGTGGAGACCCCGGCCAGGCCGCCTTCGCGCTGGTAGGCGGCGTTGGCCACGTTCACCGCATCGGTCACGGCGCGCAGGAAGGACTGGAAGCCGCCCTCGGTCTGGCCCTGCTCGGCCAGCTTGTAGAGCGCCTGCTCGGCCTGCACGATCTGCTCGCGCGGCTCGGATTTCACGTCGACCTTGGTGGCCCGGTCCGAGATGTCGCGGCCGAGCCGGATGAGGTCGCGGCGCACGGCCAGATCGTAGATCATCTGCGCGTAGTCGCGCACGGCGAAGCTCGAGACCGCGGCGCCCGCAAGGCGGGCGAGATAGGCTGGCCCGCCCAGCTCCTTGAGGCCCTCGTCATCCTCCATGAACGCCTTCAGCGTCACCGGCGACGCAAGGTTGTTCTTGGCGATGCGCGCGGCAGCGATCTCGAAGATACGGCGGTGGACGGGGTCGTAGAAATGCTGCGGCCCGAGAATGGCCGCGACCCTGTCGTAGACGTCGTTGTTGGTCAGGATCGCACCAAGCAGCTGCTGCTCGGCCTCGATCGAATGCGGCATCGTGTCGGCCTGCTCGACCTCGACACCGGTCGCGTTGAATACGCTCTGATCGTTCATGCCTGTCCCCTTGGCCCTGACCCTACGGCCCCGTCGTTGCGGCCGTTTGCCATGGGCCCGACGTTGTTTTCTGTCCCTGTGATCTCCCCACCGGCTCCCCCGAGTCCCGCAGGTGCGAGCGTCTTAACGCGCCGCGGGAGGCGGACCAATCTGGAAATCTCTGTGGACTATTTCGGGATAACCGGAAATGCGTCCGGCGCCCCGTGCTGCTCTTGAAGATATCGTAGCAGAGCCGGGAATTTTCGCAACATTTGGTGGAAGCGCGCGAGCGGAGCGCCAAGGCCCCGCCCGGGCGAAATCTGCTTATGCGCCGTTTTCCGCCTGCCATTTGCGCGGGTCTTCGAGGAAGGCCTCGACCGCTGCCAACGTCGCCGGCTCGAAGCCGCCGCGCGCCTTGGCCTCGGCCAGAACGTCGTGCCACGTGCACAGATAGTGCAGCTCTACGCCATGATCGCCGAGGGTCTTCGTCGTCTCGGGGAAGATGCCATAGTAGAAGATCACCGCGGTATGCGCGCAGGTGGCGCCGGTCTCGCGGATGGCGTCGACGAAGCTAAGCTTGGAGCCGCCGTCGGTGGTCAGATCCTCGACCAGAAGCACCCGCTGGCCCTCGGTCATCTTGCCCTCGATGCGGGCATTGCGGCCGTAGCCCTTGGGCTTCTTGCGCACATAGGTCATCGGCAGCGCCATGCGCTCGGCCACCAGTGCCGCAAAGGGGATGCCCGCGGTCTCGCCGCCGGCGATGTTGTCGAAGGCCTCGAAGCCGGCATTGCGCATGACAGTGACGGTCAGGAAATCCATCAGCGTCGAGCGGATGCGCGGATGCGAGATCGGCGTGCGGCAGTCGATGTAGACCGGCGAGGGCAGGCCGGAGGCGAGCTTGAAGGGCTCGTCGCCCATGAAATGCACCGCGCCGATTTCCCAGAGCATCCGGGCCGTCAGCCGGGCCATTTCTTCTTGCGAGGGATAGGACGAGGGGATCATGGGGCAGCTCCTTTGAAAAACCGCGCCCGCCTTAGCGCGAAAGCGCGGGTTCGGGAAGGGCGCATGGCACGGCACCGCGCTCTTTCGGCCTTTCCCGAAACGGATGGGGGCAGGGGGCAGAGCGCCCCCTGCGGAAAGCTCAGGCCTCGACCCGCCAGTGCAGCGGCATGCCGGGGTCAAAGACGGTCACCGGTCCGGCGCCGGTGTCGATCTTGGCGGGATAGGCGACGGGCTCACCCTTGGTCAGTGTCACCGTCTCCTCGCTCACGGGCAGGCGGTAGAAGGCCGGCCCGTTGCGCGACGCGAAGGCCTCGAGCCGGTCCAGTGCGCCGTCCTGCTCGAAGACCTCGGCAAGGATCGACAGCGTGTTGGTCGCAGTGAAGCAGCCGGCACAGCCGCAGGCGCTTTCCTTGGCCGGATCTGCGTGTGGCGCGCTGTCGGTGCCGAGGAAGAAGCTGGCATCGCCCGAGGTCGCGGCCTCGCGCAGCGCCAGCCGGTGCTCCTCCCGCTTGGCAACGGGCAGGCAGTAATAGTGCGGCTTGATGCCGCCGACGAGGATGTGGTTGCGGTTGATCACCAGGTGGTGCGTGGTGATCGTCGCACCGAGATCGTCGCCGCCGGACCGGGCATAGTCGACGCCCTGCTTGGTGGTGATGTGCTCCATGACCACGCGCAGGCCCGGGGTGGCGCGGCGGATCGGGTCGAGCACGCGATCAATGAACACGGCCTCGCGGTCGAAGATGTCGACGTCGCTGTCCACCACTTCGCCGTGTACGCAGAGCGGGATGCCCTTCTCGGCCATCAGCTCGAGCACCGGGCGCACCTTGTCGAAGTCGCGCACGCCCGAGGCGGAGTTGGTCGTCGCACCCGCCGGGTAGAGCTTCAGCGCGGTGATGATCCCCGCGTCATAGGCCGCGGCGACATCCGCGGGATCGGTTGTCTCGGTCAGGTAGAGGGTCATCAGCGGGGTGAAGCGGCTGCCCTCGGGCAGGGCCTTGAGGATGCGGCCCCTGTAGGCGGCGGCCTGATCGCCGGTCACCACGGGGGGCACGAGGTTGGGCATGATGATCGCCCGGCCGAAGTGGCGGGCGGATTCGGGGGCGATGCCGGCCAGCATCTCGCCATCGCGGAGGTGCAGGTGCCAGTCGTCGGGGCGGCGGAGCGTGATCTGGGTCATGCCCCGCGCGTTAGCACGCGCGCGCGCGCCGGGCCAGATGGCATGCGCAAGGCTGGGTGCGAAAGCCGGTGTCCAGGCTCCTGCCGCGCCCGTGGGGCATGCCGCCGAGACTTTGCGGAAACCAACCGCGTCGCCGCTGAAACCTTTGCAATCCGACTCTGGGCGCTTTGGGGTAAGATGACCCGAGGGGAACGCCACAGGGAGGGAGAGACCATGGACGCATCGACACCCGCAGAAACCATCGGCCGCGGCCGGCTCTACGACAGTATCGTCGACACCGTGGGCAACACGCCCGCCGTGCGGATCAGCCACCTCGCGCCCGAGGGGGTCGAGATCTACGTGAAGGCCGAGTTCTTCAACCCTGCCGCCTCGGTCAAGGACCGGCTGGCAATGAGCATCATCGAGACCGCCGAGAAAAACGGCACGCTGAAGCCTGGCCAGACCGTGGTCGAGGCGACCTCCGGCAACACCGGCATCGGGCTTGCCATGGTCTGCGCCGCCAAGGGCTACCCGCTGGTGGTGACCATGGCCGACAGCTTCTCGATCGAACGGCGCAAGCTGATGCGGATGCTGGGCGCCAAGGTGGTTCTGACGCCGCGCGCCGAGAAGGGCTTCGGCATGTACCGAAAGGCGGCGGAACTGGCGGAGGCGAACGGCTGGTTCCTCGCCCGCCAGTTCGAGACCGAGGCCAATGCGGCGGTGCATGAGGCGACCACCGGGCGCGAGATCGTCAATGACTTCGCCGGCACGCGGCTCGACTATTTTGTCACCGGCTATGGCACCGGCGGCACGGTCACCGGCGTTGCGCGCGTGCTGCGCAAGGAGCGGCCCGAGACCAGGATCGTGCTGTCGGAGCCCGCAAACGCGCAGCTCGTCGGCAGCGGCATCGCGCAGGGCCGGACCGCCGACGGGGCACCCTCGGAAAGCCACAGCGCCTTCGAGCCGCATCCGATCCAGGGCTGGACGCCCGACTTCATACCTGCCGTGCTGCAGGAGGGGCTCGACGCGGGCTGCTACGACGAGCTGATCCCGGTCGCGGGGACCGACGGCATCGCATGGGCAAAGAAGCTGGCGATGAAGGAGGGCATTTTCACGGGTGTCTCCGGCGGCTCGACCTTCGCCATCGCCATGCAACTGGCCGAGAAGGCCGAGCCCGGTACTGTGATCCTCGCCATGCTGCCAGACACCGGCGAGCGCTACATGTCCACGCCGCTCTTCGAGGGCATCGTCGAGGACATGGACGAGGAGGAAAAGGCGCTGTCCCTCTCCACCCCGTCAAGCCAGATGGCTTGAGTTGGACAGAAAGGCGCGAGACACCCGCGCCCTTCTCCTCTTTTCAAATCCGCGCCTCCGACCGCTACTTGCAGTAGCGGCCCGCGGACGCGCCGCCCGTCAGTGCCGCGTGGCGGTCAGCGCCACGTTCACCTGCACGTCGAAGCTGAGCTGCTCCGGATCGGCCATGCTCTCGCCAATGGCGTAGTTGCGACGGTCGAGCGTGGTGCTGCCCTGCATGGTGGCCGTCTCGCCCTCGAGGGTCAGCTCGAAGGGCAGGGTGACCGGCACCTCGGCGCCCTTCAGCGTGAGCGCGCCCTGTGCTTCGTAGCCGGTTTCGCCGCGCAGGATCTCGGCCTGGAAAGTGGCGGTGGGGTAGTCCTCGGCGGCAAAGAAATCCGCGCCCAGGGCCTGCTTGCTCACCGAGCCGAGGGTCAGCGTCGGGATGGCGATCTGCACGGTGACGTCGCCGGCCTTGCCGGGGGTCTCGCGCGGCTCGAAGGCGATCTCGGCGGTCCAGTCGGCGAAGCTGCCCTCGATCTCTTTGCCCATCTGCACGAGGCTGATGCCGAGTGTGCCCTCGGTCACCTGCCAGTCGGATTGTGCGGCCTCGAGCTTCGGGGTCTCCGGGGCGTCCTCGCTGGCGAAGAGACCCGCGGCAGCCCCGCCACCGAGGAGGGCGGCCCAGGCGGCGACGGCCAGAAGCAGCGGGCGGACGACGCGGTGCCCGGCAGAGGGCATGCCGGCGGAGGCGCCCTTCAGCATGCGCGCCAGCGTGCCGTCGCGGTCGATGATGACGTGTTTCAGGGCCCCGGCGACGTGCAGCGCCAGCGCGGCGACCAGCAACCATTGCGACAGGAAGTGCACCGAGGCAGCGGTCTCTGCCAGTCGGTCGGAATTCGGCACGAAGGGCAGGTCCTGCCCGAAGGGCCAGAGGATCGGCGCGAAGCCCTCGGTGGCAGCGTGCTCGATCCAGCCCGAGAGCGGCACGATCACCAGCGTCGAGTAGAGCAGCCAATGCACCGTTTCGGCGGCAAAGTTCTCGGCCCTGCGCTCTGGGTGCAGCGGCGCGGGTTTCGGCTGGCTCAGCGCCCAGAGAATGCGGACCAAGGCGAGGAAGAAAAGCGTCACGCCGATGGTCTTGTGCACCGAGAAGAGCTGCGCCTTGGTGGCGAGCTCGGCCTCGGTGGCCCAGGGCGAAAGATGGGCGATCCAACCGAGCGGGATCATGATCAAAATGCCGAGCGCGGTCAGCCAGTGCAAGCTGCGGGTGACGGCACCATAGGCGGTCTTGGTGTTGGCGAGGGACATCGGAGGTCTCCGGGCTCGGGATAAGGTTTTGCCGAAGATCGGCGATGCCGCGCCGCAGCGCAATTTGCGCGGATGCACAGACCCCGTGCGCGCGGCAGCCCGCCGAGGCTCAGTAATCGTACCCGAGCGACGCTTCGAGGCCGGACTCGAGACGGCTGCGCAGGAAACCCATGTCCTCAGCGGAGAGTTGCCCGGGCGGCTCGGGGCGCGGCGCGTTCACCGCGGGTTCGAACCGGCTGCCGAGGCGCTTATGCACCGGGCGATAGGGGCCAGATTCGGGCAGGTTGAAACCGGCGCGGAGGTCGGCGAGGAAGTCCTTCGGGCGCGCCTGCACCGCCTCGAGCGGGCAGAAAAGCAGGGCGCAGCCGCGGTGGAAGAAGCTGGTGAGCCCCATGAGCTGCACGCTCCGCCGGGTAAAGAGATCGGGAAAAGGCCCGCCGCTGCATCTCGGGCAGGCAATGCCAAGGCTTGGCATGCATGGACCGCGCCCAGTCAACGGCGTTGCGGGTGACGCAGACGACCAGCGTGTCCGGCGGCACCGCGGTCATCTGCGGAAAGCCGTGTTTCCAGCCGAGCTCCTCGGTCGGCAAGAGCGGCATGTTGCGCCCGATCAGCCGCTTGACGAAATTGGTGCCCGAGCCGCGCTCGCCGAACACTTGGTAGCGGATGATGCCGGGGGCGGGGCGTTCGATTTCACGCGGCCGCGTCGGAGGATGCACCGCAGCTGGTCGCCGCGCGGTGAAACCGGATATTGGCAGTTCGAGCGGTCCGAGCCGGATCGGCAATACGTCTTGCCGGAAAGAGTCCACGGGCTCTTCTGAGCCAAGGCCTCATGCGGTGGGCCGTGATCCGGCTGGGTCCCTCATCCTGTGGCCCGGGGCAAGCCCCTAGGCTCAGTTGCCGAGTGAGGAGACGAAAGTGGTGGCGCGGATGTCGAGGCCGGCAGTGGCGCGCACCGAGGTGCCGGCCGAGGCGATCACGTTGCGCGAATTCTCGTCGAGCAGGCCGAGGCCAGCCACATAGGTCTGCGAGGGGATCATGCTCATCACCGTGGCGGCGCCGATGCCGACAAGGATGCCGGCCGAATTGCTGCGGGCCGAGCCGCGGCGGCTGACCATGCGCAGCAGGTGCATCATCACCATGACGCCGGAGACCGCGAGCAGCGCGGCGAGGGCGCCGAAGACATAGACGTGGTATTCGCGCGGGAGGCTGCCTTGGAGCAGGCTTGCCTCTATGGTTTGCTGGTTGCGGGCCACCGCGATGACCACGCCAGCCCAGAGGAAGCCGACGATGCCCGAGACGATCGGGCGCTTGGAGGTGCGTGCGACCTTGCTTGCGTCGCTTGCGCCATACCGGGCGAACTCAGGATCGATGCGCCGGATGCGGGCTTCGAAATCTGCGTGCGTCATTTTCCGGACTGCGTAGGCTCTCATGATCCTAGCTCCTTCTGCCAGATGCCGCCGGCCTTCTGCCAGCAGAGGGCTGTGCAAGCTCTCGTTGGAATCGACGCTAGGAATGGATTGTGGCGAAATGTGGCGGCGAATGTGGCTTGGACCGGATATCTTCTTGGCGAAGTCTGGCATCCGTTCGGGCCGCCCACCTATCCGTTCGGATTGGTGGGCCGCGAAGCCCTAAAAAAAAGGGGTTTGAGAAATGTCGTCCATTTGACAGGCATTTATGAATTTATCGTAAACGCAGATGGTTGGCGGGGCGAAAAATAGCCGCCCCGCCAGAGAACGGCTCAGGAATCAGGCAGCGCTGGCCATGGCGTCGAGGATTCGCGCCCAGCTGCGAATCCCCTTGTGGAAGGATTCGAGGTCGTACTTCTCGTTCGGCGAATGCAGCTGGTCGTCATCTTTGCCCCAGCCCACCAGCATGGCATCCATGCCGAGGATGTTCTGGAAGTAGCCGGCAATGGGGATCGAGCCGCCGCAACCTGCATAGGCCGCCGGATCGTCCCATTCGTCGCCGAGCGCCTTGCGGGCCGCCTCGAAGCCGGGGTGGGTGGTCTGCATCTCGGAGGCCGGCGAACAGCTGTGGTCCTTCCATTCGACCGAGCAGTCCGAGGGCACCTGCGCCTCGACCCAGGCGCGGAAGTTCTTTCGGATGGCCGCCGGGTCCTGCGTGCCGACAAGGCGGAAGCTGATCTTGGCAGAGGCCTCGGCGGGCAGCACGGTCTTGAAGCCCGCGCCGGTGTAGCCGCCCCAGATGCCGTTGATCTCGGCGGTGGGGCGCGACCAGATCATCTCGATCGGAAGGTGGTCCTTCTCGCCTGCAGGCTGCGACAGGCCGACGCTGCCAAGGAAGGCCGCGTCGTCGAAGTTCAATGCCTTCCACTGCTCGAGGATTTCCGGGGGCAGCTCGGGCACGCCTTCGTAGATCTCGGGCACCTGAATAACGCCGTTCTCGTCGAAGAGCCCGCCGAGGATCTTGGTGAGTACGCGGATCGGGTTCATCGCGACGCCGCCGTACATGCCGGAATGCAAATCCTTGTCAGCCGCCTTGATGGTCAGCTCCTCGCCCAGGAGCCCGCGCAGTCGGGTGATGATCGCCGGGGTCTTCGACTGGAAGAGGCCGGTGTCGCAGATCAGCGCGATCTCGGCCTGTTTCAGCTCCTCGGCGTTCTCTTTCATGAAGGGGATGAGGGACGGCGAGCCGCTTTCCTCTTCGCCCTCGAAGAAGAAGGTGATCTTGCAGGGCAGGGTGCCATGCACGGCCTTCCAGGCGCGGCAGGCCTCGATGAAGGTCATCAGCTGACCCTTGTCGTCCGAGGAGCCGCGGCCGCGGATCACCTTGCCCTTGGCCGTGTCCTCGATCGCCGGATCGAACGGGTCGCGGTTCCACAGGTTGAGCGGGTCTACTGGCTGCACATCATAGTGCCCGTAGAACAGCACGTGCGGGCCCGGCCCGTCGACGTGCCCGACGACCATCGGATGGCCCGGAGTGGGGCGCTTGCTGGCCTCGACGCCGATGCTGGCGAGATCCGCCACGAGCCAGTCCGCGGCCTTGTCGCAGGCCTCCTTGTAGGCGGGATCGGTCGAGATCGAAGGGATTCGCAGAAGCTCGAGCAGTCGGTCGAGCGCGACTGGAAGATCGGCATCGATCTTTGTGAGGACGGTGTCGAGGGACACGTTTTCTTGAGCCATTTGGGTGTTCCTTCTTGCGAGTTGCGCGGAGCGTATCACCGGGCCCGCCGCTGTCCAGACCGCAAGAGCTCGGAGGACAGCCCGGCAGCAAGCCGCCTCAGCGCCCCTGAAAATCAGGGGTTGGGGCGCGAAATGTCTGCGCCGGAGGCCAGTTGCGTGCCTTGCCTGGCGGTGCAGCGACCTGGCGCCTATTGGGCGCAGCTGGGCACTATTGGAAACCTGACCTTGAAACCTTAGTCCAAAAGTCTTGATTTAAATCAAGGGCGCGACCGTTAGTCTCATTCTAAAGCGTGGACATGGGGCGGCCCGGACGGTATCCATTCACGACCATGAATGCGGCCCCTTAGACCGTATAAGTGCTGCGCAGAACGCGGCCTCTGCAAGATGAAGGAAGGAGATACCGGTGGACTACACCGCGAAGCTCGACGAAGCCCTGGACCGTCTCCACGCCGAGGGGCGCTATCGCACCTTCATCGACATCGAGCGCAAGAACGGCCGTTTTCCGCACGCCACCTGGCGCAAGCCGGACGGCAGCGAGATGCCGATCACTGTCTGGTGCGGAAACGACTACCTGGGGATGGGCCAGCACCCTGTAGTGCTCGCGGCCATGCACGAAGCCATCGACGCCACCGGTGCCGGCTCGGGTGGCACGCGCAACATCTCGGGCACGACCGTCTATCACAAGCGGCTCGAGGCCGAACTGGCCGATCTGCACCAGAAAGAGGCGGCTCTGGTCTTCTCCTCGGCCTATATCGCCAACGATGCCACGCTCTCGACTCTGCCGAAGCTCTTTCCCGGGCTGATCATCTATTCGGACGAGCTGAACCACGCCTCGATGATCGAAGGGATCAAGCGCAACGGCGGTGCCAAGCGCATCTTCCGCCACAACGACGTGCAGCACCTGCGCGAATTGATGGAGGCTGACGATCCCGCCGCGCCGAAGCTCATCGCGTTTGAGTCGGTCTACTCGATGGACGGCGACTTCGGCCCGATCGAGGCGCTCTGCGATTTGGCCGATGAGTTCGGCGCGCTGACCTATCTTGACGAGGTGCATGCGGTGGGCATGTACGGCCCGCGCGGCGGCGGTGTTGCCGAGCGCGACAACCTGCTGCACCGGCTCGACATTATTAACGGCACGCTCGGCAAGGCCTTCGGCGTGTTCGGCGGCTATATCGCAGCGTCCGAGAAGATGTGTGACGCGGTGCGCTCCTATGCACCGGGCTTCATCTTCACGACCTCGATCCCGCCGGCGGTTGCGGCAGGGGCGGCGGCCTCGATTGCTCATCTCAAGCAGGACCAGGCGCTGCGCGAGCGGCACCAGACCCAGGCGAAGATCCTCAAGCTGCGGCTCAAGGGGCTGGGCATGCCGATCATCGACCACGGCTCGCACATCGTGCCGGTGATCGTCGGCAACCCGGTGCACACCAAGAAGCTGTCGGACATGCTGCTCGAGGGCTACGGCATCTACGTGCAGCCGATCAACTTCCCCACCGTGCCGCGTGGCACCGAGCGGCTGCGCTTCACCCCCTCGCCGGTGCATGGTCCGAACGAGATGGACAAGCTGATCCAGGCGATGGACGCGCTCTGGTCGCATTGTGCGCTCAACCGGCAGGACATGAGCGCCTGAACCGCGCGGTCCATCGCGATCTTCGGCGCTAACGCTGCGCTTTCTCGGCCCCGCGGTTTCCAAAATCGCGGGGTCTCGCTTTGTTCCGGAACCGGCCGCCGCGGAATGGGGAAAAGCCACGCATCCTGCGCAGAAGGGCGCCGATGACCCCCTGATTTTGTGTAATTTCAGTTGTTCTGTGCTAACGTAGCCTCAATAAAGGCCGCGACCCGAATCGCGAGCCCGTGATTTGGCAGGCGCAGTCTGAGACGGTGGAGCACAAGGCGGAACGCATGATTGGGCGTAATTCCCCTCGCATGTCCGAAGACGAAATGAACGCGGATGAAGGTCCGCGCGGCTTCGACGACTTCACGCTCGAGCTTGGCGATGTCATGCGCGGCGAGCGTGCCACCATGGGCAAATCGCTCCTCGACGTGCAGCGCGAGCTGCGCATCAAGGCCAGCTACATCGCGGCGATCGAGAACTGCGATCCCTCGGCCTTTGACACGCCCGGCTTCATCGCTGGCTACGTGCGCTCCTATGCTCGCTACCTCGGTATGGACCCCGACGAGTGCTACCGGCTCTTCTGCGAGGAAAGCGGCTTTGCCGTCGCCCATGGCATGTCCGAGAAGGCCTCGACGATCCGCAAGGGGCAGGGCAACTTCCCGGCCCCGGCGGCGCGCGACATCTTCGAACAGCCCCGCATGCCCTTCGTGCCGGCGGGCGACTCCTTCTTCTCGCGTATCGAGCCCGGCGCCATCGGCTCGTTGCTGGTGCTGATCGCCCTGCTCGGGGGCATCGGGTATGGCGGCTTCGCCGTGCTGCGCGAGGTGCAGCGGGTGCAGATTGCGCCGGTTGACCAGACGCCGCTGGTGCTGAGCGATCTCGACCCGGTGCAGGCCACCGTCACGCCGCCCGCAGAGGGCGACGAGCAGGTGGCGAGCGCCGACGGCGCGGGTCCCTTCTCGCCTCCGTCGAACGAGGCGCTGGATCGGCTCTACCGGCCCAAGGCGCTGGACGTCCCGGTTCTTGTGGCGCGCGACGCGCCGATCTCGTCGCTGGACCCCGCGACCGTGGGCGCCTTTGCCGAGGCCGCGCGCAACCAGTTGCCGCAGGTGGACACCGCCACAGCCGAGGCCGCGCTGCAGGTGGCCAGCCTTCCCGCGCCGCTGCCGGCGCAGACCGCGCTCAACGCGAGCACCGTCACGCTGGTCGCCGTGCGCCCGGCCTGGGTGCGCGTGCGCGGCGCGAACGGCTCCGTGCTCTATGAGCGGGTTATGGAGCCGGGCGACACCTGGACCGTGCCCGAGGGCCAGACCGAGGCCAGCCTCACCGTCGGCGAGTCGGGCGCGCTCTATCTCGCCACCAACGGGCAGACCCTTGGCCCGCTCGGTCCAAAGGGCCAAGTGACCCGCGATGTGGCGCTGCTGCCCGAGGTGGTGACCGCCGCCTACAAGCCCGCCGAGCCTGCAAAGGACGGCGATCTTCAGCGCGTTCTGGCCAAGCTGAACGAAACGCTGGTGCCCGCGCCCGCACAGACCCAACTCGCACAGGCCGCCCCCTCGGTGAGCCAGCCCGGCGCGCCCAAGGTTCTGCAGGACAGCGCCCCCGGGGTGACGATGATCGCGGTGCGCCCGGCTTGGGTGCGCGTCCGGTCGGCGGACGGCTCGGTGATCTTCGAGAAGACCATGCGCGCGGGCGACACCTGGACAGCCCCCGCCATGCAGGACCCGGCCAACGTGCGGGTCGGAGAGTCCGGTGCAGTCTACTTCGCGGTGAATGGGCAGACCTACGGTCCGGTCGGTGCCGCGGGTACGGTGACCAAGAACCTGCCGCTGTCGGTCGAGCATCTGACCTCGGCCTTCAAGGTCGCCGATCTCAGCCGGGATGCCGATCTGTCGCGGGTCGTGGCCGAGCTGAGCAGCGATCTGGTCCAGACAGACTGAGCCCATCCTCACGCCTTTGCGCTTTTCCATCTGCACTCTGCCGCCGCTGACCTCTGGTTTCGCCCGGCCGCGGACGCTATGTTGAGGCCGAATACCAACGTTTGCCCTCAGGAGGCGTCCAGCTCATGAGCCACAACCCGATCCGCCCTTGGCGCAGCATCGAGCGCCGCAAGTCTCGGCAGATCATGGTGGGCAACGTGCCGGTGGGCGGGGATGCACCGATTTCGGTGCAGACCATGACCAACACCGTCACCACCGATATCCGCGGCACCATCGAACAGGTGCAGCGCGCCGCGGAGGCCGGGGCCGATATCGTTCGCGTCTCTGTGCCCGACGAGGCCAGCTCGAAGGCGCTGAAAGAGATCGTTCGCGAAAGCCCGGTGCCGATCGTCGCCGACATCCATTTCCATTACAAGCGCGGCATCGAGAGCGCCTTGGCCGGCGCCGCCTGCCTGCGCATCAACCCCGGCAACATCGGCAGCCCCGAGCGGGTGCGCGAGGTGATCGCGGCTGCCCGCGACAACGGCTGCTCGATGCGCATCGGGGTGAACGGCGGTTCGCTGGAAAAGCACCTGCTCGAGAAATATGGCGAGCCATGCCCCGAGGCGATGGTCGAGTCCGCGCTCGATCACATCCGCATTCTCGAGGACAACGACTTCCACGAGTTCAAGATCTCGGTGAAGGCTTCGGACGTGTTCCTCTCGGCTGCCGCCTACATGGGTTTGGCCGAGGCGACCGACAAACCGATCCATCTCGGCATCACCGAGGCGGGCGGGCTGACTTCTGGTACGATCAAGAGCGCCATTGGCCTTGGCCAGCTTCTCTGGATGGGCATCGGCGACACGCTGCGCGTCTCGCTCTCGGCCGACCCGGTCGAAGAGGTGAAGGTGGGCTACGAGATCCTCAAGTCTCTCGGGCTGCGCCACCGCGGCGTCAACATCATCTCCTGCCCGTCCTGCGCGCGGCAGGGCTTCGACGTGATCAAGACCGTCGAGGCGCTGGAGCAGCGGCTCGAGCACATCAAGACGCCGATGTCGCTGTCGATCATCGGCTGCGTGGTGAACGGACCGGGCGAGGCGCTGATGACCGACGTCGGTTTCACCGGCGGCGGCGCGGGCTCGGGCATGGTCTACCTGGCGGGCAAGGCCAGCCACAAGATGTCCAACGACCAGATGATCGACCACATCGTCGAGGAGGTCGAGAAGAAGGCGGCGCAGATCGACGCTGCGGAGGTCGCCAAAGCACAGGCCGCGGAGTAGGCCCGGTGCACAAGTCCGGCGCATCGGGCGGGATGATCCCGCCTTTCGGAAAGTTGCTGGACTTCACCGAAGTGCGGGCGCTCGAGGGGCTGCGCTCGCAGGGGCTTCTCAGCATCGCCATGGTCGCGGGAGCGACGCTGGCCATATGGGCCTTTATGGATGTGCCGCTGCTGCTGCCCTGGCTCGGGGCGATGCTGCTCACCCTCGGCCTGCATTTCTACACCGTCAGCGCGCTCCCGGATCAAGGGTACCGGGGCCAGCTCCTGCTGCCGATCGCGACGCTGCTGCTGTCGGGGGCCGTCTATATTGCGGGCGGGATGATCCTCTGGGTGCAGGACACGCCGAGTCTGCGAATCCTGTCGCTGCTCTTCGTCTTCTTGGCGCTGCTCAACACGCTGACCTGCCGGGTGCGGATGCGGCTCTTGCTGGTGCTGGACTTGGCGCTCAGGGGGGTCGGGGTGCTGGCGCGCGCCGCCTGGCTCTGGATCACCGATCCGGGCAGCCCGGACACCCTTCTGGTGAGCGCCGCGCTGGTGATTTGCTACCTTTATTTCGTCCGCGTGGCCTGGTCCGTGATGCGCACGCGCGAGGCGCTGGACGTGGCAAGCGACCAAGCTCTCGTGGCGGAGCGCGGCCGCGCCATGGAGCAGCTGACCGGCGGTGTCGCGCATGACTTCAACAATCTCCTGACCGTGGTGCTTGGCAACATGGAGCTGGCGCGCCTGTCACCCATTCCCGCCGAGCGCGACGCGCTGATGGCCGAGGCCGAGCGCGCGGCCCGCCGCGGCGCCGCGCGGACGGCGCAGCTCTTGGCCATGGCGAGCTGCGCGCGGCTCAAACCGGTCTCGATGTCTCCCGAAGAGGCGCTTCGCAACCTTCCCGAACGCGCGGCCGAGCTGCTCGGGTCAAGGCATGAGCTGACGGTGGACGTGGGGCCCGCGCTGCCGGAAATCCGCGTCGACGGGCCGAACCTGCAGACCTGCCTGCTCGAGCTGATCTCGAATGCCCGCGACGCGATGCCGGATGGCGGACAGATTGCGCTGCGGGCCGGAGCAGCGCCGCGCGCAGGACGTCCCGGCGTCTGCTTCGAGCTCAGCGACACCGGCCCCGGTATCCCCGCCGATCTCATGCCGCTGGTCTGCGAGCCCTATTTCACCACCAAGCCGGTCGGGCAGGGGTCGGGGCTGGGGCTGGCGATGCTGCGGGGCTTTGCCGAGCAGTCGGGCGGCGATTTCGAGCTGAGCACGCCGCGCTCCGGGACGGGCACTTGCGCACGCCTCTGGTTTCCCGCTGCCATGGATCCGGCCAAGACCGCACCGGGACCGACAAACGCCGGTCCGCGGGCGAAGGCGGCAAAGGCCGCCTCTCCTGCCGAGTAGACTCAGCTCTCTTCGCGCACCTGTTTGACGATCTGCCGCATGCCGTCGATCGGGACGTAGCCGCGCAGCATCTGGTCGCCGAACACGAAGGTCGGCGTGCCGCTGATCTGCAGCCGCTGCGCCAGCTCGTGGGTCTCGCCGATGCGGCGATCGACCTCGGGATCGCTCATCTTGGCAAGGATCGCGTCCGCATCGAGCCCCAGCGTGGTCGCAAGCTTCGACAGCACGGGTTCCGACGGCTCTTGCTTGAGCGAGATCAGCGCGTCGTGCATCTGCTTGTAGGCGTCCGGACCCGCCACCAGCATGGTCGCCAGCGCGAAGCGCGACGAGGTCATGCTGTCCTGACCAAGGATGGGGAACTCCTTGATGATGATGCGGATGTTGCCATCGTTCTTCACCAGTTCCTCGACCTCGGGGAAGGCCTTGCGGCAGTAGCCGCACCGGTAGTCCGAGAACTCCACGATGGTCACGTCGCCGTCGGGGTTGCCGCCGACCCAGCTGTAGCCGTCGTCAAAGAGCATGTCCGCGTTTGAGGAGACCAACTGGTCGTCGGCCGCGGCCTGCTGCTCGGCCTGCTTGGTCTCGAGCGCGTTGACGGCCTCCATGATCACCTCGGGGTTGTCGAGCAGGTACTCGCGCACCTCTGCCCGGAAAGCCTCGCGCTGCTCGGGGGTCAGCTTCTGGAGGTCGAGGTCCTGTGCCAGCGCCGGGGGCGCCATGAGGCCGGTGGCCACGGCCAGCGAAGCGGCGGCGCGGCGAAAGGCGGTGCGTCGGGTCGTAGGGGTCTGCATCTTGTCTCCGTCGGTCAGGGCGCCCGCTCGGGCGGTATCTCAGCGTTTCCTTGCGGCGCGCTCCGATGCGTCTAGCACATCCTGCGCGCGGTTCCACGGGGCGGATCCACGCGGCAGCAGATCCACCGCGCGTTTGGCATGAATTCCGGCGTCCTGCATGCGCCCTTCCAGCGCGTAGCGCTGCGCCGTCGCCTCGGACGCCATGCCGTTGTTCCCGGCCCGGGCATAGGCGACCGAGAGATCACGCAGGATGCGCGGATCGGCCCAATCCCGGCCGCGTGCCTCCTCCAGCGTCGCCAGCGCCGCCGCGAATTGTCCGGAGGCAAGCTGCGCCCGGCCAAGCCCGCCGAGCACCTGCGCGTTGCGCGGGGCAAGGTCGCGCGCCTGCGCGTAGACCCGGGCGGAGTCGGCGGGGCGGCGGCCCTCGAGCAGGATCTGGCCCTTGAGGTCGTGGTAGTAGGGATCCTTGGGGCGCAGGGCGAGGGCGCCATCGATGGCCTTGAGCGCACCGGGCAGGTCGGTCTGCCGGTGCCGCGCCACCGCTTCGCGCATGAGCGCGATGTCTCGGCTGCCGCTGTCGCCAAGACGCCCCAGCGTCCAGCCCGGCGCGCGCAAGAAGGCCGAGAGCTTGCCCCGGGCGCGGAGGAACCAGTAATCGGCGTTGGGGTCGTTGCGCTCGGGCACCTTCGCCGCCGCCACCAGCCCCTGCGCCGCGCGGTAGCGGTCGCGGGTCAGCGGGTGGCTCTGCATGTAGGGATCCTGCCGGCCGACGTTCAGCGCCTCCTGCCCGAGGAATATCTCCTGCACCTGCAAAGCCCCGCGCGGGTCGATCCCGGCCTGCACCAGGGTCCGGATCGAGGCGATGTCCGCCGAGCTTTCCTCGGCGCGGCTGTGGCCGAGGAAACTGCGCATGGCCGTGCTCTGCGCGCCGATCGCAAGCCCCGCCGCGGCATCGGCCCTGCCGGTGGCGGCGCCCGCCGCCGCGGCCAGCACGAGACCGAGCCCCGCCGCGTTGCGCGCCGCGCGCATGTTGTCCATGCGCCGGGTGATATGTCCGCCGGTGATATGCGCCGCCTCATGGGCGATCACCGCCTGCAGGGACTTGGCATTGGGGAGCTTCAAGATCAGCCCGGAATTTATGAAGATGCGCGTCGTGTCGGCGACGAAGGCGTTCATCCGGTCGTCCTTGATCACCAGCACATCGACTTGCCCGGGGCTCAGCCCGGCGGCGCGCAGCACCGGGGCGGCGATCTCGGTCAGGGCGTGCTCTAGGTCGGCGTCGCGCAAGAGCGTCGCAGCACGCGCGGCGGGTGCCGCAAGCAGAAGCGCAAGCGCGCAGAGCGTGGCGATGAGGCGCAGCGCGGCGCGCGGTCCCGGCATTGACCCTCCTCCGGAAGCTTCGTACTCCGCCCGAAGACGATGTGCCGAGCCACCATGGGAGAGAGACATGCGAAACTCAAGTCGGGGGGCGGTCGATCCCTTCATCGTGATGGACGTGATGGAGCAGGCCCGGGCCGCCGAGGCCGCAGGCCGCCACATCATCCACATGGAAGTCGGCCAGCCCAGCTCTCCTGCGCCCGAGGCAGCCCGCAAGGCGCTGGCCGCCGCGATGGAGAGCGATGCGCTCGGCTACACGGTGGCGCTTGGCATTCCCGAGCTGCGGGCGCGCATCGCCCGGCTCTACGGCGAATGGTACGATGTCGATCTCGACCCGAACCGCGTCGTGGTGACACCCGGGTCCTCGGGCGGTTTCATCCTCGCGTTCTCGGCGCTTTTCGACGCCGGGGACCGCGTGGCGCTCGGCGCGCCCGGCTACCCGTCCTACCGGCAGATCCTCAAGGCGCTCGATCTGCGCCCGGTCGAAGTGCAGACCGCCCCCGAGAACCGCTACCAGCTCACCCCCGGGGACCTGGCGGGTGTGGCGTACGAGGGGGCCATGGTTGCCTCGCCGAGCAATCCCACCGGCACGATGCTGGGCAAGCCCGAGCTGGCGGCGCTGATCGAAGCGGTGCAGGCGCGCGGTGCGTCTTTCCTGTCTGACGAGATCTACCACGGCATCGATTACGACAAGAAGCCCGTCACGGCCCTGCAGGTCTCGGACGATGTCTGCGTGATCAACTCCTTCTCGAAGTATTTCTCGATGACCGGCTGGCGGGTCGGCTGGCTGGTGGTGCCCGAGGCCCAGGTGCGGCAGGTCGAACGGCTGGCGCAGAACCTCTTCATCTGCGCGCCCAACGCCTCGCAGGTGGCGGCGCTCGCGGCAATGGATGCCACCGAGGAGCTGCAGGCCAACCTCGCGGTCTACGCGAAGAACCGCGCGCTGATGATGGAGGGGCTGCCAAGGGCCGGCTTCGACCGCATCGCGCCGCCTGACGGGGCCTTCTACGTCTACGCCGACGTCAGCCACCTGACTGACGACAGCCGCGCCTTTGCCGCAGAGATTCTCGACAAGGCCGGGGTGGCGGTGACGCCCGGGCTCGATTTCGACCCGGCGCGCGGGGCGGGGACCCTGCGTTTCTCCTACGCCCGCGGCACCGCGGAGATCGAGGAAGGGCTGGCTCGGCTCAAGACCTTCATGGAGGCGCGGGTCTGACGTTTTCATGATGCCCGCGGGCCGTGCGACTTCCTGCATGGGGCGGGGCGCGCGCCTGTCGGCATGTGCCCATGTGCCCTCCATGCCACGTGCGAATCCGCTGCCGCGCTGCTAGTGTGCCTGCCAACAACAAGAAGACAGACAGGCAGATGGGCAGTTTATTCCGGATCATCACGGCAGCGGCGCTCTGCGCCCTGCTTGGCACCGGCGCGCAAGCGCAGAACCTCGCGCTTGGCGGGCAGGCGCGCTTCATCGAAGGCGCCGCAGTCGATGCCGGCTGGGGCAGGGGCGCGGAGCTGACGCTTTCGATCAGCCAGGGAGTCCCCTGGCGTGCCTTCACCCTGATCGATCCGCCGCGGCTGGTGCTCGACTTCCGCGAGGTGGACTGGACCGGCGCCGACCCCGAGGCCATGAACCGCTCTGCGGCGGTCAAGTCCCTGCACATGGGCCCGTTCCGCTCTGGCTGGTCGCGGCTTGTGGCCGAGCTTGCCGGGCCGATGCGCCTTGATCGCGCCGAGATGAAGGTCTCCGAGGAGACCGGCGGGGCCGCTCTCGCCCTGCGTCTCTCCCCCACCAGCGCGGAGGCGATGGCCTCCCGCTCCGGCCTGCCCCGCGATCCGCGTTGGGACCTGCCCGAGCCGCGTGCCAAGGCCGCCCCGCGCCGCGCAGAGGGCGCGCCGCTGCGCATCGTTCTCGACCCGGGGCACGGGGGCATCGATCCGGGCGCGCAGCGCGACGGGCACAACGAGGCCGACCTCATGCTGGTCTTCGCGCGCGACCTGCGCGACGTGCTGCGTCGCGCCGGCTACGAGGTGCTGATGACCCGCGACGCGGATGTCTTCGTCTCGCTCGAGGGGCGGGTGGCCCTGGCGCATGACGCCAGCGCCGATCTTTTCCTGTCGTTGCATGCCGATGCGATCGAGCAGGGCGTGGCCCATGGTGCCACGGTCTACACGCTTGCCGACGCCGCCTCGGACGCCGCGTCGGCGGCGCTCGCCGAGCGCCACGACCGGGACGACATCCTCGCGGGGCTCGACCTTTCGGGCTCGGACGACCGGGTGGCGAACGTTCTGATGGACCTTGCCAGGCTCGAGAACGCCCCACGCGGCAAGGCGCTGGCGGCGCACCTGGTCGCCGGGATCCGCAACGCGGTGGGACAGGTGCACAAGCGCCCGCAGCGGCAGGCGGGATTCTCGGTGCTCAAGGCCGCCGACATTCCCTCGGCCCTGATCGAGGTCGGTTTCCTGTCGACCGAGGAGGACCTGCGGCACCTTCAGGACCGCGCCTGGCGCGCCTCGATGGCAGCGGGCATCCGTGACGGCATTGCCGCCTGGGAAATCGAGGATGAGGCGCTGTCACGACTGCGCCGGAAGTAGGGGCCAGTCGCGGGCGAGGCAGATTCGCACGGCGACGGGGTTTTTTGTACGCCAAGGTCCGATCGCGCGAGCCACGGCTCGGCGACGGAGGAACTGCGGAAATGAGACAGCACAGGCCACGGCGCGCGCATGCGCAAAGCCAAGGACCCTGCGCGCGGCCGCGCGTGACCCGTCCTCACAAGGCTCGGAAAACACGTGCGTCCTTGGGGCAGGCGCCGAGGAAACTTCGTCGCAAAGAACGCCGCGGCACGCCGGATTTGCGATTGCGGAGCGTTTCGCTTTGCCGTAAGACCCGCCCTAGGCACCCGTAGCTCAGCTGGATAGAGCGCTGCCCTCCGAAGGCAGAGGCCATAGGTTCGAATCCTATCGGGTGCGCCACTACTCTCCAAAATGGATTATTTGTCAGTGCGTTGGGCGCTGATGTTGGAAACTTTTCCTGTGGGGTTTCCCGTGTTCTGTTCTTGTTCTGGTCCCGCGAGGAGGGCCTTTCGGTCGGCTGCCTTCGTATAGTGCGAGATTTCAGACAGGCTTTCGTGCCCAGTCCAGGCACCAATCTGGTGTGTCGACGCCCCCGACTCTGCGAGCGCCGCTGCTCGAGCTTTTCTCAGTCCGTGGGCGGTGCAGTCGTGAGGCAGGCCCGCGGCCGAGGCATTGGCCGACATCCACTGCGACAGTCCTTTCACCGACCGTGGCTTGCCGGTTTGCGTCACGATCCATAGCAGGCGATTGCGCGGCATGGCGTCGAGGAAGTGCTGGTGATCCTCGATCATGGCGAGCGCCCAAGTCGGAAGCCGGCAGGTCGCGGGGGCAACCGCTGGTCCGCCGGTTTTTACCTGCGTGAAGCGAAGCCATCCGTCATTCCCTACCGCTTGGAAGCCCAGGTTGACCGCATCGACGCACCGAGCGCCGGTCCAGTAGATCACCTCAAAGGCGACGCGCTGCGGTGTCCCGGCCTGCCAGTGCTGTCGGTACTTCTCGATTTCGTCGCGCGTCCATTGGCGGTGAGGTGTCACCACACCCTTCACTGGCTTGAGGCCAATCGATGGATCGGCGGTGATCCAGCCTTCGTCGACGGCAAAGCGCATCAGCGAGCGCCATGCCTTGAGCCGCATGGATGAGGCGCCGGGTGAAAAGGCACGGATGTCCTTCCGCAGGTGGTGCGATCGGAGGTCCTTCACTAAGCCTTTGCCGCGATCTTCGCGAATGCGATCCATCAACCGTCGCCAGACGGCGCGCGTGCTGGCCGCGAGGCTGCGATACTCATTGGAGTCGAGGTATGCGCCGCAGAGTGCGGCAATCGTCCCTGATCCTGCTCTCTGGGGCGCTGACGCATTCCCCGCCTCCTGGTAGGCCTTGAGAAAATCTGGGTGGTTCTCGGGCAAATTTGGCAACGGTATCAGGCGACTGCCGACGCGGCGGTAGATGTAACGCCGCCCATTAGCCTTGGTGACAACCTTGATGCCGGTCAGCCGAACGCTTCGTCGCATGTATTCCTGCCTCCGTTGTGGCGCGACATCGCAGTTGAGTGCTGAGCGACATCGCAGGTGGATGACGGTGACGTTTTTTGACGGTGCCGGTTT
>NZ_JAAGOZ010000103.1:0-1410 GCF_010499845.1 Salipiger sp. PrR007 | reverse complement strand
CCCGATGGAGTGATCCCATGACCTTTGCGCGTGGAAACGAGGCGCGGCTGCTGTCGCGCCAACAGGCGAGTTTTGGCACCGCCGAGGCGGCGGCCGATGGTGCCTTCCGGCTGATGCCCTTCTATTCCTACAACGTGTCGCCCACCGGCGAGCTCGCAAACGACGAAGCCGCCTACGGCGACTCGATGCCGGGCGATGTGGTCGCGGGGCTCGAGAACCTCACGGGCTCCATGACGGTGCCAATGGGGCTGAACTCGATCGGCTGGCACCTGCAGCAGCTTTTCGGCGATCCGGTGACCACCGGGACAGAGGATTTCAGCCACGTCTTCAACGTGCCGCGCCAGCAGGTGATCCGCCTCAGGACGCACGGGATTTCGCACACCGGCATCAATCAGCATTTCGTCCAGGACAGCCTGGCGATGACCGGGCTCGAGCTCTCGGGGCAGAAGAACGGCCAGCGCCAGCGGGTCACCTTCAATCTCGCCGGTCGCCAGGAGGTGGGCAAGCCCACCACGCTCGACGCGACGCCCGTGCAATATGCGCCCGATCCTGTGCCGGTCGGCTTCCAGGCGGCGCTGCTGATGGATGGCGCGGTCGCCGGGGCAGTGACCCAGGCGGCGCTGACGCTGAACAGCGGGATCGAGCCGGACCAGGAGGCGCTCAACGGTCTGCCCACGGCGGCCGCCATGCAGCCCGGCTTCTGGGAACTCTCGGGCACGCTGGGCGCGCGCTTCCAGGATCGCGTGATCTACGATCTCGCCAATACCGGCGGGGCGTTCTCGCTGGGCTTCAAGTGGGAGATCAGCGCGACGCGCTCGCTCGAGATCGTCTGTCCGAACGTTCGGCTCGAGCGCACCGGCGTGCCGGTCGAGGGGCGCGGTATCCTGTCGTCGTCGTTCAACTGGCGGGCCAATCGGCCTGCGGACGGTGCCGAGCTGATGACCATCACGCTCAAGAACAGCACCGCCAGCTACGCCAACCCGGCCTGATGGTCCTGCGTCTTCACCGGCGCGGCTCCGAGCCGCGCGAGATCGACCTCGGCTACGGCGTCACGGTCTCCTGCAGGCCGTTCGGCTACGCGGACTATCGCGAGGCCGAGGCGGCGGCGCTGCGGCTTGCCCGGCAGAACCTGCCCGAGGAGCTGCAACTCGAGGCCGAGATCCACGACGAGGAGAACCTCGGACCGGAACACGACGAAGCCCTCCGGGGCCTCGCCGCGCGATACGTGGTCAAGCTGCTTCTCCTGCGGTTCGGGGTGGGATGGGCCGGCGTCGAGCTCGAGGACGGCAGTGCCGCTCCGATGATCTCGGAGACGCTCGACGAGTTCATGCGGCTCTTCCCCGGTGTCTCCGCCACGCTGCACGGCGAGCTGCTGGCGCCCTGGATCGCATTGGAGATGGAGGGAAACGT
>NZ_JAAGOZ010000102.1:0-1430 GCF_010499845.1 Salipiger sp. PrR007 | reverse complement strand
CCGCCGGTGAGATTCGCAGGTCGCGGCCCGCGGCGGACATGCTGCCCAACTCGTAGACACGGACGAAGGTGCGGATATTGTCGAGATAGGACATTCTTCGGCAAAACTTGAAACTGCTTGGGTGATGCTGGAGATAGCAGAATAATCGCGCCCGGCCTAGGCTGCCGCGCAACACCGCAACAGGGAGAGACGGGCATGTACGATCTTGCCATCATCTGGGATTGGCTCGGCTCCGCCGTGCGTTGGCTGCACGTGATCACCGCGATCGCCTGGATCGGCTCGTCCTTTTACTTCATCGCGCTCGACCTCGGGCTGCGCAAGGCGCCGCACCTGCCGGTCGGCGCGCATGGCGAGGAATGGCAGGTCCATGGCGGCGGGTTCTACCATGTCCAGAAGTACCTCGTGGCGCCCGAGGCGATGCCCGACCACCTGACCTGGTTCAAATGGGAGAGCTACGCCACCTGGCTCTCGGGCGCGGCGCTCTTGATGATCGTCTACTGGGCGGGCGGCGAGCTTTTCCTGATCGATCCCACCAAGGCCGACATCTCGCTCTTCCAGGGCATCGTGATCTCGGCGCTGTCGCTGACCCTCGGCTGGCTGGTCTACGACCGGCTCTGCAAGTCCAAGCTCGGCGAGACGCCGACGCTGCTGATGGTGCTGCTCTTCGGGATGCTGGTGGTGATGTCCTGGGGCTACAATCAGGTCTTCACCGGCCGCGCCGCGCTCTTGCACCTCGGCGCCTTCACCGCGACGATCATGACCGCCAACGTCTTCTTCATCATCATGCCGAACCAGCGCATCGTGGTGGACGACCTGAAGAACGGCCGCACCCCCGATCCCAAGTACGGCAAGATCGCCAAGCTGCGCTCGACGCACAACAACTACCTGACGCTGCCGGTCGTCTTTTTGATGCTGTCGAACCACTACCCGCTGGCCTTTGCCACCGAGACCGCCTGGATCATTCCCTGTCTGGTCTTCCTCATGGGCGTGACGATCCGGCATTTCTTCAACACGATGCACGCGCGCAAGAGGGCGCCCTACTGGACCTGGGCGGTGACCGCGCTGCTCTTCATCGCCATCGCCTGGCTCTCCACCGCGCCGATGCTGGATACTTACGAGGAGGCCGGAGCCCGCCCGCTCACCGCCGCCGAGCAGCGTTTCGCCGGGGCGGCGGGCTTCGAGGACGCCTATCACGCGGTGATCGGCAATTGCTCGATGTGCCATGCGCGCGAGCCCTCGTGGGACGGGCTGCACCACCCGCCCAAGGGCGTGGTGCTCGAGACCGAATCCGACGTCGCCCGCCACGCGCGGCTGATCTTCCTGCAAGCCGGCGCCAGCCACGCCATGCCGCCGCCCAACGCCATCCAGATGGACCCGGCGGCGCGCCGCGAGATCGTCCAGTGGTACCGCGCCGCGACAAAGGGCTGAGC
>NZ_JAAGOZ010000101.1:0-1485 GCF_010499845.1 Salipiger sp. PrR007 | reverse complement strand
CGCGATGGACCCGTTTCTTCGCAGCGTCGAAGAGACCTTCCGGCGTCACGGGATCGAGGCTGTCCTCGATCCCGAGGGCGTGGCACGCCCGGTGCGGCTGCTTCCGGCGCGGCCGGATGAGATCGCTGATTTTCGCAGCCTGCAGGTGCAGTCGGAGGCTGGCATGTTCGAGATCCTCGCCTCCGATTTCGAGGGCTTCTCCAAGGGGACGATCCTCGGCATCGGGTCCGAGCGGCGCAAGGTGCAGCACGTCCGGACGCGGGACCCGCGGCGCTACAAGGTGCTGCTGAACACCGTGGAGCAGCCTGCATGAAGGAGCGGATCAGCGTTGCCCTGACCGGCAACCTCGAGGAATTCATGGAAGAGGAACTCGATCTCGCCGAGCGCGCGATCACCGCCGGGGTCCGTTCGGCCGGGGCGCGGGCCAAGCGGCTCCTGCGCCAGGACGTGCTGGCGGGCGGGCTTGGTCCGCGCCTTGCGCGGTCGTGGCGTCAGAAGGACTATCCACGCGGTCAGGCTTCGCTGGCGGCCGCCTCGATCATCTACACCAAGGCTCCCGAATTGCTGCGTGTGTTCGATGAGGGCGCAACGATCCGCTCGGCCGACGGCTTTTACCTCGCGATCCCGACCCCGGATGCCCCCAAGCTCGGCGAGGGGCGCAAGCGGCTCACGCCGTCGAACTTTCCCGAGCACCGCTTCGGGCCGCTGCGCTTCGTCTATCGCGAGCACGGCGCCTCACTGCTGGTGGTCGACAACCAGCGCCAGCGCCAGGGCAAGCGGGGCGGCTACGCGCTCTCGAAGAGCAAGCGCGCGCTGAAGACTGGGCACGGGCTGATGACCGTGCCGATGTTCTTCCTGGTGCCGCGCGTTCGACTGAAACGCCGGCTCAACATCGACAAGAACCTGCATCTCGCCATGCGCAGCCTTGCCGAGGACATCGACACGGCGTTCCGCACGCTGCGTCGCCGCAAGAGAAGGCGCAAATGATGCCAAGCACCCATGAAACCGCGATCGCCGCGTTGGTCGCAGCTCTGGCCCCGCATCCCGCGCGGGTGCTGCGCGAGGTGGAGTACCCAGAATTTTGCCCGCCCGAGGGCTTGATCAATGTCCAGCCGGAAGATCCGGACGAGGGCGAGCAGCATCTCGGCACCGGGACGCGCGAGTTCGAGCGTGACATCGACCTCGAGTGCGTCGTGCAGGGATCGGACGCCGAGGAGCGCGATGCTGCCCTTGATGCCTTGATGCAGGGCGTGGCGGCGCTGCTGCTCGCCGACCGCTCGCTTGGCGGCGCGGTGACCTACCTGCGAGTCAATGCCCCGCAGGGAACCGACGTGGTGCCGATGGACGGCGCGGAGAGCCTGAAAGGCGCCGATCTGCCGGTGACGATCTACTACGAAACCCCCGACAACCCGATGGAGTGATCCCATGACCTTTGCGCGTGGAAACGAGGCGCGGCTGCTGTCGCGCCAACAGGCGAGTTTTGGC
>NZ_JAAGOZ010000100.1:0-1566 GCF_010499845.1 Salipiger sp. PrR007 | reverse complement strand
ATGCCCGGCACCGCCGCCGATCTTGGCGTCGATCCGCGCGATCCCTGGCAGAACCTCGACGGCGGGGCGCGCTACATCCTGGCCCAGCTCAAGTCCTACGGCCGCATCGATTTTGCCCTCGCCGCTTATAACGCCGGCCCCGGCAATGTCGACAAATACGGCGGCGTGCCGCCCTTCGACGAGACCCAGAACTACGTCCGCCGGATCCGCGGCTACTTTGAGACCTACCTCACGCTCATCACCGGTAAAGACCAGACCGGCACGCTCGCCGGGGTCGACGGCGCGTCGGCGCAATGGGGCAATTGGTCGGAGGCCTCCATGGGCTACGCCGGCGAGGTGAATGGCCAGATCGATCACGCGATGCAGCGCATCTATGGCCTCTTGCAGCAGGCCAGGCCCGAGACGGAAAAGCAGGCCGTCGATCACAACACCTACATGATGGCCGAGCGGGCCCGTCTCATGGCGCTGACCCTGCGCCTGCGCGCCGCGCAGGTGAAGGTCGACGGCGCCCGCGGCATGTCGGACGCCGCCCAAGGTCTGCAGGCCACAAATTTCTGGGAGTATCGCGATGAGTGAAAGGACCGCTCGCACGGCCCTGCGCCGCTTTGCTATCCGCCTCGGCCTAGCCGGCATCGCGGCGCTCTCGCTGGCCGCGCCCGGCCTCGCCCAGGGCGTGCCGGTCATCGACGGGTCGAACCTTGCAAAGAACGTGGAGCAGCTGCAGCAGGCGCTGCAGGATGCCGAGAACCAGATCGAGCAAATCCAGCAGCTGAAAAAGCAGATCGAGCTGCAGATGGAGCAGATCACCAGCCTCGAGTTCATCGGGGACTCGCTGACCGGCTTCAATGACATCGCCACGCTCTACAACAGCACCGAAGACCTGCGGGACCGCGCCGCCAAGATCACCGATCTCAGCGGCTTTGCCGATGACCTAGCCATGGGGGATTTCGACGCCCTGCTCGACAACCTCCTCGATGGCGACGTCACCATGGGCGAAAAGCACGCCGCCGAGCAGATGCGCGAGACGCTGGCCTCGGCCGGGCTGACCTCCGATCGGCTCTCGCAGCTCTCTTCCTCGGAGAACCCCCAAGACAAGGTCATCGCCCAGACCGCCGGCACCAGCGCAACGGCGATCGCCGCGGCGCAGCTCTCCTATGAGGAAGCGGAATCCAGCCTCGAGCGGGTCAACGGGCTGGTGGATGAGATCGCCAATCAGGAGACGCTCAAGGAGAGTGTCGATCTCAACACCCGCATGGCGGCCGAGACGAACTTCATGCTCGGCCAGATGTGGCGCCTCAACGCTGCCGCCGGCCTCGCCCAGGGCCAGACCGGCGTGAACTGGGCCGCTGAGCAGGCCAAGGAACGCAGCTTCTTTGATTACTCGGGCACCGCCGACTGAGCGGCGCCCCCACGCGATTTGAAAGAGGAGACCCATATGTTTGCGAAGATGATCACGGGCCTGACGGCGGGCTTTGTCCTGGCAGGTGTGGCCGGTGTCGCCTGGGCCGAGGACTACAGCGCCGTCTCGGCACCGGAGCTGAGCGCCGCGGCCGTCGCGGCGGTGGA
>NZ_JAAGOZ010000099.1:0-1646 GCF_010499845.1 Salipiger sp. PrR007 | reverse complement strand
CCTTGTTCGCGCGGTTCTCGATGAGGTCGTCGACGACCGAGGGGTCGGCGAGGGTGGAGGTGTCGCCGAGGGCGCCGTAGTCGTTCTCGGCGATCTTGCGCAGGATGCGGCGCATGATCTTGCCCGAGCGGGTCTTCGGCAGGCCGGGGGCCCATTGGATGAGATCGGGGCTGGCGATCGGGCCGATTTCCGTCCGCACCCAGCTGCGCAGCTCCTTCTTCAGCTCCTCCGAGGGCTCGATGCCGTTCATCAGCGTCACGTAGCAGTAGATGCCCTGTCCCTTGACGCTGTGCGGGTAGCCGACGACCGCGGCCTCGGCGACCTTGGCATGGGCGACGAGGGCGCTTTCGACCTCGGCGGTGCCCATGCGGTGGCCCGAGACGTTGATCACGTCATCGACCCGGCCGGTGATCCAGTAGTCGCCGTCCTCGTCGGCGCGGCAGCCGTCGCCCGAGAAGTAATAGCCCTTGTACTGCTGGAAATAGGTCTGCTCGAAGCGCTCGTGATCGCCCCAGACGGTGCGCATCTGCCCCGGCCAGCTGTCCTTGATCGCCAGCACGCCCTCGGTCGGCCGCTCGGAGATCTCGACGCCCGAGGTCGGCTCGAGCACCACCGGCAAAATGCCGAAGAAGGGCTTCATCGCCGCGCCCGGCTTGGTGGCATGGGCGCCGGGCAGCGGGGTCATCAGGTGGCCGCCGGTCTCGGTCTGCCACCAGGTGTCGACGATCGGGCAATTTCCCTTGCCGATCTTGTCGTTGTACCAGGTCCAGGCCTCGGGGTTGATCGGCTCGCCGACGGTGCCGAGCAGCTTCAGCGACGACAGATCACAGCCGTCGACAAAGCTGTCGCCCTGGCCCATCAGCGCGCGGATCGCGGTGGGGGCGGTGTAGAACTGGTTCACCTTGTGCTTCTCGCAGACCTGCCAGAAGCGGCTGGCGTCGGGCCAGGTCGGCACGCCCTCGAACATCAGCGTGGTGGCGCCATTGGCCAGCGGGCCGTAGACGATGTAGCTGTGGCCGGTGACCCAGCCGACGTCGGCGGTGCACCAGTAGATGTCGCCCTCGTGGTAGTCGAAGACCACCTCGTGGGTGAGGGCGGCGTAAAGCAAATATCCACCACTCGAATGTACAACCCCCTTGGGCTTGCCGGTCGAGCCCGAGGTATAGAGGATGAACAGGGGGTCTTCGGCATTCATCGGCCGCGGCGGGCAATCCGGCGCGGCGGTTTCCATCAGCGCTTTCACGTCGACATCGCGGCCGTCGATCCAGCTGGTCTGGTCGCCGGTGTGCTTGACCACGAGGCAGCGCACCTTGTCCGAGCAGTGCAGCAGCGCGGCGTCGGTGTTGGACTTGAGCGCGGTGCGGCGGCCGCCACGCGGGGCCGTGTCGGCGGTGATGACGATCTTGGCGCCGCAATCGTTGATGCGGTTGGCCAGCGCGTCGGGCGAGAAGCCGGCGAAGACGATGGAATGGATCGCGCCGATGCGGGCGCAGGCGAGCATGGCATAGGCCGCCTCGGGGATCATCGGCAGGTAGATGACCACCCGGTCGCCGCGCATGACGCCCTGCGAGAGCAGGACGTTGGCCATGCGGTTCACCTTGTCGTAGAGCTCGGCATAGGTGATGTGCTGGGCGGGATCCTCGGGG
>NZ_JAAGOZ010000098.1:0-1678 GCF_010499845.1 Salipiger sp. PrR007 | reverse complement strand
TCGGCCGCCGCAACTACGATCCGCACCGTCCTCGCCATGTTGTTGATCTTCACCGCCGCGCCGTTGTTTCAGTTTCTCTACCCCAACGCGTCGTCTGAGGGTGTTGCGCGTATCACGACACAGTCGCTCTCCGGGATCATCTTGATCTATCTGGCTGGTTTCCTGATCGTCCTCTTCCGGCCATTTTGGATCGCCGCCCTCCTGAGCCGGGTACTCGGATTTGCGGCTCGTATCGGTCTCATTGGCCGGCAGCGATGCATGCGCTGGACCGCGGCAGTCTACCGCGAGACGCAGGAATTTTCCGGAAGTTTCGCAAGGTTTGCCCGAGGCTCGCGCGTGTTCGCCCTGGCTGCGGTGCTCGCGACCCTGATCTTCCTGCTGACGCTCTTCGCCTTTCCCGCTCTTCTTCTCCAGGCCCTCGGGCAGGAGGTGGATTGGCTCAAGGTGATCGGGACGCTCTCCGTCGTGACCTTCCTGATGTATTTCGCACCGACCCCCGGTGGCGCTGGCTTTGCGGAACTGGCGTTTGCAGGGTTCATGGCAGGCCAGATGGAAACCAACGACCTCCTTCTCGTCGTGTTCGCCTGGCGGTTCCTGACGATCTACATCGGGATGGCCATTGGTGTGATCGTGTCATTCTTCGCGTTTCGCCCGAAGGCGCTCGCAGGATGACCCGAAAGCTTCTTGCCTTCGTCTTCTACGCAAATCTCGCGGTCATTCTGGCGATCGCCAGCTATCGCCTCTATCTCTTGGTATCAGCTCCCGATGCGAGTGCTCTTCTGGTGGCACAGATCGACAGAATCGAGAACGCTGTAGAGGCGAAACCCGGCGCACCCTTGGACTTCGCGGTGATCGGAGAAGGCAACAACTCCATCGGCGTTCTGGAGCAACAAATCATCCCCTCGATCAATGCCTCGGCAGCCCAGTTCCTTGTTTCGGCCGGAAATATCGTCAGCGGAGGCGGCGAAGACAAGTACCGCGCTTTGCTTGGCACTCTGTCGCACCTCGAGGTTCCCTATCTGCTGACCTTCGGGGAAAACGAGCATGAAGAGTTTGGGAGCACGAGGTTCTACCAGCGTTTCGGGCCTCATTTCTATTCGCTCTCCCTGCCCCAGGTCCGCCTCGTGTTTCTCGATGCGACGGGCCGGACACCCACCGACTGGCAGGAAAGATGGCTGCGCGATATCCTGAAGCCTGAAGATGACACCCCAGTCATCATTTTTCTTGGCCATCCGCTTGTCCCGCCGGCACAGGAGACACTTTTTCCTCCTGACGAGGGGGCTTGGTCAGAGCCCGAGAGTCAGGATCGCCTGCTCGCGCTGATCACCAAGTTCGGCGTCGATATGGTCATTTCGGCCGGCGCAGCGACTTTCTCCGACCGGATGATAGGGGGGGTGCGCCACATTCTGACTGGGGGCGCAGGCGGCCTCGTCGTGAACGATGAGGCAAGCTTCTACCACTATCTCGATCTAACAGTGGACAAAGGCGACCTCTCAGCCGAAATGCACCGGATCAATACCGCCCCAACGGCTCTCGCAAGACGCATCGAGGGGATCTGGTTCTTTATCTACTCCCTCTTCTATGTCGGCTGGCTAAACTTTCTGTTGATCGTGTCCGCGCTCGTTGTCACCTGCGTGTATCTGTACAATCGGCTGTTCCGGGAACGACGGTACTATCC
>NZ_JAAGOZ010000097.1:0-1695 GCF_010499845.1 Salipiger sp. PrR007 | reverse complement strand
CGTAGGAGCCGCGTGCGCGTTGGTCGATACGGCCTGCAGGGGGATTTCTACTGGCGAGACAGCAGTCCCTCGGCGCTGCCGGCGGCCTTTGTCGGCGATGAGGGCTGGGGTGAAAGCTGCCCTTACATTTCGCGCCGATCGGTCTTCGTGGACTGGTCGGACTACCAGGGCAACTACGGCTACGAACAGGTGAATTACTAGCGGCCCGTTTGCCGCGCGAGCTCGCGGCTTGCAGAGCGGACCAAAAGAGGCAGGCATGCGTCGCCGCATGCGGCGCTTGGAAAGAAAGGAGCAGTTTCCCCACCCCCCAAATAAGAAACCCCGCGAAGGCGGCAACCTTCACGGGGGAGCTCTTAGAACAAGGATCTGCAAACCCTTGGAAGCAAGCCTCATCACTTGCGACTCTATCAGCCTCCCCCATTGGCAGACAAGGAAAAACGCACCTGTGCGAACGGGGAAATCTTGTCTGGCGCCGCCTCGCCAATACCGGACGAGGAATACAGACCGATGCATATGGCTGAAGCCATTTTAGAGGCCCGACAACACATTTCCTTCCCCTCTTTGCCGCAGGGTATGGAGCGCGACGGCTTCGTTGCGCTGATTGACGCCGTGGCGCCGCTGCTCGGGGTCAGAAGCGCTGCGCTCGCGACCTTCCGCACCATGATCGGCGCCACCCGCCCCCGCGCCTTCAAGAGCGGCGAGGAGGAGCCCTGTTGCTATCTCGCGCAATCCGAGATCGCCAAGAAGCGGAACGTCTCGCCAAGCCGGATCCGGGCCGACGAGGCGCAACTGGTCGCGGCCGGGCTGATCGAGAAGCGCACCATGGGCAACGGCGCGCGCTCGGGCTTTGTCGGATGCGGCGTGTACTTCTCCGTGGCCATCAAGAGGTGCCAGGAGTTCCTGGCGCTCCGCGAGGCGATCGAAGAGGGACGCCGGCAGCACGCGAAGCTGCGCGGGCTTCGCAGCATCCACAAGAAGCACCTGAAGAGTTGCCTCGCTGAGCTGATCGCGGAACACGGGCTGGCGGCCGAGGTTCAAGAAATTGCCGACGCCTTCGAGGCCTGGCCAAGCGCGGACAAGCTGCACCGGATGTCGCTCGAGGAGCTGGAGGCGCATGTCGCCGAGGCTGACGCGCTCTGCACCGCGGCGCTGGATCTGCTGCAAGCGATGTCGGAAACGCACGGTGAACCGCATGAAAACGAGCGGTCCTATATACAAGATACAACTCAAGATTTTAACGAAGTACCTTGTAACGCCAGAGTTGATCATCGGAGCGCGGGCGAGCCCGCGCCCACGAATGTGGAGGACGCCGCGCCGGGCGGCGCGCCGTCTTGCCGAGAAGAAAAGAATGGGGCGGGGGCCGCGGAGCACAAGTCCAAAATCCTCACAAACATCCCGATCCAGACATTCATCCCGCTCGCCTCCGAGGAGATGCGCTTCTACCTCGATGCCCGCCGGCAGGGCCGGGGCGGCTGGTCGAGCTTGCACCTGCATGATTTCACCGTCGCCGCGCTTTGCCGGCTGCCCGAGCTTGGCATCAATCGCTCCGCCTGGGACGATGCGGTGCGGAAGATGGGCGTGGAAGACGCGACCTGGTGCGTGTTCATCCTCGATGCCAAGGCCGGCGATCCCGCGACACCGATCCTCAGCCCAAGTGGGTATCTGCGCGCCATGACGAGGCGACATGAGGAGGGC
>NZ_JAAGOZ010000096.1:0-1777 GCF_010499845.1 Salipiger sp. PrR007 | reverse complement strand
GCCCGGCCATGCTTCTCCACTCTCGGTGAGACATTTCTGCTTTGCGCAGCCGAGGACATTTCAACTTGGTTGCAACAACGTGTGCGCCGTGGGCACATTCTAAACTGGGTTGCGACAAATCCCCTATCTTGCTGGAAAGCAAGGAGAACGGACAATGGCGCACAAAGAGCTGGACCTGCGTGAGCGGCGCAGGATCGAAGACCTGCTGAACGCAAAGCTGCCGGTCAGCAGGATTGCCGCAGAGATCGGTCGGCATCGTTCGACCGTCTACCGCGAGATCAAGCGCAATGCCTTCGCGGCGCGCACGGAAGAGGTCGCCTACCTCGATGGCTACTACGGCATGGTCGCGCAGCGCAAAGCCTTCGACCGCCGGGCCCGGAGGCGCAAGCTGACCCGGCTTGTGGATTTGCGCGAAGCCGTTATCGACCGTCTCAAGGCTGGCTGGTCGCCTGAGCAGATCGCCGGCCGGATGCGCCTCGATGGTCTGCCCGTGACCGTCAGCCACGAGACCATCTACGCCCATGTCTATGGCCCCGAGGGCCGTGCCGAAGAGTTGGCCCGACACCTGCCCAGCCGGCGCAAGAAACGCAGGCCCCGGTATGCGCGGCGGTCCCGCAACCAGGTCTTCCCGCCCGAACGCTCGATCCATCAGCGACCAGAGTACGTCAAGACACGGGAAACATTCGGAGAATGGGAAGGCGATCTGATGATCTTCGAGCGCGCGCAAGGCTCGATGAACGTCGCAACGCTGGTCGAGAGAAAGACCCGCTTCGCGGTCCTGTTCCGCAACAACGATCGCAGCTCCACGCACTTCATGAACAGCTTGATGAACGTGATGACGCCGCTGCCCCAGCCGGCACGCAAGTCGATCACCTTCGACCGTGGGTTCGAGTTTCGCGACTGGCGAAAGCTTGAGGCCGGCATCGGGACAACCGCCTGGTTCTGCGACCCGCAGGCACCCTGGCAGAAAGGCTCGGTGGAAAACCTGAACGGACGGGCCCGCCGCGTCCTGCCCCGCGATACGCCTCTCGCATCCCTTTCGGGACCCCAGATGAAGGAGATCAGCGAGAGGCTGAATGCGACACCGCGAAAGTGCCTCGGATGGCGCACGCCAACGGAAGCCTTCAGAGAGGAAATGGTGAAACTGAGATAGCGGAACCTGTCGCAACCACCCTTGAGCTCACACGGGTGGATTCACAAACGAAGTGCAAATTCTGTATCAAAACAGAAGTTTGCATGGAGGATGTGGAATGGGTCGTTGTTACCTTCAGCTGAGTTTCGAGGAGCGGATCAAGATTGCCAAGTGGCGCGAGGCCAAAATGTCGATCCCCGAGATCGCGGATCGCCTGAGCCGCGCCCCCTCGACCATCTACCGCGATCTGAAGCGCAATCACTTCGATGGCGGCGACCTGCCCGAGCTCGCGGGATACTACGCGCTGAATGCCCAGACCATGAGCGAGAAGCGCCGCGCCCTTCACCGCAAGATGATTCAGCACCCGCAGCTCAAAGCTGCCGCCCCGCATGGTCTCAAGGCTGGCTGGTCGCCGGAGCAGATCGCCGGCCGGATGCGTCTCGAGCAGCATGGGGTCCGTGTGAGCCACGAGACGATCTATCGCTACGCCTACTCGAAGGACGGTCGCGCCGAGCAGTTCTACCGGCACCTTCCCGAGCATCGCAGACGCCGCAGACCTCGTGGATACCGCCGGTACCAGCGCAGCCACATCTCGGACGCGCAAAGCCTTTCAAACAGGCCGGATTGCGTCGCCGAGCGCGTTGA
>NZ_JAAGOZ010000095.1:0-1794 GCF_010499845.1 Salipiger sp. PrR007 | reverse complement strand
GTGGGTTTTACTAGGTTTGGCGGTGACCTACTCTCCCACGTCTTGAGACGCAGTACCATTGGCGCGGCAGCACTTAACGGCCGGGTTCGGAATGGAGCCGGGTGTTTTGCTTGCGCTATGACCACCAAACCGAGAAAAACCCACTTTGTCGCGCTGTTTTGAGCGCGACGTGGACCAAGTCAAGTATTTTGTAGGGGTTGTATGCTTCGTCTGATCTGGAACAGCCTTGCTGTTCCTGGATCGGATCAAGCCTATCGGGCCATTAGTACCGGTCAGCTGAACGCATTGCTGCGCTTACACCTCCGGCCTATCGACGTGGTGGTCTTCCACGGCCCTCAGGGATACCTTGTTTTGAGGGGGGCTTCCCGCTTAGATGCCTTCAGCGGTTATCCTGTCCGATCATAGCTACCCAGCACTGCCGTTGGCACGACAACTGGTCCACCAGTGGATCGTTCACCCCGGTCCTCTCGTACTAGGGGCAACTCCTCTCAAGTATCCTACACCCACGGCAGATAGGGACCGAACTGTCTCACGACGTTCTAAACCCAGCTCACGTACCTCTTTAAATGGCGAACAGCCATACCCTTGGGACCTGCTCCAGCCCCAGGATGAGATGAGCCGACATCGAGGTGCCAAACACTGCCGTCGATATGGACTCTTGGGCAGTATCAGCCTGTTATCCCCGGCGTACCTTTTATCCGTTGAGCGATGGCCCTCCCACTTGGGACCACCGGATCACTATGGCCGTCTTTCGACTCTGCTCGACTTGTCAGTCTTGCAGTCAGGCTGGCTTCTGCCATTGCACTCAACGAGCGATTTCCGACCGCTCTGAGCCAACCTTCGCGCGCCTCCGTTACGCTTTAGGAGGCGACCGCCCCAGTCAAACTACCCGCCACACAGGGTCCCGGAACCCGATAAGGGATCGCGGTTAGACATCAAGCAATGCAAGGGTGGTATCTCAAGGGAGGCTCCACAGAAACTGGCGTTCCTGCTTCGAAGCCTACCACCTATCCTGCACATGCATGGCCTGATGCCAGTGTGAAGCTGTAGTAAAGGTGCACGGGGTCTTTCCGTCTAACCGCGGGAAGCCTGCATCTTGACAGGCAATTCAATTTCGCTGAGTCGATGTTGGAGACAGCGGGGAAGTCGTTACGCCATTCGTGCAGGTCGGAACTTACCCGACAAGGAATTTCGCTACCTTAGGACCGTTATAGTTACGGCCGCCGTTTACCTGGGCTTCAATTCAGAGCTCTCACCCCTCCTTTTAACCTTCAGGCACCGGGCAGGCGTCAGACCCTATACGTCGTCTTGCGACTTCGCAGAGCCCTGTGTTTTTAGTAAACAGTCGCCACCCCCTGGTTTGTGCCCCCAGCCAAAACTTGCGTTGAAACTGGGCCTCCTTCTCGCGAACTTACGGAGGTATTTTGCCGAGTTCCTTCAACATCGTTCTCTCAAGCGCCTTGGTATTCTCTACCAGTCCACCTGTGTCGGTTTAGGGTACGGTCTCAAAGTGGGGCTATTTCCAGGAACCGCTCAGCAGCCCTTCCAATCCGATAAGGAAGAACGACCTTTGCGATCCGTCACCACCACATGGCCCAGGAATATTGACCTGGTTCCCATCGACTACGCCTTTCGGCCTCGCCTTAGGGGCCGGCTTACCCTGCTCAGATTAGCTTTAAGCAGGAACCCTTGGACTTTCGGCGAGAGTGTCTCTCACACTCTTTGTCGCTACTCATGTCATCATTCTCGCTAGTGATCTCTCCACCGGATGCCTTACAGCCCGGCTTCACAGAA
>NZ_JAAGOZ010000094.1:0-1820 GCF_010499845.1 Salipiger sp. PrR007 | reverse complement strand
ATGTCACACTACGCTCCGCTACCATGCGCTATGCGCATCCTCGGCTTCGGCTCATGGCTTGAGCCCCGTTACATCTTCGCCGCAGGACAACTTGATTAGACCAGTGAGCTGTTACGCTATCTTTAAAGGATGGCTGCTTCTAAGCCAACCTCCTGGTTGTTTTGGTCGTCCCACCTGCTTTCCCACTTAGCCATGAATTGGGGGCCTTAGCCGGAGGTCAGGGTTGTTTCCCTCTCCACTACGGGCGTTAGCACCCGCAGTGTGTCTGCCATCTAGTACTCCCTGGTATTCGGAGTTTGGTTAGGATCAGTAAGCCTGTGGGGCCCCATTACCCATCCAGTGCTCTACCCCCAGGGGTATTCGGATGACGCTCTACCTAAATAGATTTCGCGGAGAACCAGCTATCTCCGAGTTTGATTGGCCTTTCACCCCTAGGCACAACTCATCCCGACCTTTTTCAACAGGTGTGGGTTCGGACCTCCAGTTAGTGTTACCTAACCTTCATCCTGGTCATGCCTAGATCACTCGGTTTCGGGTCTGATCCATCTAACTCGACGCCCTATTAAGACTCGCTTTCGCTGCGCCTACACCTAACGGCTTAAGCTTGCTAGATAGACCAAGTCGATGACCCATTATACAAAAGGTACGCCGTCAGCTCTCGAGGAGCCTCCGACTGATTGTAGGCGTTCGGTTTCAGGTACTGTTTCACTCCCCTCGTCGGGGTGCTTTTCACCTTTCCCTCACGGTACTGGTTCGCTATCGGTCAGTAAGGAGTACTTAGCCTTCGGAGGTGGTCCTCCGATCTTCGAACAGGATTTCACGTGTCCCGCCCTACTTGATACGTTCCATCGAGCTTCACATACGGGACTGTCACCCGCTGTGGTTGGCCATTCCAGACCATTCTGTTCACTCTCAGGACTCGGCTGGTCCCCGTTCGCTCGCCGCTACTAGGGGAGTCTCTATTGATGTCCTTTCCTCCGGGTACTTAGATGTTTCAGTTCCCCGGGTTTGCTCTTAAAACCCTATGTGTTCAGGTTAAAAGTACCTGTTTAAGCCCGTTATAGGCTGCCCGAAGGCAATTATAACGAACTTTCAGGTGGGTTGCCCCATTCGGAAATTCCTGGATCAAAGCTTATTCTCAGCTCCCCAGGACTTATCGCAGAGTATCACGTCCTTCATCGCCTCTTACTGCCAAGGCATCCACCAAACGCCCTTCTCGCGCTTGATCCGATCCAGAAAGAGCAAGGCTGACGCTTTGCGAGACACCACGCTGGTTCGTGTGATGCCGTTCTTTCCGGATCAGAAGCATACTTTCCCGCCCTCGCCGTGCGGCGAGGACAATCTCATTCACCCTATGCAAAGTGAATGAGGGGTTAGTGTACTTGACTTGGACAACTCTGTTCTTTTTCTGATCGGGATATCTTGCGCTTGGTCGAGGAAACAACCGCCGGCAAAACCTTCCCCTCGCGGGGAACCAACCAGAGATCACCGCACACTCGCGGCAATCAAACAGTGTTGATTTTGTATCTCTCTAAACGATGTCAATGCGTCCGATTGGACGGATAAACACCAAAAAGGTGCTTATCGATCTAATCGAAATGCTGTCTTTGAAGCTGTCCGGCTCTTCCCGCGGGGAAGTGGTGGAGCCTAGGAGGATCGAACTCCTGACCTCCTGAATGCAAATCAGGCGCTCTCCCAGCTGAGCTAAGGCCCCGGATACCCCCGGGATGGTCCCGAAGGATTGGTGGGTCGAGGAGGACTTGAACCTCCGACCTCACGCTTATCAGGCGTGCGCTCTAACCACCTGAGCTACCGACCCA
>NZ_JAAGOZ010000093.1:0-193482 GCF_010499845.1 Salipiger sp. PrR007 | reverse complement strand
CGGCGCCCTCGGCGACACCTCCACCCTCGCCGACCCCTCGGTCGTCGACGACCTCATCGAGAACCGCGCGAACAAGGCGTAGCGCCCCTTTGCCGCCGAACCGAAGGGCCCCTCAGGGGGCCCTTTGTCGTCTCTGGGCGGTCAGCTGCGGTTAACCAGTTTACCGAAAACTAGGAAGAATTCGCGACATCCTGATGCCCGGGCAGCCGCCTTGTGCTAGTCTCGATCCCGTGGGGCCGATAGCAGACGGAGCATTTCGATGCAGTTGACAGGTGTTCCCCAAGTGGTGGCACCTCTGGCCACCGGGCACCCCCTCGGCTTGCCCGGCGCCCCGGTCAGGACGGCCGAGGAGACCAAGGTGCAACCGGTCAAAGAGCAGTCCACGACCGACACGGATCATGGCGCCGACCATGGGACCGACGGCCAGCCGCCCACCGGCTTCTGGCGCAGCCTTACCGGCCTGCCGGACCCGGCCAATCACGTGGCCCCGCCCTCGATCATGCAGATCCGCATCTCGGCCCTGCTCGAAGAGCAGGCCGAAGCGCTGCTGAAGGAACTGCGCGACAAGGCCATCGCCCGTATCGGGGTCAAAAGCCCGCCTCCCGCACAGACGGAACCGACTGCTCCGCCGCCGCAAGACGAGGGGCCCGGGCAGATCGCGGGCGCCGATCCCGGTGCAGACCCAACCACCCGGACCGCCACGGCCGGGCCCGGCGGCGGGCAAGGGGCCCCGGAGCAGGCGGAGTCCGCTTTGGCCCCCGCCCGGGCAGAAACGGCGCTGTCGCAGGGTACCGCCCCTGCGGCCCCGACCGAGGCGCCCGACCCGACTTCCCGAGGCATTGAAGCTGGCGAGGAATTGCCGGTCTCCCGCCGGGACGCGCGCCGCACGACGCCGGTCGCCGCACCGACCCCACACGCCTACGGCAGTGATTCGGCCCCCTTCGGGCGGCAGGCGGAGGCCCTGGGCACGGGCTGAGCGTCCCAGCCGGACCTCCGCAAGCCCCTGCAAGCGCTCGCCATCCCGGTTTTTGGGCCCGGTCCCGGGTGAAGACCCCGCGCTTCCTGCCCCGCTCTCGCCGGTTTTCCCGCACCGCCTCGCTTTTCATGCGCCAAAGCTTGTCTTATAAGCGCGAAATCATCAGGCCCTGCACCGACCGGGCCCAGCATAACACCGGCGAGGACCGCATGAGCAAAGACAACCACGAAGCCGACGTGGCCTTCATCAAGGCACTGGCTGAACTGCTCCGTGAAAACGACCTGACCGAACTGCAGGTCAAGCGTGAATATGGCGAAGAAGACAGCCTCAATGTCCGCGTGAGCCGCGTGCAGCCGCAGGCCCCGGTGACCGCCACCGTCGCCGCCGCACCGGCCGCAGCCCCCGCCGCCGCACCGGCACCCGCAGCTGCACCCGCAGCAGAGCTGCCCGAGGATCCCGCCGCGCACCCCGGCGCCGTCACCTCGCCGATGGTCGGCACCGTCTACATGCAGCCCGAGCCCGGCGCCCCGTCGTTCATCTCGGTCGGCGCGCAGGTAAAGGAAGGCGACACCCTCGTCATCGTCGAGGCGATGAAGACGATGAACCACATCCCCGCCCCGCGCGCGGGCACGGTCAAGCGCATCCTCGTCGAGGATGGCGCCCCGGTCGAATACGGCGCCCCGCTGGTCATCCTCGAGTAAGAGGCAGCCATGTTCGACAAAATCCTCATCGCAAACCGTGGCGAGATCGCGCTCCGCGTGATCCGCGCCTGCCGCGAGATGGGCATCGCCTCGGTGGCGGTCCACTCGACGGCGGACGCCGACGCCATGCACGTGCGCATGGCCGACGAGACGATCTGCATCGGCCCCGCACCCTCGTCGGAAAGCTACCTGTCGCCGGCCGCCATCATCTCGGCCTGCGAAGTCACCGGCGCCCAGGCGATCCACCCGGGCTACGGCTTCCTGTCGGAAAACGCGCGCTTCGTGCAGATGGTCGAGGACCACGGCCTCACCTTCATCGGCCCGACCGCCGAGCACATCCGCGTCATGGGTGACAAGATCACCGCCAAGGACACGATGAAGGCGCTCGGCGTGCCTTGCGTGCCCGGCTCGGACGGCGGCGTGCCCGACCTTGAGACCGCCAAGCAGGTCGGCCGCGACATCGGCTACCCGGTGATCATCAAGGCCACCGCCGGCGGCGGCGGGCGCGGCATGAAAGTCGCGGCCTCCGAGGCCGAGATGGAGCGGGCCTTCCAGACCGCCCGCGCAGAAGGCAAGGCCGCCTTCGGCAACGACGAGGTCTATATCGAGAAGTACCTGCAGCGCCCGCGCCACATCGAGATCCAGGTCTTCGGCGACGGCAAGGGCAAGGCGGTGCACCTCGGCGAGCGCGACTGCTCGCTGCAGCGCCGCCACCAGAAGGTCTTTGAAGAGGCCCCCGGCCCCTGCATCACCCCCGAGGAGCGCGCGCGCATCGGCAAGACCTGCGCCGACGCCGTGGCCAAGATCAACTACACCGGCGCCGGCACCATCGAGTTCCTCTACGAGGACGGCGAGTTCTACTTCATCGAGATGAACACCCGCCTGCAGGTGGAACACCCGGTGACCGAGGCGATCTTCGGCGTCGACCTTGTCCGCGAGCAGATCCGCGTGGCTTCGGGCATGGACCTGTCCTTCGGGCAGGACGAGCTCGAGATCAACGGCCATGCGATCGAGGTTCGGATCAACGCCGAGCGTCTGCCGACCTTCGCGCCCTGCCCCGGCAAGATCACCCAGTACCACGCGCCGGGCGGCCTTGGCGTACGGATGGACAGCGCGCTCTATCAGGGCTACTCGATCCCGCCCTATTACGACAGCCTGATCGGCAAGCTGATCGTGCACGGGCGCGACCGCAGCGAGGCGCTGTCGCGGCTCGACCGCGCGCTTGGCGAGCTGATCGTCGATGGCGTCGACACCACGCTGCCGCTCTTCTCCGCGCTGCTGCAGGAGAAAGACATCCTGACCGGCAACTACTCGATCCACTGGCTCGAGAAATGGCTGGCCAGCAAGCTCGCCGACGCCTGATCCACGCGTGAGCAGATCGGAGCAATCAATGTGTGCGGCCCCTTCCCGATCCCGGGGAGGGGCCGTATGAGTCTGAGCCCCGAGCTTCTGCTGCAGGCCTATCGCGCCGGCGTCTTCCCCATGGCCGAGCACCGCGACGATCCAGAGCTTTTCTGGGTCGACCCGCGCCGCCGAGGCGTCATCCCGATGAACGGCTTTCGCATCTCGCGCAGCCTTGCCCGGCGGCTGCGCCGGCAGGATTACGAGGTGACTTTCGATCGAGATTTCGAGGGGGTGATCGACGCCTGCGCCGACAGGCGCGAGACATGGATCAATTCCGAGATCCGCGCGCTCTTCGCCGAGCTGCACCGACGCGGCCATGCCCATTCGATCGAGGTCTGGATGCAGGACGAGCTGGTCGGCGGTGTCTATGGCCTCGAAGTGGGCGGCGCCTTCTGCGGCGAGTCGATGTTCTCCCGCCGCCGGGATGGCTCGAAGATCGCGCTGGCCTGGCTGATCGACCTGCTGAAACGCGCGGGCTTCATACTCTTCGACACGCAATTCCTGACCGAACACCTCGCCAGCCTGGGTGCGATCGAGATCCCCCGCCAGCAGTACCGCGCGCAGCTCGCGACGGCGCTCCTGGTGACGCCTGACCTTTCTGGCACGCCGCTGGCGAACTCAGGTCAGGAGGTGGTGCAGCGCAGCACCCAGACGTCGTAGCGCTGGTGATCCATCGGGTTGAGCGCCGGAGACGAGGCGATCATCCAGCCGCGGAACACCGCGTCCGGGGTGCCCGCCTCGCGGATGGTCAGGAAGGCAAAGGCATCGCCTGCCCGGTTGCCCTCGGGGTAGCGGCACTCCTGCAGCGCGATCTCGATGCGGCCAAAGGCGACGCTGGCGCCCGACGCTACCTCGAGGTCGGTCGCCCGCCCGGTCAGCTTGTCCAGCCCGCGCAGCACCGCGCCCGAGCCGGTTTCTGTGGCGTCCTGTGCCCCGGCCGCGGTCGCGGTCGAGGCCAGCATAATCAGCCCTGCCAAAGCGCGTTTCATTCGCTTCCTCCCGCGACGTATTTCAGCAGCAGGGAGATCAGGCTGACCGAGCCCTGCGTGTCCAGCACCTCGTCGCCCGCGCTATAATAGAAGGGCGAACCACCGGGGCTGATCTCGACGAAGTTGCCGCCCAGAAGCCCCTCGGAGGAGATGACAATCGAGCTGTCGTCGGGCAGCTGCACATCGTCCTGGACCATCAATGTCATGTCGGCGCGATAGGTTTCCGGGTTGAGGCGGATTTCGCTGACAGAACCGACCTTTACCCCCGCTAGCCGCACGTCGCTGCCTACGCTGATACCCTCGAGCGAACGGAAGCTGGCGTCGAGCGCGTACCCCCTGTCGCCACCGATGGCGAAGCCAGTGGCGCTGACCGCATAAGCCGAGAAAGCAATGGCCCCAGCCAGCACCAGCCCGCCGACGGTCACCTCTGTGGCAGTGTGCGACATGGGATTATTCCGGGCTCTTATTCAGGGCTCCACGCCTCGTAGTCGCGGCGCGGGGCGGGCTCAGGGCGACGGATCGAGCCCTTGGGCGCATAGGCCAAGGCGGTGCCGGTCAGGTTCTCGACATGCGGCTTTTCCCAGGCCTTGTGCGGCAGCGGGCGCTCGGTCGGCGGCGCATCAAAGGTGTGGTGCAGCCAGCCGTGCCACTGGGGGCTGACCCGGGTGGCTTCCGCCTCGCCGTTGTACATGACCCAGCGGCGCGTGCCGTCCTTGGTCTGGTAGAAGACGTTCCCCTGCTCGTCCTCGCCGACGCGCTGGCCCTTGCGGGACGTGTAGAGCTGGGTGTTCAGCGTCGCCCCGTTCCACCAGGTAACGGCCCGCAGCAACGTATTGAGAATGCCCATGGACGACTCCTCGCTTGATCCTGTCCCGTGTATGACCAAATCCGCCGCCGAGGTCCAGCGGCGACGGTGCGCCTTCGGCCTCAGGCGGGGGCGAGTGTGGTCAATTCGATTTCTATCCGGAATTTCGGGTCGATCAGCGCGGTCTCGAGCATCGTCGCGACCGGCGGATTGTCTCCGAAGGTCTCGCGCAGCAGCGGCCAGCAGGCTTCGAACTCGGCGGCGTCGGGCAGGTAGTAGGTCACCCGCACCGCATCGGCGAAGCTCGCCCCGGCCTCTGCCAGCGCCTTCTCGATGGTGGCCAGCGCAGAGCGGCACTGTTCGACCACCGTCTCCCCCTGCCCCACCGTGCCCGCGACATGCACAAAGCCACCCGCCACGACGGCGCGGCAATAACCGATCTTCGCCTCGAATTCGCCGCCCGAGGAAATGCGTTTGAGGGTCATGGGGTCAGCTCCCGAAGCGGATGCGCGCCGCAAGGCGGCCATCGGCGGAAAAGATGTGAAGGTCCTCGGCCGTTGCGTTGCGCATGTACCAGTTGCCAGGCGTGTCGAGCGCGTGCTGCAGCTCGGCGCCCAGCTCCGACTGCCACTCGCCGCGGCACTCGTCCAGCACGTCGACCGGCAACTTGCCGAAGAGCCGTTCCGGCGACTGCCGCCAGTCGCCGCCGAAGCGTTCCCACCAGACGGTTCCGAACGCCGAGGTTGGCGGCGCGTTGGCAACGCCGGTGCCGGTCCGGATGATCGCGTAGGTGCACCCCTTGCCCTCGTCCGAAGCAAGCTTGCTGGCCAGCACCTCCTCGATCGGGAGCAGCCCCCCGAACACCTTGCGGGCATAGGCCTCGGGCCCCGGCGCAAGCGAGCCCGTGCCGGGCACAGGTGTTGCGCTGCCGTAGCGGGCCTGCACCTCGTGAGGGGGCGGAAGTCTGCGCACGTCGGCGTCACGCCCGTGTAAATAGGCGAACCATGCCCATCCCCCCAAAAAGAAAATGCCTGCCACGACGGCAAGCATTCTCAAAGCGTTCTGCACAAGCTGCGCCAGGAACCAAGTCATTTACTCATACCAGAAAGTCACTTGTCACGCTTGGATCAGCCGGCCGACGCGGGCTCCTTCTTGGGGTCCGTGTAGATCAGCAGCGGCTTGGCGTCGGCGTTCACCGACTCCTCGTTCACCACGACCTCGGTCACATCGGCCATGCCCGGCAGCTCGAACATGGTGTCGAGCAGGATGCCCTCGAGGATCGAGCGCAGGCCACGGGCGCCGGTCTTGCGCGCGATCGCCTTCTTCGCGATGGCCGAGAGCGCATCGTCGGTGAAGGTAAGCGTGGTGTCCTCCATCTCGAAGAGGCGCTGGTATTGCTTGACCAGAGCGTTCTTCGGCTGGGTGAGAATCGTCACCAGGGCGTCTTCGTCGAGATCCTCGAGCGTCGCGATCACCGGCAGACGGCCGACGAATTCCGGGATCAGGCCGAACTTCAGCAGGTCCTCGGGTTCCAGCTCCTTGAAGATCTCGCCGGTGCCGCGCTGGTCGGGGTCCCGCACATCGGCGCCAAAGCCCATGGCCGAGCCCTTGCCGCGCTGCGCGATGATCCGGTCGAGACCGGCAAAGGCGCCGCCGCAGATAAACAGGATGTTCGTGGTGTCCACCTGCAGGAATTCCTGCTGGGGATGCTTGCGACCGCCCTGCGGCGGAACCGAGGCCACGGTGCCTTCCATCAGCTTCAGCAGCGCCTGCTGCACGCCCTCGCCCGACACGTCGCGGGTGATCGAGGGGTTCTCGGACTTGCGGGTGATCTTGTCGACCTCGTCGATGTAGACGATGCCGCGCTGCGCGCGTTCGACGTTGTACTCGCTCGATTGGAGAAGCTTGAGGATGATGTTCTCGACATCCTCGCCCACGTAGCCAGCTTCGGTCAGCGTGGTCGCATCGGCCATGGTGAAGGGCACGTCAAGAATGCGCGCCAGCGTCTGTGCCAGCAGCGTCTTGCCGCAGCCAGTCGGGCCGATCAGCAGGATGTTGGATTTCGCCAGCTCGATGTCGCCACTCTTCTGCGAGTGGTTGAGCCGCTTGTAGTGGTTGTGCACGGCCACAGAGAGCACGCGCTTCGCCTTCATCTGGCCGATCACGTAATCGTCCAGAACGTCGCAGATCTCGCGCGGCGTGGGCACACCGTCGGAGGACTTCAGGCCAGCGCCCTTGGTCTCCTCGCGGATGATATCCATGCAGAGCTCGACGCATTCGTCGCAGATGAAGACGGTCGGTCCCGCGATCAGCTTGCGCACCTCGTGCTGGCTCTTGCCGCAGAAGCTGCAATACAGGGTGTTTTTGCTGTCGCCGCCGGAGTTCGTCGCCATGTCACACCTTTCCAGGCCTTGTGTTCGCATTGGTCGGGGCCGTTGCCCCGACGAGGCCTATCGTCTCTGCCAAGTCCGGAAAGTCTAGGACAGGCCTTTCCGGTCCACAATGTCAAAATTGCCGCGCGCAGGTCGGCGCGCGGCACGGGCGGCGGGTTACGCCGCGTCGGCGCTGCCGCGCTTCTCGACGATCTCGTCGATGAGGCCCCAGGCCTTGGCGTCCTCGGGCGACATGAAGTTGTCGCGCTCGAGCGCCCGCTCGACTTCCTCGAGGGTGCGGCCGCAGTGCTTCACGTAGATCTCGTTGAGGCGCTTCTTCAGCTTCAGCGTCTCTTCCGCGTGGATCATGATGTCGGTCGCCTGGCCCTGGTAGCCGCCCGAGGGCTGGTGCACCATGACGCGGCTGTTCGGCAGCGAGAAGCGCATGCCCGGCTCGCCCGCGGCAAGCAGCAGCGAGCCCATCGAGGCCGCCTGCCCGATCACCAGCGTCGAGACCTTGGGCTTGATGTACTGCATCGTGTCGTAGATCGACAGACCCGAGGTCACCACGCCGCCCGGGCTGTTGATGTACATCGAGATTTCCTTGCCCGGGTTCTCGGCCTCGAGGTGCAGCAGCTGCGCCACGATCAGCGAGGACATGCCGTCATGCACCGGGCCCGAGAGGAAGATGATACGCTCCTTCAGCAGCCGCGAGAAGATATCGTAGGCCCGCTCGCCACGGCTGGTCTGCTCGACGACCATGGGGACGAGGGTGTTCATGTATGTTTCAAATGGGTCTTTCATCTTCGCCTGCCTGCTCTGTCGTGTCCAAATGGTGCCTAGCGCGCGCGCGTTAAACGAGTCTTAGTGTCGGGCCAAAGGGGCTGCAAGGGCTGGCGCGCCAATTCCCCGGCTCATGCGTCGCCCCAGTCCTGCGGTGACGCGCAACTGTGTCGGCTGCATTCCAGCTCGAGCGTCACCTGCCGCAAGCCGAAGCGGCTCTGCATTTCCTCCTTCACCGCGCGCTTGATCCCGTCGGCGCGGGCCCAGGCGCCCTCATCGACCACAAGATGCGCCTGCAGCGCAGCGTTGTGCTCGTCGACCTGCCACAAGTGCGCCTTGTGCAGCCCCGCGACGCCGTCGATCGCCTGCGCCGCCTCCAGCACCTGCGCCGGCACCACGTCAGGCGGGCTGCCCAGCATCAGCACGCGGATCACCCCGCCGATCTCGGCAAAGGCCATCCACAGGATGTATCCGGCGATGAGCAGCGTCACCAGCGGGTCGATCCAGGTCCAGCCGAAAAGCAGGATCAGCGTCCCCGCCAAGATCACCGCGAGCGAACCCATGGCGTCTGCCACGTTGTGCAGGAAGGCGGCGCGGATGTTCTGGCTGTCCTTCGACATCGAATAGGTCAGCAGCGCGGTCACCACGTCGATCACCAGCGCGACGGCGGCAATGATCACCACCATCCAGCCCTGCACCGGCTCGGGCGAGAGAAACCGCAGGATCGCCTCGATCATCAGGTAGACGCCGATGACGATCAGCGTGGTGTAGTTGATCAGCGCCGCCACGGTCTCGGCCCGGGCGTAGCCAAAGGGCATCTCGGCATTGGCCGGGCGGCGCGCGATCTTGCGCGCCAGCGCGGCGATGATCAGCGAGATCGCATCCGAGAAATTGTGCAGCGCGTCGGCGATCATCGCGAGGCTGCCCGAGAGGATGCCGCCCACCACTTGCGCGACGGTCAGCAGCATGTTCACGCCGACCGCGAGCGCCATGCGAAAATCGCCGGCCTCGGGGTCCACGTGATGATGGTGGTGATGGTGGTGACTCATGCGGGCATCAGGCGCTCGTACGCCGGGAAGGTCAATAGGGGCGGCAGGATACAGACGGCGCGGCGGCAACCGGCGCCCTGTCCAACCGCGGGATCGGAGGGAGTGAGGGTCGTCAGGCCGTCAGCCTGTCAGAGCACAGCGTCGCGGGATTCGGGCACCGCATGCTGGAGCGTGCGGGTGATATCGTAGCCAGGCCGCTCGGCGTGCTCGTTCTTCGGGAACAGCCCCAGCGCCGCAGACAGCGACAGCAGGGCGGCGGCGCAGAGAATCCAGTGGCGAAAGCTCATCGGGGCGTCCTTCTTCTTGCCTGTTTGTGCGGGGCGCTGGCATTTCATATGGGGCGCTCTGCGGCGCGATCCACCCGACTATGCAGCAACGCCGGGTCAAGACGGGCTCACGATCCTGCGAGGACACGGCGCAACGGCATGTTTCCGCGCGACAAAGAAAAACGGCCCCCGGGCGGGAGCCGTTCACAGGCGCGGGACGGGACCGGTCGGCTCAGCTCATCTCGCGCAGGCGCGCGACGTAGCGGGCCATGGTGTCGATCTCGAGATTGACCTTGTCGCCTAGCTTCACGCCACCCCAGGTGGTCACTTCTTTGGTGTGCGGGATGAAGTTGATGCCGAAGGTGGTGCCCTGCACCTCGTTGACGGTCAGCGAGGTGCCGTTGAGCGCCACCGAGCCCTTGGGCGCGATGAACTTCGCCAGCTCGTCCGGCGCGCGCAGCTGCACGCGGGTGCTGTCCCCCTCGTCCTGGATCGAGACCACCTCCGCCAGCCCGTCCACATGGCCCGACACGATGTGCCCGCCCAGCTCGTCGCCGACCTTCAGCGCCCGCTCGAGATTGACCCGCTTGCCGGGTTCCCAGGATCCAAGGTTGGTCTTGGACAGGGTCTCGGCGCTGATCTGCACGTCGAACCAGTCCTCGCCCAAAGTCACCACGGTCAGGCAGACGCCGTCGCAGGCAATGGAGGCGCCGATTTCGATGCCCGCGGTGTCATAGGCGGTGCCGATGCGCGCGGTCAGGTCGCCCGCCTGTTCGAGCGCCCGGATTTCCCCCATGTCGGTGACGATGCCGGTGAACATCTGCAAATCCTCTCGACGGCCCCGAGCGCCATAGATCTCTGGTCACGGGCCTTATTTTGGTCAAATACTGCCGCTAGGGAGGGCCATCGGGCCGGAGAGCCGGACGCCAACCCCTTACGAGTAGGCCGATCCTTAACGAGTGCCCATGTCCAAGGCAACCGCAGACCAGCCAGCAGCGCCACCGCGCCGTGTCTTCCTCTTCCTGCAGGGGCCGCACGGTCCGTTCTTTCATCGTCTCGGCGCCATGTTGCGCCGCACCGGGGCCGAGGTCTGGCGGGTCGGATTCAATGCCGGAGACCGCGCGTTCTGGTTCCACGGCGAGAGCTACCTGCCCTTCAACGGCACCCCCGAGGACTGGCCCGCACGCATCGCCGCCCTGCTCGCCGAGAAGCGTGTCACCGACCTCGTGCTTTACGGCGACACGCGCGGCATCCACGCCGAGGCGGTGACCGAGGCGCGTCGCCGCGGGCTGCGCGTCCATGTCTTCGAGGAAGGCTACATGCGCCCCTACTGGGTGACCTACGAACGCGGCGGCGCCAATGGGCATTCGCGGCTGATGCAGATGGACGTGGCGGACATGCGCGCCGCGCTGGCACGGTCCGACATGGAAGCCCCCCTGCCCCCCGGCCACTGGGGCGACATGCGCCAGCACATCTTCTATGGCGCGCTCTACCATTGGTTCGTGATGTTCCGAAACGGCGACTATCGCAACTTCCGCGCCCATCGCGACCTGCCCGTCGCGCGCGAGTTCCAACTCTACCTGAAACGTCTGCTGACGATGCCGCTGACCCGGGTCGAGCGCTTCCTCGAGACTCTGCAGATCCGCCGCGGCGGCTACCCCTACCACCTCGTGCTGCTGCAGCTCGAGCACGACTCCAGCTTCCGCAAGCATTCGCCGTTTGGCAGCATGGCCGAGTTCGTCGACCTCGTACTGGACGGCTTCGCCGAAGGCGCGCCAAGGCACCATCATCTGGTGTTCAAGGCCCATCCTCTTGAGAATGGCCAGCTGCCGCTGCGCCGCATGATCGCCGAGGCCGCGCGTCGGCTCGGCATCGCCGACCGGGTGCATTTCGTCCCCGGCGGCAAGCTGGCAAGGCTTCTCGACGACGCGCGCAGCGCGGTGACGGTGAATTCAACCGCCGGACAGCAGGTGCTCTGGCGCGGCATTCCGCTCAGGACCTTCGGCCGCGCGGTCTATGCCAAGCCCGAGTTCGTCTCTGATCAGCCGCTGCCCGAGTTCTTCGCCTTGCCGACCCGCCCAGACAGCCGCGCCTACAAGGACTACCGGCGGTATCTGCTTGAAACCAGCCAAGTTCCCGGTGGCTTCTACGCGTCGCGCGGGCGCAGACAACTTCTGCGGCAGGTGGTCGACATGATGCTCTCCCCTCACGATCCTTACGACGCGCTGCGCAACGGGACCGCGGCGCCTCGGCAACAGTTGCGGCTGGTCCGCTGAGCCCGCGCCAAGGCCGGACTCGCTTTTGAAACCGCATTTCCGTACCTTACGCAAAAAACCTGAGGCAGATAAGAACAGGTCGAGGAGACCGAGCCGTGAAACAGTCCCGCTCCCGATGGGCGAAATCCGCCGCCCTTCTGGCCGCAGTGTCGATTCTGGCATCCTGCGCCCTGCCCCGCGTCGGTCCCAACAAGGATGAAATCTACTCCGGTTCCGTGCAGCGCGAAGGCGATGCCTTCATCGTTTCGGTCAACGACCGGGTGACCCGCGCCACCGCCGTCGTGCCAGCGCTCGGCTTTTCCGACCAGTTCCAGGGCGCCGGCCTCGTCGGCTCCGACACCATCCAGCCCGGCGATACGCTCGGCCTGACGATCTGGGAGAACGTCGACGACGGGCTGCTGGCCGCTGCCGAAACCAATGCCACCGCGCTTGAAGAGGTGCAGGTCGATGGCTCGGGCTTCATCTTCGTGCCCTACGCCGGCCGCATAAGAGCCTCGGGCAACTCGCCCGAGACCGTGCGCCGGATCATCACCGAGAAGCTGCAGGATCAGACCCCCGACCCGCAGGTCGAGGTGCGCCGCCTTGCCGGTGACGGCTCGACCGTCAGTCTGGTCGGCGCCGTGGGCGGTCAGGGCGTCTACGCCATCGAGCGCCCGACCCGGACGCTTTCGTCGATGCTGGCCCGCGCTGGCGGCATCACCATCCAGCCCGAGATCGCCCAGATCACCGTGCTGCGTGGCGGCAACCAGGGCAAAATCTGGTTCCAGGACCTCTACAAGAACCCGCGCTTCGACATCGCCCTGCGCGGCGGCGACCGCATCCTCGTCGAGGAGGACACCCGGGCCTTCACCGCGCTCGGCGCCACCGGCACCCAGGCCCGCGTTCCCTTCGAGACGCAGACGCTTTCGGCCGTCGAGGCGATCGCCCAGGTCGGCGGCCTCGTGCCCTCGGCCTCGGATCCGACCGGCGTGTTCATCTTCCGCAACGAGCCCGCCGACATCGCCAACCAGGTGCTCGGTCGCAGCGATCTGATCGGGGCACAGCGCATGGTCTACGTGCTCGACCTGACCAAGCCCAACGGCATGTTCATGGCGCGCGACTTCGTGGTGCGCGACCAGGACACGCTTTACGTCACCGAGGCGCCCTATGCCCAATGGAGCAAGGCGATCACTTCGCTCACCGGCACGCTGACCGCCATCGCAACCGTCTCGACCGTCCGCGACGCGGTGACCAACTGATTAAGGACAAGGCCCTGAATAATCATAACGAGGGACAGGGCAGCGCCGGGGGAGAAATCCCCCGGCGTCTCTATGTCTACACCGGCGGTTTCCTGACCCAGCGCCGGCTGCGGCGGATGCTGACACTGGCTGGCTGGAAGGTATCCCTGGGCCTCCCCTCCGCGCAGGATCACGTCGGCGTCTGGGGCCAGTCTCCCTACGCCGCGCGCGGCGAGGCGATGGCGGCACGCTACGGGGCACCTCTGCTGCGGATCGAGGACGCCTTCCTGCGCTCGCTGCACCCGGGCCGCAAGGGACAGCCCCCGCTCGGGCTGCTGCTCGACCGTACGGGCGTGCATTTCGACGCCAGCACGCCTTCGGACCTGGAGACCCTGCTGGCCACCCACCCGCTCGACGATCACGCTCTGCTCGCGCGCGCCCGCGGCGGCATTGCCCGGATGCGCGCGGCGCATCTCACCAAGTATAGCGGCTTCGACCCCGCGCACCCGGTGCCCGGGCCCGGCTACGTGCTGGTCATCGACCAGACGCAGGGCGACGCCTCGGTCCGCGCCTCGGGCGGCGACCGCAACCGCTTTCTCGAGATGCTCTACTGGGCCCAGGAGGAAAATCCCGGCGCCCGCATCGTGATCAAGACCCATCCAGAGACCGCGCAGGGGCTGCGGCCGGGACATTTCACCCAAGACGAGGCACAGGGGCGGGTCAGCCTCTGCACCGATCCCGTCTCTCCCTGGGCGCTGCTCGAGGGGGCTGTGGCGGTCTACACGCTCAGCTCCCAGATGGGCTTCGAGGCGATCCTTGCCGGGCACCGCCCCCGTGTCTTCGGCACGCCCTTCTATGCGGGATGGGGGCTGACGCAGGACGAGATGCCTTTGCCACGCCGGAACCGCAGCCTGACCCGGGCACAGCTCTTTGCCGGGGCGATGATCCTCCATCCCACCTGGTACGATCCATGCCGCGACACGCTCTGCCCCTTCGAGGACGCTCTCGGCGCGCTCGAGGCGCAGACCCGGGCGTGGCGCGAGGACCGGCAAGGCTGGGTCGCCTCGGGCATGAGACTGTGGAAACGGGGCGCGTTACAGCGCTTCTTTGGCGGGCAGAAAGGGGTGGTCTTTGCCGAAGGCGCCGCCGCCGACCGCAAGTCTGTACAAACCGGTCGCCGCCGCATGACCTGGGCGGGCAAGGCCGAGGGGAACGTGGTGCGAGTCGAAGACGGCTTCCTGCGCTCGCGCGGGCTCGGGGCCGAGCTGGTTCCGCCGCTGTCGCTGGTGCTCGACGATCTGGGAATCTACTACGATCCGACCCGGCCTTCGCGGCTGGAAACGATCCTCGCGAAAGCGCCCGAGCTGCGCCCCGACCAGCAGGACCGCACTCAGCGGCTCATCGCGCGGCTCACCGGCGCGGGTCTGACCAAATACAACCTCGGAACGCAGCCCCCGGCCCTGCCTGACGGGCGTCGCATCCTCGTGGTCGGGCAGGTTGAAGATGATGCCTCGATCCGCCTCGGCAGCCCCGACATGCAGAGCAACGCCGCGCTGCTCGCCCGCACCCGCGCCGAGAACCCCGAGGCCGTGCTGCTGTGGAAGCCGCACCCGGACGTCAGCGCCGGGCTGCGCAGGGGCGCTGTCTCGCAGCCCGAACTTTGGTCCGACCTGACGGTCGAGGGCACGGACATGGGAGCTCTGCTGCGGCAGGTGCAGGAGGTCTGGACGATGACGTCGCTTTCCGGCTTCGAGGCGCTGCTGCGCGGGGTTCCCGTCACGACGCTCGGCGCGCCATTCTACGCCGGATGGGGGCTGACGCGCGACCTCGGGCCGGTCCCGGCGCGCCGCCTGTCCGGACAGCGGCCCACGCTCGAGGCGCTGGTCCACGCCACCCTCATCGCCTACCCGCGGTACCGCGATCCGGTGAGCGGCCTGCCCTGCACGGTAGAGGTCGTCGCGGAGAGGCTGGAGCAGGGTGCGATCCCGCACCCCGGCCTGTCCAACCGGCTGCTGTCGAAACTTCAGGGGCTGCTTGCCTCGCAGGCGCATTTCTGGCGCTGACGCGCCGGGGGCCGCCGTTGGCGCTCAGCGCCGCCCGCGCAGCGCCCCGAGGCTCGCCGTGACCGCAAAGATCAGCGTTGCCGCGCAGACCATGCTCGGACCCGCGGGCGTGTCGAAGAGCAGCGCCCCCTCGAGCCCGGCCAATGCAGAAACCCCACCGATCCCCGTTGCCATCAGCGCCATCGCCTCGGGCGTGCGCGCAAAGGGCCGGGCCGCCGCCGCCGGGATGAGCAGCATCGCCCCGATCAAGAGCACGCCCACCACCTTGATGGCCACCGCCACGGTCAGCGCCAGCGCCACGGTCAGCACCCGGCTTTCCAGTCGCGGGTCGATGCCGCTGGCATGGGCAAGGTCGGGCGAGAGCGTCGCGGTCAGCAGCGCCTGCCAGCGCCAGAGCAGCAGCGCCAGCACGAGCGCCGCCCCGCCCCAGATCACCAGCAAATCGCTCTTGGTCACCGCGAGGATGTCACCGAAGAGATAGGCCGAGAGGTCGAGCCGCGCGCCCGGTACGAAGGTGATCGCCACGAGGCCGATCGCCAGCGCACCATGCGCCAGCACGCCCAGCACCGTGTCGATCCCAAGCCCGCGCTCGCTCAGCGCGCCCACGAGCACCGCCATGACCAGCGCCACGAAGAGCGTCCCGGCAAAGACCGGCAGCGAGAGGGCCAGCGAGAGCGCCACGCCAAGGATCGCCGCATGGGCCGTAGCATCGCCGAAGTTGGCCATGCGCCGCCACGATACGAAGCAGCCGAGGGGTGCCGCCGCCAAGGCAAGGCCGAGCCCCGCCAGCGCCGCGCGTACAAGGAAATCGTCCAGCATCAGTGCCCGTGCCCTGCGTGATCGTGGTGGGAATGGTCATGCGCATGGTCATGGGCATGATCGTGCGTATGCGTGTGCTCGTGTCGGTAGAGCGCCAGCGCGCCATGGGTGCCGGTGCCGAAAAGCGCCCGGTACTCCGCCGCCTGCGCCACCGTCTCGGGGTGGCCCTGGCAGCACACATGGCCGTTGAGGCAGACCACGCGGTCCGAGGCGCTCATCACCACGTGCAGCTCGTGGCTGACCATCACCACGGCGCAGCCAAGCCGCGCGCGGATCTGCTCGATCTGCCGGTAAAAGGCCGCCGAGCCCGGCTGGTCGAGCCCCTGCGTCGGCTCGTCGAGCAGCAGCACCTCGGGCTTTCCGAGGATCGCCCGCGCCAGCAGCACGCGCTGGAACTGGCCGCCCGAGAGTCCCGACATGGGCCGCTCCTCCAGCGCCCCGGCCCCGGCCTCTTCCAGCGCGGCACGGCCCTCGGCGCGGCTGATCCGCTGCGGCAGCGACAGGAACCGCGCCACGGTCAGCGGCAGGGTCGCGTCGATCTGCAGCTTTTGCGGCACGTAGCCGAGCCGGAGCCCCGGCTTGCGCGTCACCTTGCCCGCCTGCGGCCGGACCGCGCCGATCAGCGTGCGCAGCAGCGTCGACTTGCCCGAGCCGTTCGGCCCGACGATCGTGACGATCTCCCCGGGATCGACGTGGAAATCGACACCTTGAAGCACCGGATGCTCGCCCAGCGTGACCTGCAGGCCACGCGCCTCGATCAGCGTCATGCGGCGGCTCCGCGGCAGTGCGGGCAGAGCCCCTCGGCCTCGACCACCATCCGCTCGAGCGCGAAATCGAGCTCCTCGGCGGCGGCCTTCACCGCCTCGCCAATCCCCTGCGAGCGCATTTCGGCCACCAGCCCGCAGGCGCTGCAGAGCAGGAAGGCCGGCTTGTGCCGCTCGCCGGGATGGGCGCAGGCGACAAAGGCGTTCAGCCGCTCGATCTTGTGGGCAAAGCCGTTGCTGACGAGGAAGTCCAGGGCCCGATACACCGTCGGCGGCTGCGCCGGCTGACCGTCGTCGCGCATGGCATCGAGCAGCTCGTAGGCGCCCATCGCCTTGTGCTTGCGCAGCAAGAGCTCGAGCACCCGGCGGCGCTGCTTGGTGAGCGACAGCCCCTCGCGCGCGCAGGTGTCTTCCGCCGCCTGCAGGGCGCTCTCGCGGCAATGCGCGTGGTTGTGCGGGGTGAACCCGAGAGGATCGGTATGCTCTGTCATGTCGTCTGCCCTGATGCCTGACATCTCGCCCCCGGAGCGGGACCGCGGTGGATGGGGGTTGATATGTTATAGTGTTGCCGATATCAACCCCACCTGTTGTTACTTTATAACACACCTTGATTCCCGACCGTCACGCAAGAGGCCCCGATGTACCGCTCCCTCCTCCCCGCCCTTCTGCTCGCCAGCCCCGCTTTCGCCGAGGTGCCTAAGGTGGTCACCGACATCGCCCCCGTGCAGGGGCTGGTGGCCAGCGTGATGGGCGACCTCGGCACACCGGACCTGCTGATCCCCGCCAGCGCCTCTCCGCACAGCCACGCGCTGAAACCTTCCGAGGCGCGCGCGCTGCAGCAGGCCGACCTGGTCTTCTGGATCGGCGAGGAGCTGAGCCCGGACCTCGCCCGCAAGATCGACTCGATCGCACAGGCGGGCAGCGCAGTCTCGCTCTTCGACCTGCCCGGCACCCGGCATCTCGCGGCGCGCGACGACGTGCTTTTCGCCGAGCCCGGTGCGCAGGGGGATCATGACCACGGCGGGCACGACGAGGAGGCGCACGATCACGACGCGCATGACGATCACGGTCATGACGACCATGCGCACGAGGACCATCACGACCATGGTCACGAGGCGGGCGGACACCACCACGAGGGCGACGACCCCCACGCCTGGCTCTCGGTCGACAATGCCGCGACTTGGCTGACCGCGATTGCCGAGAGCCTTGCGGCGCAGGATCCCGAGAACGCCCAGACCTATGCCGCCAACGCCGAGGCCGCGCAGGCCCGCATCGCCGAGGCCCGCGCCGCCGCCGAAGCCACGCTCGCGCCGGTGAAGGACAACCATTTCGTCGTCTTCCACGACGCCTTCCAGTACTACGAGGACAGCTTCGGGCTGACCGTGCTGGGTGCGATCTCGCTCTCGGATGCCACCACCCCCAGCCCGGCCCGCCTCGACGCGCTGCGCGATGCGCTGAGCGGCGCCGCAGCGGCCTGCGTCTTTGCCGAGCCGCAATTCGACCCGCGCCTCATCGCGGCGGTGACCGAAGGCGCGGGCACCCCGGTGGCCGAGATTGACCCGCTCGGCGCCACGCTCGAGCCCGGCCCCGGCTTCTACCCGGCGCTGATCGAGGACATGGCGCAGCGCATCGCGGATTGCGCCGCTCAATAAGCTCTACCCCGACATCCCGCTGCGCGACGCCTCTTTGCCTTGATGGCAAAGGGGCTTTTCCTTGCCGCATTTCCCGACTAATTAGCTTGGATAAAGGACGCGGGCGCCGCGTCGCCGGGGTTTGCCACTCTCAGACCTTGCGGAACTCACGGCGCCACAGCCGCGCAAGGAAACCGGATGACCACGCCCCTCGCCTCTCTCAGCCGCCGCGGCTTCCTTGCCGGGGCCGCCAGCCTGCTCGCAGCCCCGAAACTGCATGCCGCCGAGGAGCTGCGCTTTGCGCATGCCTATGGCGAGACGGTCCTCGCGGCGCCGGCGAGACGCGTCGTCTCTCTGGGCTACACCACGCAGGACAGTCTCTTGGCGCTCGGCATCGTGCCGCAGGCGATCCGCTACTGGTACGGCGATCACCCCTATGGTGTCTGGCCCTGGGCGCAGCCGCTGCTCGGCGACGGGCAGCCGATGCTGATGACCGGCGAGGTGTCGATCGAGACCGTCGCCAGCTTCGCCCCCGCTCTCATCGTCGCCATCGGCTCGGGCATCTCCGAGGCCGAATACGCGCTCTTGTCGCAGATCGCCCCGGTGTTGATGCAGGCGCCCGAATTCACCACCTACGGCATGCCCTGGGACGCCGAGCTGCGCATGCTCGCCCGCGCCACCGGCACCTCGGAGCGCGCCGAGGCGCTGGTCGCCGACCTGCACGGCCGCTTCGAGGCTCTGCGTGCCCGGCACCCCGACTGGCAGGGCCAAAGCGCCGTCTGCGCCTGGCACGAGGGCGGGCAGACCAGCGCCTTCCTCGGCGGCGACAGCCGCGCGCAGGTGCTGCGCGAGATGGGCTTCCGCCTGCCCGAGGCGCTGGCGCAGATGCAGGGGACCGACGACTTCTACACCGCGCTCTCGCCCGAGGACCTCTCGCCCATCGACGCCGACCTGCTGCTGTGGATCTCGGACGGTGGACAGGCCGACGATCTCGCCGCGCTCGCTATGCGCCGCACCCTGCGCGCCAACGCCGAGGGGCGCGAGGCCTTCTGCGACGCGCTGCTCTCGGGCGCGCTCTCCTTCGGCAGCGTGCTGTCGGTGCCCTATGCGCTGAAGCGGCTCGAGCCCGAGATCAGTGCCGCCCTCGACGGCGATCCGACAACCGTGGTGCCGAGCGCCTCCGAGGCCGGCCTGCTCTGATGCTCCGCCTGCTCGGTCTTTTCACGCTGCTGGCACTGGCGCTCGCGCTCGCCCTTTCGGTGGGCGCCCGGCCGGTGACGCCCGCCGTGGCGCTGGAGGCCCTGCGGGCCTACGATCCGACCAACCCCGAACATGTGACCCTCATGGCGATCCGCCTGCCCCGCCTTGCGGCAGGGCTGATCGCGGGCGGCGCACTCGGCATCGCCGGCACCGTCATGCAGGTGATGACCCGCAACCCGTTGGCCGACCCCGGACTGCTCGGGGTGAACGCCGGGGCCGCCTTCGCGCTGCTCATCGGGGCGACGGCCCTGGGCACCTCGGACGCCACCTCGGTGGCGCTGCTGACTTTCCCCGGGGCGGCGCTCGCCTCGGCGCTGGTGTTCACCCTGGGAGGCGGGCTGCGCGGCGACGTGGGACCGGTGCGGCTGACCTTGGCGGGCGCGGCGCTGAACGCGCTGCTGCTGTCGCTGGTTACCGCCATCGTGCTCATCCGGCAGGACACGCTCGACATGTTCCGCTTCTGGGTCGCCGGATCGCTGACCCAGGCCGCCAGCCGCCCGCTCATGGAAATGGCTCTCATCGCCGCAGCCGGGGGGATCCTGGCGCTGGCCGTCGCCCCGCAGATCGAGGCGCTCTCGCTCGGCTCGGCGCTGTCGCGCGGTCTTGGCACGAAGCCCCGCCGGGTGCAGGCGGCGGCGCTGGCGGTGGTGACGCTTTGCACCGGGGCGGCCGTGGCGGTCGCCGGGCCGATCGCCTTCCTGGGCCTCATGGTGCCGCCGCTCGCCCGGCGCGTCGCGGGCCATGCGCTGCGCCGCGAACTTCTCGCCTCCGCCCTGCTGGGCGCGGCACTGCTGCTCTTTGCCGACACGCTGGGCCGGGTGGTGATGCCGCCCGCCGAGGTCCGGGCGGGCGTCATGACGGCACTGATCGGCGGGCCGATCTTCCTCTGGGTGGCACGGCGCCTGCGCCCCGGGGCCACCGCATGAAGGGGGCTCTGACGCTCTGTCTGCTGCTGCTCTGCGCGACGCTGGCGGCGCTGGCGCTGGGGCCGGTGCAGCTGAGCCCCGCCCTGCTCTGGCAGGGGCTGAGCACCGGCGAGGGCCCCGGCGCGCTGGTGCTGGGCACGATCCGCGGCCCTCGGGTCGTCACGGCGCTGGGTGCCGGGGCGGTTCTGGGCCTCTCGGGCGCGCTTTTCCAAGCGCTCTTCCGCAACCCGCTCGCGGCGCCGGACATCATGGGGTTCACCGCGGGCGCGGGGCTGACCATCATCGCCGCCATCGCGCTCGGCCTCACCCTGCCGCCGCCGCTGTTGGCGGCGGGCGGCGGTCTGGCGGCGGCGCTGCTGGTCGCGCTGCTCTCGCAGCGCAGGGGCCATGCGACGCCGCCGCTGACGATGATCCTGGTCGGGCTCGGCATCGGCTTCATCGCCTCGGCGCTGTCGAGCTTCCTGCTGACCCTGCTCCCGCATCCGCAGGCCGCCGAAGCCCAGCGATGGCTGACGGGCTCGCTGGCAGCGCGCGACTGGACCCATGTGGCGCAGGTGTGGCTGATTGGCGCGCTGCTGGCGGCGCTGGCCCTGGCGCAGATGCGCCGCCTCGCCGCGCTGGAGCTGGGAGAGGACCTCGCCGCCGGGCTCGGCCTGCGCGTCGGTCGGGCGCGCCTAGCGCTGGCCGGAACCGCCGTGCTGCTGGCGGCGGCGGGCGTGGCGGTGGCGGGCCCGGTGCCCTTCATCGCGCTGATGTCCGGCCCGCTTGGCGCGCGGATCACCGGCGCGCGGCGGCTGCGCGGACAGATGCTCTCGGCCGCGGGCACCGGTGCGCTGGTGCTGGTGGTCGCCGACCTTGCCGCCCGCGCGGCGCTGCCCGGCATCCAGCTGCCCGCCGGGGTGATGACCGGGCTTCTCGGTGCCCCCTACCTGCTCTGGCGCCTGTCGCGCGAAATGGAGAAAGGCGAGCTATGACCCTTGATCTGCCCCCCGCCGGCCTCGCCGCCGAGCGCCTCTCGCTGGGGTACGCCGAGCGCCCGGTGATCGCGGAGCTGTCGCTCGCGCTGCCGCGCGGCGAAATGACCGCCATCCTTGGCCCGAACGGCTGCGGCAAGTCCACCCTGCTGCGCGCCATGGCCCGGCTGCTCGCCCCCTCTGCCGGGCGCGTGCTGCTCGACAGCGAGGACATCCACCGCCGCGACACCCGCGCGCTGGCCCGCGAGTTGGCGATCCTGCCGCAGAGCCCCATCGCCCCCGAGGGCATCACCGTCGCCGATCTCGTCAAGCGCGGCCGCACGCCGTGGCGCGGCCCCTTCACCCCTTGGCGCGACGAGGATGCCTCTGCCTGCGCCGACGCGCTGGCCGCCGTGCAGATGAGCGCATTCGCCGACCGTCCCATTGGCGAGCTCTCTGGCGGGCAGCGGCAGCGGGCCTGGATCGCGCTGGTGATGGCGCAATCCGCGCCGCTCCTGCTGCTCGACGAGCCGACCACCTACCTCGACCTCGTGCATCAGATCGAGGTGCTGGCACTGCTGCGCCGCCGCAACCGCGAAGCCGGGCTGACGGTGGTCTCGGTGCTGCACGACCTGAACCTCGCGGCGCGTTTCTCCGACCGGCTGGTGCTGCTGGGCCGCGACGGGCTCGTCGCCACCGGCAGCCCTTGGGAGGTGCTGACGCCCGCACAGCTTCAGACCGCCTTCGGACTTGCCGCCCGCGTCGATCCCGACCCGGTGACCGGCACGCCGATGGTCATCCCGCTCTGAGCGAAAGGCGCACCATGGTTCTGCCCGACCGATCCATCTCTGCCAGCCGATACGACGGCCCGCTGCCCGAGGGCTTCCTCAGCCGCCTGCGCGCACAGCTCGAAGACTACGACATCCCGCTGCAGCAACGCGGGCACCAGCTGACCGCCCGCTACACCCAGGCCGATATCACCCTGCGGCTCGACCACGCCGGCTTTGCCGTGCAGATCGCCGCCGAGGGCGAAGTGCCCCTGCACCAATGCCGTGAAAGCGTGATCTACTTCCTCGACGCGGCGCTGCCCGAGGCGAGCGCGCGCATGACCTGGAGCGGCGTCAATGCCCGCCGCACACCGCCCAACTTCCACCTCGCCGCCGTGGTCGGCACGCGGCGGATCAGCCCGGGCTTCCTGCGCGTCGAGATGGCCTGCGACGGCATCGCGACGCTGCAGGAGGGCGGCATGCATTTCTCGCTGCTGCTGCCGCCCGAGGGGACCACGCCGCGCTGGCCCGAGTTGACCGAGCAGGGCCGCACCATCTGGCCGGATGGCGCCTGCGCGCTGCACAGGGCGGCCTATACCTTCGTCTGGCTCGATGCCAAGGCGGGGCGGTTTGCCTTCGACATCTTCGAGCATGAGGGCGGGCAGACCACCGACTGGGCGCGTCGCGCGAGGCCGGGCGAGACGGTGGGCGTGATGGGACCGGGCGGCGGCGAGTTCCCCGAGGCCGACCATATCCTGCTTGCCGGGGATGAGACCGCCCTGCCCACCATCCGCCGCATCCTCGAGCAGTCGCCCGCGGACCGGCGCGGCACGGTGATCCTGGAGACCGCCTCGGAGCAGCACCGTCCCGCGCTGATCCTGCCAGCGGGCATGGCGCTGCGCTGGATCACCCGCGGCCACGGCGGCGGCCTGGGGGCTGCACTGAAAGCGGTCACGGGGCTTGAGGACGGCCAATGCGTCTGGGTTGCCGCCGAGAAATCCATTGTCCGCTCGGCCAAGGCCCACTTCAAGGAGCTTGGCCTGCCGCGCGAGCGCGGGTATTTCTCGGCCTATTGGACCAAGGGCTGAGACCGGGCGGCCCCGCCGCTCAGACCCCGGCATCAGACCCCGGTGCTCAGACCCCGCCGGTGCGCCCGGGGAAGACCTGCAGCGTCACGCCCGCCCCCTCGAGCGCCGCGCGCACGGCCCGGGCGATCTGCAGCGCCGTCTTGCCGTCGCCATGCAGGCAGATCGTGTCCACCGCCGCCGGGATGTGCTTGCCGCTCTCGGTGATGATTGCCCCGGCCTCGACCATCTTGACCATGCGCGCGGCAGCCAGTTCGGCATCGTGGATCACCGCGCCCGGCAGCGCCCGGTCGACCAGCGTCGCATCGTCGTTATAGGCGCGGTCGGCAAAGATCTCGCCGGCCCAGCGGCAGCCCAACTCCTCGACCGCCGCCTGCTGCTGCGTCGCCGCCAGCACCATGACGATGATCTCGGGATCGACCGCGAGCGCCCCCTCGTAGGCGGCCAGCGCCATGGCCTTGTCCTCGGCGCACATGTTGGCCAGCGCGCCGTGCAGCTTGAGGTGCCGCACCTTGCCGCCCGCCATGCCCGCCATCGCCTGCGCCGCGCCGAGCTGGTAGGCGGTCAGGTTGCGCAGGCTGGCCGACGACAGCTGCATCCGCCGCCGCCCGAACCCCTGCAGGTCCGGAAAACCCGGGTGCGCGCCGATGCCGGTGCCATGGTCGACGGCGCGTTTCATCGTCGCCGCCATGACGTCGGGATCGCTGGCGTGAAACCCGCAGGCGATATTGGCCGAGGTGATCACCTCCAAGAGCGCCGCGTCCTGCCCCATGACCCAGGGCCCGAAGCTTTCACCCATATCCGCGTTGAGATCGACGCTGGTCATCCTGCGCTCCCCTTTTTTCTGTCGTGTCTAGTGGTCGTGATGCTCGCCGTTGGAAAACCCGCTGACCAGCTTGTAGCCCAGAAGGTCCGGAACATCGCCGGGGTGCCGTACCAGCGGCTCGACCCGGCGCGGCATCTCCTTGAGCGCGGCGCGATGGGCCGCCTCGGCCGCCAGTGCCTCGTCCATCGATACGAAGCGGAAGCGCAGCTCGGCCCCGGCGGGCGCCTGCGCGATGCTCGGCAGATCGGCGGGAATGACCGTGACCAGGCGCGGATAGCCGCCTGTCGTCTGGCACTCGGCCAGCAGCACGAAGGGGGCGCCGTCTCCGGTCACCTGGATGTCGCCGGGGGTGATGATCTCGGAGACCACCGACAGCCCCCCCTCGACGCCGAAGGGCTCGCCCTCGGCCACGACCTTGGCGCCCATCCGGTTGGCGCGGGCGTCGCGGGTGAAGCGGGTGGTCTCGAGCCGGGCGCGCTGCTCCTCGGGGAAGAGCCGGGTCTGCAGGCTCTCGACCACGCGCAATGCGCCGCCCGAAAAACGGTCCTCGACAGCCAGCTTGCGTGCCACGGCGCTGCCGCGGTCGGCACCCACGCGAATGCGGTCGCCTGCCTCGATCGCCCGGCCGAGCCCGGCCGTCAGATGCGCCGAGACCGCGCCGAGGATCTCGTCAGGCGCAAGCCCCCCGCCCACCGACAGGTAGCCATAGGCCCCGGCCTGCAGCGGGCCGATCTCCAGAACCGCGCCCTTGGGCAGCGCGTGGCAGGCGTGCCAGACAACCGGCGCGCCGTCGATGCTGGCGCGCATCGGCGCGCCGGTCAGCGCGATGCGCAGATCGCAGCCCGCCTCGAAGCGCCCGCCCATGCCGCCCATCTCCAGCGCCGCGCTCTCGCCCTGCCCGAGCAGCGCCGCAGCCTCGGCCAGCGCCATGCGGTCCATGGCGCCGCCCCGTGACAAGCCATAGGCGATCCAGCCCGGACGCCCGCCATCCTGCACGGTGACCGCCGGCCCGGCGCGATGGACGATCAGCTCGCGGCGCGTGGTTCCGGTCATGGCCTTGCTCATGACAGCGCCTCCCAGCTCGCCCCGCCGTCGGGATCGTCCTGCATCCGGTTAAAGACCTCCTCCGAAACCTGCGGGAATTCCACCTCGTCGCCCGGCGCCAGCAGGAAAGGCCGCTCGGCCCCGAGCCGGAACAGCGGCGCGGCGGTCTGGCCGACGTGGCGCCAGCCGGTCGGCGCGGTGACCGAGAAGATGACGAATTGCCGGATCGCCAGCACCAACGCCCCCTGCGGCACGCGCGGCGTCAGCGCCTGCTGGCGCGGGATGTTCCACACCTCCGGCAACTCACCCAGATAGGGCTGGCCCGGCGCGAAGCCAAGCGCCGTCACCCGCACCCGCGCCGAGGACAGCGAGGCCACCGCCTCGGCCTCGGTCATCCCCGCCACCTGTGCCGCCTCCGCCAGCTGCGGCGCGAGGGTGCCGCCATAAGCGGTAGGAATGCGGTGCAGGCGGCGGCCGTGCGGCAACTCGGCCTGCAGCCAGTCGCGCGAGCTTATCAGCGCGCGCAGCCGCGCCTCGAGCGTGGCATGCTTGAGCGCCAGCGGATCGAAGCGCAGATAGGCCGAGACCAGCGACGAGGATATCTCCTCCACCCCCTCCCAGCTTTCGCGCTCCAGCGCGGCACGGAAGGCCAGCGCGGCGCGGTTGGCAGGCTCGCTCAGCCGGTCGCCGAAGCTCACCAGCATGCCGTCGATGCCAGCGGTGCGCAGCAGGGGATAGGAAGACGTATGGGTCATGCGCGGGACGTTAGCGATGTCCCGCGCGGCTGCAACAGGCAATGACCGTCGCCGGCCCCGGGACCGGCCCTGCGTTTCTTCCAGACAGACGTTCCTTCGGGAGGACGCGCGCAGCGCGGTGGCAGCGAAGGCCCTTGCCCGCCCTGTCAGTGCCGCGTCTGCTTGGCCTGTTCGCGCTCGGCAAGCTCGATCGCCTCTTCCACGTCCTGCGGATCGTCCGAGGGCACGGCGTAGCTGCCCGACATCCACTTCGCCAGATCGACATCGGCGCAGCGTTTCGAGCAGAAGGGGCGGTATTTCTCGTCGGTCGGCTTGGCGCAGATCGGACAGCTCATGGCAGCATCCCCGGTTTCAGCACCTCGCTCAGCGGCACGCGCTCGCGCTTGCGCTGCAGCTCCATGAGCCCCAGCTGGGTCCAGCCGGCGAGGATGGTTTCGGTGGCGTCGGTCTTCAGCGCCGCGCGCAGCACGGTCTCGAGCTGGCGGCGCTCTTTTTTCGGGATCGGCGCGGGATCGACGATGATCTGCCCGCCAAGCCCGCGCAGGCGCAGCTGCCGGGGCAGCTCGCGCAGGGCGGCGATATTGGCCTTGAGCCCCGCCGCCGGAGAGGTATCGCCGCCGGTATTCACGTCCACCGCGACCAGCGCGCGGGTGGGCTCGATGCTCATCGAGCCGCCCCCGGGCAGCGGCACCAGCGGGCGCTGCAAGGCGGCGATCATCTCGTGCACGTCATGGCGCTCGAAGGCGCCGGGCTCTGCGTCCACGTCGCCCTCGTCCCACTCGCGCCAGGCCATGGAATGCGGCCCGTCGCCCTCGACCAGCAGTTCGGCCTTGCCCGAGACATCCGCCATCACCTGCGCGCAAAGCTGCGCCATGGCGGCGATGTCCTCAGCGATCTCGTCCGCATTGCCCTCGGCGCAGGAAGAGCGCAGGATCAGGCCGTTCTCGGCCTCGTTGGCGCCGGGCATGACCTCATGGGCAATCTCGAGCAGGCTCTCGCGGATGTCCTCGTCCTTGATGCGGCGCGAGATGTTCAGCCCCGGCGCGCCGGGCGTGACGATGGCGTAGCGCGACTTGAAGAGGATGCGGGTGGTGACCGGGATCGCCTTGCCCGGCTCGGCAAAGCCGGTGACCTGCACGATCAGTGGCTGGCCGGGTGCCAGCCCCTTGACCTGCCGCAGGAAGGCCGAGCCCTCGGGCGTGTCGAGGAACATGCCGCCCTGCCCCTTCATCGGGCGCTGCGCGATGCCTCGGTAGATGGTGCCCGGGCGCGCGTGATCGCTGTCGATCAGCAGGTCCTCGAGCTTGCCGTCGACGATCAGCGCGGCGGCTTCCGCCTCGCCGAGCTGGTCGAGCGCGATGGTGCGTCCCTTCATGCGAGGCCCCTTTGGTCAGTCTGCAGGTTTATAGAGCGGGTAGCCCGCCGCGAGCAGCAGGTTCGCGGTCTCGGCCATCGGCAGGCCGACAACCGAGGTGAAGCTGCCGTTGATCCACGGGATGAACGCCCCGGCGAGACCCTGGATGCCGTAGCCCCCGGCCTTGCCCTGCCAGTCGCCCGAAGCGAGGTAGGCGTTCAGTTCCTCGTTGGAGAGGTTCTTCATTTGCACCTGGGTTACAACGTCGCGTTCCCAGATGCGGCTCCCGCGGCGCACCGCGACGGCGGTGATCACCCGGTGACGGCGGCCAGAGAGCTTGGTGAGAAACTCCGCGGCCTCGCCCGCGTCGCGGGGCTTGCCGAGGATGCGGCGCCCGAGCGCGACGGTGGTGTCGGCCGAGAGCACGATCTCGTCGTCTGCAGAGGGAATCGCCTGCGCCTTCTCGCGCGCGAGCCGCACGCAGTAAGGGCGGGGCAGCTCGCCCGGCATCGGGTCTTCGTCGATGTCGGGCGGGCGGATGTCGTCGGCGGTGACGCCAAGCTGCGCGAGCAGATCGCGCCGCCGGGGCGAGCCGGAACCGAGGACGAGTTTCATGCGCGGACCTCCCGTGTCCGTGTCAGGGAACGCGGGATCCGCCATGAGATTCCGGGTCATGCGGAGTTACTTGAAGCGGTAGTTGATCCGGCCCTTGGTCAGATCATAGGGCGTCATTTCCACCTGAACCTTGTCGCCGGCAAGAACCCGGATGCGGTTTTTCCGCATCTTACCTGCCGTATGCGCGATGATCTCATGGCCGTTCTCTAGCTCGACCCGAAACGTCGCGTTGGGCAGGAGTTCCTTCACGACACCGGGAAATTCGAGCGTATCTTCCTTGGCCATGCTTTCTCCTGAAAATGCAGTCCCGCTGACTTTCGCGGAACGCGGATGCATATGCGCCCAAACGGGGCAATTTTCAAGCCCACAATTGCAGATTGTCGGGAATAGGCTCTAGCGCAGCGCCCGCTGGGTCACGGGGCCGTCGCGGCCGGACTGATCGTCCCAGTGGCTTCGGTTCAGCACGACGCCATCGTTACGGACCCGCGCGACGGCGTCAAGGTCAACCTCGGCATAGGTCCAGCCGGGTTGTCCGAGTCGGCCCTCGGCGATCACCCCGGTGGCAGGAAAGCCGGTGTCGGGCGGACAGAAGACCCCGCCCATGCCCATGTTGGTATCCACCGCCTCGGACCAGTCGCAGCTTCCGACCGTCGAGGCCATGACCGCGATGCACTGCTGCTCGAGCGCGCGGGCCATGGCGCCGATGCGCACCCGGCTGTAGCCCGCCAGCGCCTCGGTGCAGGAGGGCACCAGCAGCAGATCGGCGTCGCGCAGCGCCCGGCCGAGCAGCGGGTACTCGCTGTCGTAGCAGATGAGGATGCCGATCTTGCCGAGCGCGGTGTCGAAGAGCTGCAGCGGCGCGCCGCCAACAACGTGCCAGTCCTCCCGCTCGAAACGGGTCATGATCTGCTTGTCCTGAAACCCCATGCCGCCGCCGGGCGCGAAGAAGCGCGCGCGATTGACCGGGCGCGGACCGAGGGCGGCATCGAAGACCGGGGCGGAGGCGGCGAGGATGTGGGCCTTGTACTTGCCAGCGAGTTCCGAGTGCAGCGCATCCACCTGCGGCATGCGCTCGGAGACCGCGTGCAGCGAGGCCTCGAGATCACCTGCCGCGGCGCGCCCGGCCAGCGTCGCGATCTCCATCGCGCCATATTCGGGGAAGACCAGGAGCTCTGCGCCCTGCCCCGCGGCCTCGGAGACCCAGGTCTCGGTCTTTGCGGCATAGGCGTCCCAGTCCTCGAGGAAGTCCATCGGGTAAGCAGCAGTGGCGATCTTCATGCATGGTGTCCTTGGCTGGCGGGGTCGAAGGGTCTCTGCCCCCGTCCGCTGCGCGGACTCCCGAGGCGTATGTGAAGAGAGAAGGAAAGGTCAGGCGATGTCGTCGTCGAGGTCACGAAGCCAGAACTGCAGGGTGTGGTCGGTCTGCTCGGGCTGGTCGACGTCGCGCCAGCGGAAGCGGGCGACGACGCCCTGGAGCGGCGCGTAGCCGCGCTTGCGCCAGAACGTGTCGAGCGGGGTGTAGGCGGCGGGGCGCAGCGGGTGATCCGCGGGGCGCTGCACGGCGCAGAAGGCGCTGTAGCGGCGGCCGAGCGCGCGGGCGTGTGCCTCGCGCGCCTCGAAGAAGCGGTGACCGATGCCCTGCCCGCGCGCCTCGGGCAGCAGCACCGACTCGGCGCAGTAGAAGATGTCGGCCAGCGCGAGTCCGGTGGCGGCGAAGGGCGCGGCGAAATCCTCGGCGTGATCCTCCATCGGGGTGCCGGTGGCGGCGCCGACGAGGCGCGGGCCCGCAAAGGCGCCGACCAGCACGGCCCCGGCGCTGGTGCGGTAGCTTTCCAGGTAGCGCCGCTCGTAATCCAGATCGCCGTCGTAGAGATAGGGCCAGTCGCGAAACACCGCGATGCGCAGCCGCGCCACGTCGTCGAGCGCCGAATCGAGCGCCGCGCCGGTCAGGACACGAACCTCGGTCACCGCGGTCACGAGACCTGCCGGATCCAGTCGGCGAGATTGTAGTAGGTGACGACCCGGGTGATCTTGCCGTCCTCGAGCGAGAAGAAGGACCCAGCCGGCAGGCGGTATGTCTGGCCCCGCGCCTCGGGCAGGCCCGCGTCGGTGCTGAGATAGGTGCCGTTCACCGTGAATTCGGCGGCGGCGCGGGTGCCGCCCTCTGCTTCGAAGACCACCATATCGGTCAGGTGCTCGTCGTAGCAGTGGGACATGTGGGCGCAGAACTCGGCGAACTTCGTCTTGCCCGAGCGGATCTGCCCCTCGTTCACGTGATGCGCGATGTCGGGCGAGAGCAGCTCGAGCATGGCATCGGTGTTCTTGGCGTTGAAGGCGGCAAAATAGGCTTGGATCGTTTCGGTGGCCGTCATGTGTCTCCCCACCGGGTCTTGAGCTTTTGGTAAATCTGGTCGCGGGTCTGGCGGTAGGCGTTGAGCTTGGTCTCTCGGGTCTCGCCGAGCCCCGTCGGATCCATGATCGGCCAGTATTCCACCGTCAGATGGAAGAAGCGGGTCAGATCCAGCGCGGCGCGCTGCGAGGCGGGCGACATGGCCACGATCAGGTCGAATCCGGAAAGCGTCTCGCCCATCTCCTCGAGCTCCTCGAAGCTGCGCGAGCGGTGGCGCGACAGCTCGACGCCGATCTCCTGGCAGACCGAGATCGCGAAGCCGTCGATCTCGAGATCGTTCACCACGCCGACGGACTGCACATAGGTGCCCTGACCGTGGAGCTTTTTCATGATGCCCTCGGCCATGGGCGAGCGCACCGCGTTGTGGTCGCAGCAGAAGAGCACCGATTGCGGCAGCTTCGGCACGCGATCAGCCCCCGAAATGCAGCACGCAGATGAGTGTGAAAAGGCGCCGCGCGGTGTCTATGTCGACCTCGGCCTTGCCCTCGAGCCGCTCCTGCAGGATGCGCGCGCCCTCGTTGTGGATGCCGCGGCGGGCCATGTCTATGGTCTCGATCTGGCTCGGTGCCGCCGTCTTCACCGCATCGAAGTAGCTTTTGCAGATCTGGAAGTAGTCCTTCACCACCTGCCGAAAGGGCGCGAGCGACAGGTGGAACTCGGCTGCCGGATCTCCAGCGTCGGTGGTGATGTCGAAAACCAGCCGCTTGTCGCGGATCGACAGGCCGAGCGCATAGGGACCGTCGGGCACGTCGCGGCCGTTGCGCGCCGGCAGGCAGAAGCTGTTGTCCTCCATGAGATCGAACATGGCCACGCGCCGCTCCTGCTCGATCTCCGGGGTCGGAGGCGGCAGGTTGGCGTCGTCAAGCTCGATACGGGCGATGGTGCTCATGGGCGCGTCCTCGGCTGCGGCTCCGGAATCTGTAGCCAATGCGCGGGGATGGGGCAATGCGACTTGCGACTCATGGGGCAGAAGCGGCGACGCCCCCGCCCCGGACGATCAGCCGTTGAGCTTGCGCAGCCGCGCGGTGACCGACATGCCGTGCGCCTGCAGGCTTTCCGAGGTCGCCAGCACCTCGGCGGCGGGGCCGATGGCGCGCAGCGCATCGGGCGACATCTTCGCCAGCGTGGTGCGCTTGACGAAATCGAGCACCGACAGCCCCGAAGAGAAGCGCGCCGAGCGCGCGGTGGGCAGCACGTGGTTCGGCCCGCCGACGTAATCGCCGATCGCTTCCGGGGTCCATTGGCCGAGGAAGATCGCCCCGGCGTGACGGATTTTCTCGGACAGCGCTTCGGGCTCGGCAACGCAGAGCTCGAGGTGCTCGGGCGCCACCCGGTTCGACAGGGCCGCCGCCTCGTCGAGATCGCGGCAGATGATGACTGCGCCGAAGTCGCGCCAACTGGCGCCGGCGATGCCGCGGCGCTCGAGCACCTCGAGCTGCCGGGCGACCTCGTCGGCCACCTTTTGAGCAAGGCCCGCGTCGGGGGTGATCAGGATCGACTGGGCGCTCTCGTCGTGCTCGGCCTGGCTGAGCAGGTCGAGGGCGATGAACTCGGGATCATTGCCTTCGTCGGCGATGACGAGGATCTCGGAGGGGCCGGCGATCATGTCGATGCCGACCTTGCCGAAGACCCGGCGCTTGGCGGCAGCGACGAAGGCATTGCCCGGGCCGGTGATCTTGTCCACGGGCGCGATGCTTTCGGTGCCATAGGCGAGCGCGGCGATCGCCTGCGCCCCGCCGATCCGGTAAATCTCGTCGACCCCGGCGATGCGCGCCGCCAGCAACACCAGCGGGTTGGCCACGCCATCAGGCGTCGGCACGGCGATGCAGAGCCGCTCGACACCCGCCACCTTGGCGGGAATGGCGTTCATCAGCACCGAGGACGGATAGCTGGCAAGTCCGCCCGGCACATAGAGACCGGCCGCTGAGACCGGCGTCCAGCGCCAGCCGAGGGTCGCGCCGTCGGGGTCTGTCCACTGCGCATCCTCGGGCATCTGCCGCACGTGGTAGGCGCGGATGCGCTCGGCGGCGATCTCCAGCGCGGCACGCTCGGCTGCGGGGACCTGCGCGCAATAGGCGTCGATCTCCTCGGGAGTGAACCGCAACCCGGCCGCCTCCAGCTCGAGCCGGTCGAACTTGGCGGTCATCTCCAGCACGGCGGCGTCGCCGCGGGCGCGCACGTCGGCGATGATGCCCGCGACGATGTCATCCACGTCGGGGCTGTCCTCGCGCTTGGCGCTGAGCAGCTGGGCGAACTCCAGCTCGAAATCCGGGTCGGTCGTGTCGAGAAAGACGGGCATGGGCGGTCTCCTTGTCGCGAGACTGCTTAGAGAGAAGCGCCGCCCGGCTCAAGTGGCGCGCCGGGGGATTCGCCCGCATCCCTTGACATGGATCAGCCCGAAAAACATGCGACTCGCCTAATATGTCGAAATCGGCATGGGAGAGCCGATGCATTTCGGAGGAGCAAAGATGTTTCAGAAGACATTTGCAGCCATGGGGCTGGTGGTTGCGGCGAGTGCCTTCTGCGCTGGCGGATCGGCCGTGGCGCAGAGCGCCGGAGAAACGGAATACATGAACGCCTGCGCCGCTTGCCATGGCGAGAAAGGCACCGGCGACGGGCCGCTGGCCGAACTGATGACCGTCGATCTACCCGACCTCACGCAGATCTCGGCGCGGAACGACGGCGCGTTTCCGATGCTCGACGTCATTCAGATCATCGACGGGCGCAGCGGCATCCGGGGGCATGGCTACCCGATGCCGGTCTGGGGGCAGCGGTTCAAGGAAGCGCTTTCCATAGACATCGGCCCCTACGCCAGCGAGATCGTGACGCGAGGACGGATTCTCGCCCTCGCGCAGCACCTGGAATCGATCCAGGCGCAGTAGGTTCGGAAAGGAGTCAGGCCCGGTGGTTCAGGACCACCGGTTCAGGCCCCGTGATCCGGCACCTGCCCCGACACCGCGGTGTAGGGCCGGGTCACATCCTTGAGACGCAACTCCAGCGCCTCGACCTCGGCACGCAGCGCGCCGTCACCGGCGAAGGTCAGCTCGACGAATCCTGCTCCCTCCTCGCCCGGCTCGAATTTCACCGAGAGCAGCGAGAGCACGGTGTCCTTCTCGCCCGGGTTCACCCCTTGCGCCGAGACCTTCAGGACGTTCTCGATCACCAGAAGCGATCGCACCCGCTCCGGCGGCGAGACATGCACGCCATCCTCACGGCGCAGCCGGTTGATCAGCAGCGCCAGCCGGTGGTGACGCTTCTCCCAGGCCACGTCGGCCACGGTCGTCACCGAATCCTGCGCAAGGGCCGAAAGGACCTGCAGGTCCTCCGGATCCATGGCACCCAGGTTGAGCGGTTGGTTGCCCGCGTCTTCGAATCTTGCGTCCTCGGTCACTCGCCCTTCACCCGTTCGATTTTGGCGCCCACGCCGCGCAGCTTGCGGACCACGTGCTCGTAGCCGCGGTCCAGATGATAGACCCGGCTTACCACGGTTTCGCCTTCCGCGGCGAGACCCGCGAGGATCAGCGACACCGAGGCGCGCAGGTCGGTGGCCATCACCGGGGCGCCCTTGAGCTTGTCGACCCCGGTGACCCGTGCGGTGCCGCCGTGCACGTCGATCTTGGCTCCCATGCGCAGCAATTCGGGGGCATGCATGAAGCGGTTCTCGAAGATCTTCTCTTCCAGCACGCTCTCGCCCTCGGCGGTGCAGAGCAGCGCCATCATCTGTGCCTGCAGGTCGGTGGGGAAGCCCGGGAAAGGCTCGGTGGTCACGTCCACCGCCTTCACCCGGCCGTTCTTGCGCGCCACCTTGAGACCCGTGGGCGTCTCCTCGACCGAAATGCCCGCCGCGTCGAGCTTCTCGCAGAAGCTCTCAACCAGCGCGATGGTGCCGCCAAGGCACTCCACCTCGCCGCCGCAGATCGCCGGGGCAAGCATGTAGGTGCCCAGCTCGATGCGATCGGTGACCACGCGGTGGGTCGCACCGCCCAGCGTCTCGACACCCTGAATCTCGATGGTGGAGCTGCCCTCGCCCTCGATCTGCGCGCCCATCTTGCGCAGGCACTGCGCCAGGTCGACGATCTCGGGCTCGCGCGCGGCGTTCTTGATCACCGTGGTGCCCTTGGCCAGCGTCGCGGCCATCAGCGCGTTCTCAGTGGCACCCACAGAGGCGAAGGGGAAATCGACGATGCCACCCTTGAGACCGCCCGAGGGGGCCTTGGCATGCACGTAGCCGTCGCGCAGGTCGAGCTCGGCGCCCATGGCTTCGAGCGCCTTGAGGTGCAGGTCCACAGGGCGCGCGCCGATGGCGCAGCCACCGGGCAGCGAAACCTCGGCATGGCCAAAGCGTGCCAGCAGCGGGCCGAGCACGAGGATCGAGGCGCGCATCTTGCGCACGATGTCATAATCGGCGCGAGTCGAGGTCAGCGCGTGGCTCGACATGGCCAGGACCTGCCCGTCATTCAGCGACTGCACCTCGGCGCCAAGCGACTGCAGCAGCAGCGTCATGGTGCGGATGTCCGACAGCCGCGGCGCATTGGTCAGCGTGAGCGGCTGATCGGACAGCAGGGTGGCCGGCATCAGCGTGAGACAGGCGTTCTTCGCCCCGGCAATCGGAATTTGTCCCGAAAGCGGGCCGTTGCCCGTGACGACGATCGAATCCATTAACTGTCCTTTTCACTGCTCTGCCCGTCTTCGGGCTTGTTATCTTCTGTCGGCGCGGCATTGCGCGCCTTGGCCTGCGCCTTGCGCCGGGCGAGATTCGCCTTCAGCGCGGCTTTTAGACGGGTTTCGCGCTCCTGCGCAGGGGATGTTCGGGGGCTGTTTTTCGGCTCCATGAACTTTCTTTACTTGAGAGGCAAAAAACCGTCCAGATTGCGCTTGCACCCCCCGGCGTTTGCCCTTAGACACCGCGCCACGCCACGAGGCACACCGACGCAACCTAGCGCGGACGCTTCGAAAGGCGAACCGGCGCTGCTGTAGCTCAGTGGTAGAGCACTCCCTTGGTAAGGGAGAGGTCGACAGTTCAATCCTGTCCAGCAGCACCACTTAAATCCCTGAAATCGCTAGATTTCGCGAGACCCTCTCCCAGGGTGGCCTCTCGCGCTCCGGGCCTTGCCGAGACGCCTCCGCGCTGCCGCGCTGGCTCCTGCATGCGCTTGGTCCGGTAGATCAGGGCTTTATCGGAGCACGTCGCCAGGGCTCTTGGCGCGCCACCGCGCAGCGCGCACCGAGCTGCCGCAAGGGCATCCCGAAGCCCCCGTATCCTGCGCATTTTCCGACCCCCGGAAGCGGTCCTTGCGTCACCCCGGCGCGTCACCCCGGCGTCACCCCGACTCCGGCGCGGAAACGAGTCGCGCCCAGATCGCACGGCACCGCGATTCTCCGCCGCGAAAACTGCCCCCCGCGAATCGATACACACGAGTCGCAGGAGGCGAACGTCACGTCACCCGGGTCGGCCCGGCACCCCGTTGTCGGCGAGCGCGCGATTCCGGTAGCGGCGATCCTCGGTCACATCCGCGCCGAACCAGTCCGGCGGAGTGAAAGCCAGTGCGGCCTCCACCGTATCGAATTCCACCTCGACCATCACCAGCGGCGCCAGCGCGCCGGCAAAGACGTCGAGCTCGAAGCCGGTGCCATCCGCCAGCGCGCCCACGTAGCGGGTCTTCTCGACCACGCGCCCGCCGGTCGTCGGCCAGAGTTCCTCGAACTGGGCGCGCCCGATCTCGATCTCGCGCTCCATCCGCGCCAGCCCGCCCTCGGATTTCAGCGTCAGGAAATAGGCGCCGCCCTTCTCGCGCAGGCGCAGCTCGATGGAATCGCCCTCGAGCGTGACATACCCCTGTCGCACCGGCTTGGATTTCAGCCCCTCGAGCACCGGCAGGCGGGCGACGAGGAACTTGCGCTCGATCTCCACGCCGCCGCTCATTTGCCGAACACCCGGGCAACAAGTTCGTCATGCAGCGTCGCGTAGGCCGCGCTTGCCGCGCTCGACGGGGCCGAGACCATGACCGGCGCGCGATGCACCCCCATGCGCTCCACGTCCGAGGTAAAGGGGATCGACGCCGCGAGCAGCCGCTTGCCGTGCTCCCGGCGCATCTCGTCCATGGTCTCGCCATGCAACGACTTCACCCCCTGCGCCATGGAAAAGAAGCCGTGCAACTTCTTCACCGGCAGGTCGTGCTCGCGGAAGAACGCCTTGAGCTGCTCGAAGGTGCGCTGCGAGAGCGTCGTCGGGATCACCGGCACGACAACGGCATCCGAGGCGCGGAAGACGTTCTCCGACAGGGTCGAGATGTTCGGCGGGCAATCCAGAAGGATCACGTCATAGTCGCCCTTCACCGCCTTCAGCGCCTTCTTGAGCCGAGAGCGCGAGTTGCGCATCCTCGCCAGAAATACGTCGAAGTCGCGGAAGGTCATATTCGCGGGCAAGATGTCGAGATTGTCGAAATCGCTGCCGCGGATGGCCTTGGTGAAGCGCGCGACGTCGTCGAAGAAACGCGTCTCGGTCAGCTTCTTCGATGGCTTCACCCGGAAGTAGAACCCCGAGGCGCCCTGCGGATCGAGATCGCAGAGCAGCACCCGCCGCCCGCCCTGCGCCAGCGCATAGGCGAGATTGACGGAGGTCGCGGTTTTTCCCACGCCGCCCTTGTTGGAATAGCAGGCGATGATCTTCATGGTTTTCCCCCGTGGAACAGGTCGCGGAACGTCTGGCGGGTCTCGGCGCTGTTGAAGGCGGCAAAGCTGCCGACAACCCGTGCGCGCTCGGCCAGCTGGCGGTCGTGCAGCACAAGGACCAGCGCGCCGACGCTCTGGGCAATCTGCAGGTTGCCCGGTGTCGCCCCCTCGAGACGCCCGAGAAAGGCCTGCAGGCTCTCCTGCTGCACCGAGTAATCGTTGAAGAGGCCGAGGTTGTCCTGCAGTTTCTTGAGCGGCTTGATGATCTGCTTGAAGGGCTTTGCCGGGAAGAGCGGCGCGAAGAACTCCATGAGGTAGCGCAGCTTCTTGCAGTGGATGCGCAGCTCGTGGACCTCGTGGTCGGGTGTGCCCTCGTCGATGCCCTCGGCAATGGCGCAGATCCTTCGGTAGCGTTTCCAGATCAGCTTGCAGGCGAAGTCGTAGGCGGACAGATCAGCCTTGCCCCCCTTTGCCAGCTTCTTGCGCTTGTCAAAGAGCTTGATGAGCGCCTTGATCTCCTTGCGGTAGGCAGTGCTGCGCAGGTGTGCCGCAAGCGATTGGTGTTCCCCCGTCCGCTCCTGCGCGAAAAGCGCGAACATCCGGTCGAGCCCGCCGTGCAGGCTGGCGGGCACCATGCCGTAGAAGCCGTCCCGCTCCAGCAGGTAGACATCAAGATCCCGCAGCCGCCCGGTGGGCGTCATGAGGTCGGAAAAGCGCGCCTTCAGTTCGGCGGTCAGCTCCGCGTCGTAGACATCCCTGAAAAGGCTCAGCACCGAGCGGACCTTGCGCAGCGCGATGCGGTAGTCGTGCAGGAACTCGGTGTCGTCATCGGCGATCACCCCGGCCTCGTTGGCCCGCGCCACATGCAGATAGGCGGCGATGATGTCGCTCGCAGCATCGAAGGCCCCGGTCTCGCGATCCAGTGAAACGACCGGCTTGGGGGTGTAGTCGCTCAGACCCGGAAAGAGCTTTGCATAGAGCCCGGCCTCGCCGAGCGCCGTGCCGCCCGCATCCTCGACCATAGCGCGCAGCCGCTGCAGCGCCTTGTCGTAGCCGCGCAGCCCCTGCAGCTGCAGCACCAATACGGTTCCGCCCCCGGTCGCCGCCAGCTCGATAAGCTGCGCCCGCGCCTGCGTCTTGCCCTCGTCATCCAGCAGCGACAACGTTCCCCGGCGCAGCGTGCCCGCGCCCACTGGGAGCAGGCAGCGCAGCGAAGAGAGGTCCGAGAGCGCCCCCTTGACCGGCCCCTCGGGAAGGTCGCTGACGAAGCGGGCCCCGGCGGCACCGCGCTGCACGAGAGGCGCGCCCGCAGGCCGCAGCAGCTCGAACCGCTCGTCCGCCTCGACCAGCAGCCTGCCGGAGTTCCGGAGCCTCTGATCGAAGCTGTCTCGGACCTGGAAGGCGCTGCTGCCCTCCTGCCAGACCAACCGCGCGGCAAGGCCGCCGACGGGCGCGCCCATCAGCCGCTCCAGCGCCGCTTCGGGCAGGAGATAGAGTGCAAGGGTCTCCGGGCTCATCGTACCTTCTTTCTGCTCTTGCGCAGGTAGTCTTCGATCAGTGTCTCGACGATCTTCTGCACGCTTGTATCTTCCTCGATCGCGCGCAGTTTGAGCGCCTTCAGGGTCTCGCCGCTGAGCCGAAGGGAGGTGTTCTTCTTCTCATCTTCCTGTGCATCCTTGGCCTTGGGCTGTTTGACCTTCGCCATGCTGCGCACCTTTCCTGTATGTGACGTCATGATGTCATTCCTGCGACCGGCCCGCAACGCGGTTTTCCCTGAAATCAACACGCTCGGCCTACTCATCTGTTCGTGAATGAACAGAGTGCTGCGGATGACAGCGCCGCCGCGAGCGCTTAGGTACCCAGCATGGCTGACGAAGGAGATGCAGACCATGCGGAACCTTGTTGTACTCGGGCTGGTGCTTGCCGCTGCCACGCCCCTCTCCGCGCAAAGTGAGAAGGCGGCACGCTGCGAGACCTCGGCAAAGATGGTCATGGAAGCGGTGCAGGCGCGTAAGGACGGAATTTCCCTCAAGCGGACCGAGCGCGAGCTGCGCCGGGCGCTCGACCGCGACACCGGCGCTTCGCTCGCGCAATGGATCTACGAGCTGCCGGAGAAGGATCTGACCCTCGACGTGGGTCGGACGTGGGAGCAACAGTGCCTCACGCAATGAGCCCTCAGAGCTGACGGGCACCGACGTCGCGCTTCCGCGCGGCGCCGGAGTCGGCTATCCGCAACGAATGATGAAATCCCCGGTCGAGTCGCATGGACTCGGCTCCGTTGTGCATTGATACTCCGACCATGAGTCTTCCACCCGGTTTCCTCGACGAGTTGCGCACGCGCACGAGCCTGTCTCAGGTCGTGGGCCGCAAGGTCATGTGGGACAGCCGGAAATCGAACCAGGCCAAGGGGGACATGTGGGCGCCCTGCCCGTTCCACCAAGAGAAGTCCGCGTCCTTCCACGTCGATGACCGCAAGGGCTTCTACTACTGTTTCGGCTGCCACGCGAAGGGCGACGCCATCTCCTTCATCCGCGAGAGCGAGAACGTCGACTTCATGGAAGCCGTCGAGATCCTCGCCCGCGAGGCCGGGATGCCAATGCCGGCGCGCGATCCGCAGGCCGCGCAGAAGGCCGACCGCCGCAGCCAGCTCGCCGAGGTGATGGAACAGGCGCTGCGCTTTTACCGGATGCAGCTGCGCACCAGCGCCGCCGCCGAGGCGCGTGGCTATCTCGAGCGGCGCGGCCTCAAGCAGGAGGTGCAGGACCGGTTCGAGCTCGGCTTCGCGCCGAACGGCTGGCAGGGGCTCTGGGATCACCTGCGCGGACAGGGCGTGGCCGAGGATCTGATCCTCGGCGCCGGGCTGGCCAAGCCCTCGGACAAGGGCCGCGCGCCCTATGACGTCTTCCGCAACCGCATCATGTTCCCGATCCGCGACGGTCGCGGCCGCGCGATCGCCTTTGGCGGGCGGGCGATGGATCCGCGCGACAATGCGAAATACCTCAACTCGCCCGAGACCGATCTCTTCGACAAGGGCCGGAACCTCTACAATCACGCGCCCGCGCGCGAGGCGGCGGGCAAGGGCCAGCCGCTGATCGTTGCCGAGGGCTACATGGATGTGATCGCCCTCAGCGAAGCCGGGTTCGAAGCCTCGGTCGCGCCGCTCGGCACGGCGGTGACCGAGCATCAGCTCGCCCTCCTATGGCGTATCGCCGACGAGCCGGTGATCGCCCTCGACGGCGACAAGGCCGGGCTGCGCGCCGCCTACCGGGTGATCGACACGGCCCTGCCCTTGCTGGTGCCTGGCAAAGGGCTGCGGTTCGCCCTCATGCCCGAGGGGCAGGACCCCGATGATCTGCTCCGCGCGAAGGGTCCGCAGGCGGTGAAGGCCGTGCTCGACCAGGCGCTGCCCATGGTGCAGCTTCTCTGGCGGCGCGAGACCGAAGGCAAGGTCTTCGACAGCCCCGAACGCAAGGCCGCCCTCGACGCGACGCTGCGCGCCGCGATCAAGCGGATCCAGCACCCCGACCTGCGCCGCCACTACGGCGACGAGATCAAGGACCTGCGTTGGCAGCTCTTCCGCGGCAAGCGCGGCGGCTCGTCCGGCGGGTTCTCGGGAAGCGCGAGCCAATACACCCCTTTCCGCAACGGCAGGCGTACGCAGAAATGGGGCCAGGCCGTGCCCATCGCGCCGAGCGCCTCGGCCAAGGCCTCGCTCCTGGTTGCCGCTGGCGACGCCGCCGAGACCCGCTTGCGCGAGGATGTCATCCTCGCCGTGCTGCTGCGCTACCCCGCGCTGATGGCCGAATTCGAGAGCCCGCTCGAGACGCTGCCCTGCCAGGACCCCTCGCACGCCGCCCTGCGCAGCCTTTTGCTGTCGGGGGTGACCGACGATCCCGAGACACTCCAGGACGAAGCGATGCAGAGAATCGGACCCGAGGCCCTTGATTCCCTGCTCGGGGCACGCCATGTGGCTGTCGTACCCTGCCTGCGACATTTCGGTGACAGCGAGCTCGCCCGCCTGACGGTGGCCGAGGAGTTCGCGAAAATCGCCGCTCAGGCTGGGCTCGTGGCCGAACTCGCCGAGGCTCTGGAAGACATGGAAAGCCTGGCGGACGAAGCCCTCACCTGGCGCCTGGGACAGGCAGCGCAGGCACGCAACCAGGCCGTGATGAACCGGTCCGAGGATGACGTGGAATTCGACGTGGGCGTGAATGGCGCCCGCATGGACAAGGAAGAACGCAGCGCCTTTGACGCGTTGCTGCAGCAGATTCGCTTTTCCAAAGGTCAGAACTAGATGGCCATTTAGGGAAACTGGAGGAAAAACCGGTAGACGGGTGGCCGAATCAAACGATTCCCCCCATGATTCGCAAAATCGAATCACTTCACTTGCGCGAGTGCCGGCCAGAACCGGCCCCTCCCTCTGACGGAGCACTTCATGGCAGCCAAAGACAACGACGACGCCAAGCCGGAAACTCAGGACGACGCACACAGCCTCGACATGAGCCAGGCCGCGGTCAAGAAGATGATCGCCGAGGCGCGCGAGCGTGGCTTTATCACCTATGACCAGCTGAACCAGGTTCTGCCGCCCGATCAGGTCAGCTCAGACCAGATCGAAGACGTGATGTCGATGCTCTCCGAAATGGGCATCCAAGTCACCGAAGAGGACGAGGAATCGGAAGACGGTGACGACAAGGCGAAGGGCTCGACCGATCTGGTCGACGCCTCGCGCGGTCGCGACGTCGCGCTGTCGTCCGGGGGCGCCGAGAAGCTCGACCGCACCGATGACCCGGTGCGCATGTACCTGCGCGAGATGGGCTCGGTCGAACTGCTCTCGCGCGAGGGCGAAATCGCCATCGCCAAGCGCATCGAGGCTGGCCGCAACACGATGATCGCGGGCCTCTGCGAAAGCCCGCTGACCTTCCAGGCGATCACCATCTGGCGCGAGGAACTTCTCAGCGAGGAAATCCTCCTGCGCGACGTGATCGACCTCGAGGCGACCTTCGGCAACCAGCTCGACGAGGACGGCGAGCTGGACGAGCCGGTGGTCGGCACCGGCGGCGACGCCTCGGCGCAGAAGCAGCGCAGCAACGAGCCCGAACTCGATGCCGACGGCAACCCGCTGCGCCGTGATGACGACGAGGACGAGGACGACCAGGCCAGCATGTCGCTGGCCGCGATGGAGACCGCGCTGAAGCCGCGCGTTCTGGAAACCCTCGACACGATCGCAGCCGATTACGAAACCCTGTCGGAAATGCAGGATGCCCGGATCAGCGCCACGCTGAACGAGGACGGCTCCTTCTCGGCCGAGGACGAGGCGCAGTACCAGCGCGTGCGTTCGGAAATCGTGGTGCTGGTGAACGGGCTTCACCTGCACAACAACCGCATCGAGGCGCTGATCGACCAGCTCTACGGCATCAACAAGCGGATCATGATGATCGACAGCTCGATGGTGAAGCTGGCCGACCAGGCCCGCATCAACCGCCGCGAGTTCATCGACGAATACCGTGGCCGCGAACTTGATCCGAACTGGATGGACCACATGGCGGCCAAGGACGGTCGCGGCTGGCAGATGTTCATCGAGCGCTTCTCGGACAAGGCAGAAGAGCTGCGTGCCGACATGGCGCAGGTCGGCCAGTACGTCGGCCTCGACATCAGCGAATTCCGCCGCATCGTCCAGCAGGTGCAGAAGGGCGAGAAAGAGGCGCGTCAGGCCAAGAAGGAAATGGTCGAGGCCAACCTGCGCCTCGTGATCTCCATCGCCAAGAAATACACCAACCGCGGGCTGCAGTTCCTCGATCTCATCCAGGAAGGCAACATCGGCCTGATGAAGGCCGTGGACAAGTTCGAGTACCGCCGCGGTTACAAGTTCTCGACCTATGCGACATGGTGGATCCGTCAGGCGATCACCCGCTCGATCGCCGACCAGGCGCGCACCATCCGTATCCCGGTGCACATGATCGAGACGATCAACAAGCTGGTCCGCACTGGCCGCCAGATGCTGCACGAGATCGGCCGCGAGCCGACCCCGGAAGAGCTGGCGGAAAAGCTGCAGATGCCGCTCGAGAAGGTCCGCAAGGTGATGAAGATCGCCAAGGAACCGATCTCGCTCGAAACGCCGATCGGCGACGAGGAAGATTCGCAGCTCGGCGATTTCATCGAGGACAAGAACGCGATCCTGCCGCTCGACTCGGCGATTCAGGAAAACCTCAAGGAGACCACCACCCGCGTGCTCTCCTCGCTCACCCCGCGTGAAGAGCGGGTTCTGCGGATGCGTTTCGGCATCGGCATGAACACCGACCACACGCTGGAAGAGGTTGGCCAGCAGTTCTCGGTGACCCGCGAACGGATCCGCCAGATCGAAGCCAAGGCCCTGCGCAAGCTCAAGCACCCGTCGCGGTCGCGCAAGCTGCGCTCCTTCCTCGACCAGTAAACGCGGAGGAACGCCCATGTCCTTCTGGTCTCGTCTCTTCGGCGGCGGCTCCGGCCCCGCCAAGGCAGAGCCGCAGGCGGAGGCCGTCGAATATAGCGGCTTCCGCATCTTTCCCACGCCGCAGCCGGCAGAGGGTCAGTTCCGCATCGCCGCCCGCATCGAGGGCGAGGTGAACGGCGAGACAAAGGTGCACGAACTGATCCGCGCCGACGTCATCCGCGACCGCGACGAGGCCGTAGAGGCGTCGATCCGCAAGGCCAAGCAGATGATCGACGAACAGGGCAGCCGGCTCTTCGGCTGAAGCGCGCCCGCGGAACGCAAGACGCCGCCCTCCGGGGCGGCGTTTTCTTTTGCGGCGCCGGCCAAGTCTGGCTGGTTTACTCGCGCAGATCCCGCCGCATCTGCCACAGCCGGTGCCCAAGGAACAGCGCGACCAGCAGCACCGGCAGCGCCAGCAGCAACTCGGTCCGGTCCACATGCCCCCAGATGCGGTGCACCAGCCCGCCGATGCCATGGCCGATGACCACCATCACCCCGGCCCAGACCAGCGCCGAAACGCAGGTGAGCGGCAGGTAAAGTGCCGGGCTCAGCCGCGCGCCGGTGGCCAAAAGCACCGGCGTCACCGTGCGCATTCCCGGCAGGAATCGGAAGACCGCGGCCAGCAGGACCGGACGCCCAAGGAACCGCCGCGCCATCTTCTGCGACACCGGGTGGGCGAGGAGGCGCAGGACCCGCGGGTGATCGCGGTAGTGCCGCGCCAGCAGGAAGATCACGGCGTCCGCGCTCCAAGCCCCAGCCCAGGCGGCGGCAAGGGTCGGCCAGAGCGGCAGCAACTTGTGATGCGCCAGCAGCCCAGAGGTGATGGCGACCGTGTCGCCTTCGAGCGCGCAGCCGAGGTAGACGATGATCAGACCGTATTTGGCGATCAGCGCGTCGATCATCGCCTCAAAGCCCGTAGTCCGCGACCATGCGCGCCAGCCCGTCGTCCAGGGACACCCGCGGCGCCCAGTCAAGGACACGTCGCGCGCGCGCGATATCGAGCACGCTCGACTTCACCTCCAGCGCCGAAGGTTCGCTGACGAGGTTGAGCTGGCGTCCGGTGGCCGCCTCCAGCTTCGCGATCAACGCGTTCAGCGAACATCCCTCGCCCGCGCCGAGGTTGAGCCGGGTCACCGCCGCCGGCAGCGGGCCGGTCGCCACCCGCTCCACCGCGGCGCAGAAGTCATCCATGTGCAGGTAATCGCGCGAGGTCTCGCCGCTGCCATAGACGGTGAAAGGCGCGCCGCTGGCCAGCGCATCGAGCAGCAGCCGCATCACCCCCCGCTCGCGCCCAGGCATCGCCGTGCCATAGGGGTTTCCAAGCCGCAGCAGAGTGAGCCGGAAGCCATGCTGCGCGGCGAGGAACAGCAGTGCCTCCTCCATCGCCAGCTTGTGCAGCGCGTAATACCCCTTGGGCTGTGGCTCGCGGGTCTCGGGGATCGGCAGCGCGTCCGTGTCGCCGTAGACCGCCGCGGTGGACAGGTAGATGAAATGCCCGCGCCAGCCGCGCGCCACCAGCGCCTCGACGAAATCGGTCTGCGGCCGGGTGATCTCTTGCGACAACTCACCGATCGAGCCGAAGCGCCGCCGCGCGTCCGACAGGCCGGCGCAATGCACGATGGTGGCCCCCGCATCGCCCGGCGCCAGCCAGCCCGGGTGCAGTGCGTCGCTCACCCGCACGTGCGGCAGCGCCGCCGCCCCTTCGGGCAGCGCGCTGCGCGAGATGCCGGTGACCGGCAGGCCCGCCGCGTCGAACGCGCGCAGGATTTCGAAGCCGAGCACGCCGGCGCATCCGGTCACATAGGTCTGCGTCGCCATCGTGATGCCCTGCCCTTTTTGCCAAGCTGCCTGTTGATCGGGATAGTGCCGCACCGACCTTACGGCAAGCCGCGCCGCGGCTTTTCCGCGTCCCGGCGGCCTCCCGCTGCGGATCGACGGTCGCCCCGTGACCGATGAGCGCTAAATCACCCGGAACGCTGACCTTATTGCCGCTGCGCCTAGCCGCAGCACTTCCGCTGCGTTAAGGTGCCCGCATGGTTTCGAGAAAGGACAGTTCATTGCGCCCTCGGCACTCTCTTATTTCCCTGAGCCTCGCCCTGAGCCTCGCCGCCCTGCCGGCCTCGGCCTTCGAAACGCTCAGCTTCGCATTTCCGGAGCTCGACCAGGACATTCAGGACCAGATCACCACCTACTCGGCGCTGGTGCGTGCCAAGACCGACGGCAAGACCCAGGGGCCGGACGTGCTCGCCGCGGCGCTGCAGGACTACGGAATCATCGTCGAGACGCTCTATTCCAACGGCTATTACGGACCCGAAGTGTCGATCCGCATCGACGGTCGCGAGGCGGCCGACATCCCGCTGCTCACCACGCCGCAGTCGGTGAACCGTGTCGACGTTCTGGTCAAGCGCGGTCCCAGCTTCCGCTTCGGGCGCACGAACGTGGCGCCGCTGGCCCCCGGCACCGAACTGCCCTCGGACTTCAAGACCCGCGACCGCGCCCGCGCAAGCACCATCAGCGGCGCCGCGCAGGCAGCCGTCGACGGCTGGCGCAACGTCGGCTACCCCAAGGCCGAGCTGACCCGCGAGGATGTGACCGCCAACCACGTCAGCCGCTACGTCGATGTGGACCTCGGGGTGACCACCGGCCCGCGTCTGCGCTTCGGCCGGCTGCTCAACGTCGGCAAGAGCGCCGTGCGCGGCAGCGCCCGGCGACGCATCGCCGGGCTGCCCACTGGCGAGATATACGATCCGCAAGAGGTCAACGATGCGGTTGATCGGCTCACCCGCACCGGCGCCTTTGCCACGGTCACCCTGCGCGAGAAGGAGGTGCCCAACCCCGACGGCACGCTCGACTACACGCTCCAGGTTGTCGACTCCAAGCCGCGGCGCGTTGGCGCCGGCGCCGAGATCAGCTCGCTCGAAGGCCTGTCGCTCACCGGCTACTGGCTGCACCGCAACATCCTCGGCGGTGCCGAACGACTGCGCTTCGACGCCTCGATCACCGACATAACCGATCAGGCCGACACGCTCGACTACACGCTCACCGGGCGGCTCGACGTGCCCGCCGTCATCGGACCCGAGACCAACGGCTTCTTCGAGACCGAGCTGCAGCACCTGCAGGAGCCGAACTACGATCTGGACAGCATCGAGCTGACCCTCGGCATCACCCGCCAACTCACCGACCATCTCTACACCGAAATCGGCGTCGGCTATCTTTACTCCGAGACCACCGACGATCTCGGCGAGCGTACCTTCGAGCTGCTGACTCTGCCGATGAAGGCCGAATACGATCGCCGCGACAACGAGTTCGATCCGCGACACGGCTTCTACGCGCTAGCCGAGGCGACCCCCTTCCTGAACCTGCGCGACGATCCCAACGGCGCGCGGCTCTACGGCGACTTCCGCGGCTATCTCGCGCTCGGCGAACGCGAGCGCTCGGTGCTGGCAGGGCGGGTCATGCTGGGCTCGGTGCTCGGCCCCGACATCGACGAAACCCCGCCCGACTACCTCTTCTATTCCGGTGGCGCCGGCACCGTCCGCGGCCAGCCCTATCAGTCGCTGGCCATCGACATCGGCGACGGCGACACCATCGGCGGCCGCAGCTTCGCAGCGCTCTCGGCCGAGTTTCGGCAGGACATCGGCGAAAGCCTCGGCGCGGTGGTCTTCTACGACGCGGGCTACGTCGGCCGCGACAGCACCCCCGGCGGCGATGACGGCGAATGGCACGCGGGCGCCGGTCTCGGCGTGCGCTACAAGACGGGCATCGGCCCGCTGCGCTTCGATGTCGCCATGCCCGCCGGCGGCGACACCGGCGACGGCGTTCAGATTTACCTCGGGATAGGACAAGCGTTTTGACCCTTCTCAAAAGACTTTTGATGCTGCTGCTGCTGCCGCTCTTTCTGGCGGCCCCGCCTGCGCTGGCGCAGGAGGAAGACGAGGACAGCGGCGGCTTTCTTGAACGGCTGATCGAGGATTCCCTCTCCGGCGCCGGGCGCGACGTGCGCATCATCGGCTTTCGCGGCGCGCTGAGCTCCGAAGCAACGCTGGAGCGGATGACCATTTCCGACTCCGACGGCGTCTGGCTGACGCTCGAGAATGCCAAGCTCAACTGGCGCCGCACCGCGCTGCTGCGCGGCCAGCTCGTCGTCAACGAGCTCAGCGCCGAGCGGCTCGCCATCGCGCGTGCCCCGATCACCGAGGGCGAGGCCCCCGCCCCCGAGGCCTCGGGCGATTTCGCTCTGCCCGATCTGCCCGTCTCGGTCGAGGTCGGCGCGCTGAATATCGCCCGCGTCGAACTCGGCGCCCCGCTGATGGGCGAGGAGATCGCGCTGGAGGTCCAAGGCTCGGCCAAACTCGCGGATGGCGAAGGCAATGCCGACATTTCGGTAAACCGGCTCGACGGGCCGCGGGATTCGCTGACTCTCGCAGGCAGCTACGCCAACGACAGCGGCACGCTCAACATCGACCTCGCGCTCGAAGAGGACAGCGGCGGAATCGTCGGCACCAAGCTGGGCCTGCCCGGAGCGCCCTCTTTGGCGCTGACGGTCAAGGGCGACGGCGTGCTCGACGATTTCACCGCCGACCTGCAGCTCGCCACCGATGGCGAGGAACGGCTGGGGGGACAGGTCACGCTGCAGGGCAGCTCCGAAGCCGGGCGCCAGTTCACCGCCGATCTCTCGGGCGACCTCCGCCCGCTGCTGCCAGAGGAGCACCGCGACTTCTTCGGACCCGAGCAGAGCCTTCAAGTCACGGGCCTGCAGGGCTCGGACGGCACGCTCGATCTGGAAAAGCTGGACCTGCAAACCGCAATGGTCTCGCTCACCGGCTCGGCACGGATCGGCGCAGACGGCTGGCCCGAGCTGCTGAAACTCGACGGGGAAATCGCCTCCGACGACGGCAGCCCGGTGCGGCTGGCCATGTCCGGCGACGTCACCATGCTCGACACCGCCACGCTGACGCTCGACTTCGACGCATCGCAGGGCGAGGCCTTCATCCTCGATCTGGTCGCCGAGGGCATCGACCGCCCCAACATGTCCATCGACCGCGCCGACATCGCCGGGCGCGGCACCATCCGCCGCAGCGCCGGCGCCTCCCTGCCTGGCGGAGTCGAGGCGCAGCTGACCTTCGATGCCACCGGCCTCGACTTCGCCGACGCCTCCATGGCCGACGCCGCGGGCGAGGAGTTGAGGGGCGTCATGCAGATCGACTGGCAAGCGGGCGATCCACTCTACCTGCGGCAGATCGACTTCGGCGGCGCGGGGCTCTCGCTCGACGGAGACGTGACCTTCTCGGGCCTCGGCAACAGCGGCAATATCATCATCGAGCCCGACCTCAGCGTGAAGGCCAAAGACATCGGCCGCTTCTCCGGCCTTGCCGGGCGCCCTCTCGGCGGCGATGCCGACCTTGCGGTAAAGGGCTCGATCGAGCCGGTCGCGGGCCGCTTCGACATCACCGCGCAGGGCCGCACCCTCGATCTGAAGACCGGCATCGCGCAGGCCGACGGCCTGCTCGAGGGGCAGGTCGAGCTATTCGCCTCTGCAGTCCGCAACGAGGAAGGCACCGAGCTGCGCCGCCTCGACCTCTCGGGCGAGGGTCTCAAGGCCACTGCCGAGGCCAAGCTGCAGACCGGCGGCAGCACCGGCACCTTCGACATCTCTATACCGGACGTGTCGAAGGTGCAGGACGGGCTTTCGGGCGCGGTGCAGGTCTCCGGCACGCTCGACGAGACCCCCGAAGCCTACCGCCTCGACATCGAGGGCACCGCGCCGGGCGGCACCGATCTCGATGGTCTGCTGACCGCAAGCAAGCTCGAAGGTGGCGGCATCGGGTTCCTGCGCTTCATGGGCGATGCCGCGGCGCAGGACCTGGCGGCCTATGCCCCGCTGGCTGGAAGACCGCTGGCGGGCGGCGTCGATCTGAAAACCGACGTCACCTATACGCTCGACGGCGGCGCCATCGATGCCGTGCTGAACGGTCGGCTGACCAACGTCGAAACCGGCATCGCGCAGGTGGACGGGCTGCTCACCGGGGCGGTCGATCTTGACGCCTCGGTTGCCTATGATGGCGATCTGGCGCAGATCCGCCAGCTGACGGTGAACGGTCAGGCTGTGCAGGTCTCGGCCGAAGGCGAGGTCTATACCGCCGCCCTGCTGGGCGGCACCCCGTCGGCAAGTGCAGGCCAGAGCAACGCCAGCTTCGACATCTCCCTGCCCGACATGTCGCTGATCCAGCCCGAGATCACCGGCCCCGCACGGTTCACCGGCACGCTGCAGGAAGAGGGCAACGCCTACCTGCTCGACCTCGACGCCACCGCGCCGGGCGACGTGCGCATCATCGGAAAGGCCAGCGCCGAGAAACGGGCCGATGGCAGCCTCGGCATGGTCACCTTCGATGGCGACCTCGCGGCCTCTGACCTGTCGATTTACGAGCCGCTCGTCGGACGCGCGCTGGCGGGCGGGCTGAACCTCACCGCCGACGTCTCCTACGACATGGCCACCGGCGCCGCCGACGCGGTGCTCGACGGCACCACGCGTGATCTCGGCACCGGCATCGCGCAGCTGGACGGGCTGCTCACCGGCACGGTCGATCTCGACGCTTCGGTCGCCTATGACGGTGATCTGGTGCAGATCCGGCAGCTCGACGTGAACGGCCAGGCAATCCAGGTCACCGCGCAGGGCGATGTCTACACCGCCGCGCTGCTCGGCAAGGAGCGCTCGGCCGAGAGCGGCCTCAGCAACGCCAGCTTCGACATCTCGCTGCCCGACATGTCGCTGATCCAGCCCGGCGTCACCGGCGGCGCGCAGCTCAGGGGCACCCTGCAGGAAAGTGACGGCGCCTATCAGCTCGACTTCAGCGGCTCCGGCCCGGGCGAGGCGAACGCGCAGGGCCGCGTCACCGCCGAGAAGCTCGGCGGCGGCAAGCTCGGCGCGGTGGGCTTCGATGGCACCGCCTCGGTCGCCTCGCTGAACGCCTATGCGCCGCTGGTCGGCCAGCCGCTTTCGGGCGGGGTCAACTTCGACGGCAACGTCGCCTACAACCTCGAGGATGGCAGCCTTACGGCCGATGGGCGGCTCGACACCCGCGCGCTGGCGCTTGGCATCCCCACCGTCGACCAGCTCGTTGGCGGCGACGGCCGCGCCGTGGTGCAACTGAGCCGAGATGCGGACGGGGCGCTGAACGTGCAACAGCTCGAGGTGCAGACGCGCGAGATCACCGCCACCGCCAATGGCACCTATGGCACCGGTGACAGCAGCATCACCTACAATGTCGCGCTGCGCGATCTGGGCCTTCTGGTGCCACAGCTCCCCGGCCGCGCCACCGCCGAGGGCACGCTGACCCAGAACGGCGGCCAGTACCAAGTGCAGACCAACCTCACCGCCCCCGGCGGCACGCGGGCGCAGGTCTCGGGCAGCATCGCGCAGGACTTCGGCAGCGCCAACCTGGCGATCACCGGCAATGCGCCGCTCGAGCTGGCCAATCAGGTGGCCTCGCCCAACCTCATGTCCGGCATGGCGAATTTCAACATGCAGCTGAACGGACCGCTGGCGCTGAACTCCCTGTCCGGCAATGTCACGGTCAACGGCGCGCGCGTCATCGTGCCCACCGCCGGGCTCGAGTTCACCGGGCTCAACCTCAACGCCAATGTCTCGGGCGGGCAGACCAGCTTGACCGCCTCGACCGCGCTGGCCACCGGCGGGCGGATCAACGTCGACGGCACCATCGGCATGAGCGGCGATTTCCCCGCCAACCTCGTCATTGCGCTCGACGACCTCGTGCTCGAGGACCGGCGGCTCTACCAGGTGCAGCTCGGCGGCAACGTCACGATCTCGGGGCCACTGCTCACCGGGCCTACGATCGGCGGCGAGATCCTTATCGACAACGCCGAAATCCGCATCCCCGAAACCGGGCTCGGGCCGGGCAGCCATGGCTTCGTGCTGACCCATGTCTCCGAGCCCTTCGGCTCGCGCGTGACCCGCATCCGGGCCGGGATGATCGACGAGGAGAAGCAAGGCGGCGGCTCGGCCTACGCGCTGCCGCTCGACCTGGTGATCCGTGCGCCGCAGCAGATCTTCGTGCGCGGCCGTGGCCTCGACATGGAGCTTGGCGGCGCGCTGCGCATCACCGGCAGCTCGGCCGACGTGATCCCGCAAGGCCGGTTCGACCTGATCCGCGGCCGGCTCGACATCCTCGGCCAGCGGCTCACGCTGGACCGGGCGACCATGGCGCTCACCGGAGAGTTCATCCCGACGCTGGATATCGCCGCCACCTCGCAGGTCGAGAGCACCACGGTGACCGTCAGCATCACCGGACTCGCCACGGAGCCCGAAGTCGAGTTCTCCTCCGATCCCTCGCGCCCCGAGGAAGAGGTGCTGGCATTGCTGCTTTTCGGACGTGACATCACCGAGATCTCGGGCTTCCAGGCGCTGCAGATCGCGGCGGCGGTGAACACGCTCGCCGGGCGCGGCTCCGGCGCGGTCGACGGGCTGAGGCAGAACCTCGGGCTGGACGATCTCGACGTGACCACGAACGACGAGGGCGAGGCCGGGCTGCGGCTCGGCAAGTACATCTCGGAGGACATCTACACCGACGTCGAAGTCGACTCCGGCGGCGGCAGCGCGGTCAACCTCAACATCAAGATCACCCCCAGCCTCAAGGCAAAGGGCAGCGTGACCTCGGAGGGCGACAGCACGCTCGGCATCTATTACGAGCACGACTACTAAGGCGCCGCGCCGCCAAAACATCTAGGGGTGTCCCCGCGGGGACACCCCTTTTTCATCAATGGTGCAATTCTTGCCTGCGGCTCTGCGGCTCTCCAGAACGGCACAGTCGGTCATCCGGGAGAGCGGCGTCATGGATCAGGCTCTTCCGGCCCGAGGGCGGTTCGGGGTGATCGGCGGTCGTTTCTACCGCATCGTCCCCGAAACGCGTTATCGCGACGCTCTGGCCTCTGCTCAGAGCCCCAGCGCGGCCTCGACCTCGGCCAGCGTCACCGCCCCCGGCGCGGCACCGTCGCGCACCAACCGGGCGGCAAGCGCGGTGAACCAGGCGTTGCAGGGGGTGGGCACGCCGTGCAGCCGGCCCAGCAGCGCGACCTCGCCGTTCAGGTAGTCGGTCTCGACCGAGCCGGCCCCGCGCGCGAGGCTCTGCGCCGTCGAGCTGCCGACCCGTGTCACCCCCGGCACCTCGACGATCTTCAGCTGCGCCGCGCGCTTGTCGTCCTCCTCGGCGGGGTCCGACCAGTCGATCTCCGCCTTGGCCATGACCGCCTCGGCCTCGGCCTTGAGCGCAGCGGTGACTGCGGTGCTGTCGACCTCTTCGCCAAGCGCAGCACCCACGATATTGCCGAGGTTCATCAGGAGTTTGCCATATTTTCGTTCCATCACCGCCGCGCGCGTGGCAGAGGGGAAACCCGCAGCCTCGAGCCGCGCGACGAGCGCGGTGTCCGCGGCGTCGAAGCCCGAGGGGTAGCGCCCGATGTCAAACGAGCCGATGCAGGGCGCGCCGTAGCAGACCACTTCGCCCGGCTGCACGAAGTCCGCCGGAAGCATCACCGTCACCCCGTGCACGTTGGGGAAGTAACGCAGCGCCAGCCGCTCGTTCTCGACGCCGTTCTGGAAACAGAAGACATGTTGGTCCTGCAGCCCCGCGTCGCGCAGCTGCATGAGCGCGGCCTCGGTGTGCTGGGTCTTCACGCACAGGAAGATCACGTCGTCCGGACGCAGCTGCGCCTCGGCGGGGCTGGCCACGCAGGGGAATTCGGCCTGCAAGGCGCCCTCGGGCGTCAGCAGCGTCAGCCCACCAGCGCGGATCGCCTCGAGCTGCGCGCCACGGGCGATGCCCAGCACCTCCTGCCCGGCAAGGGTCAGCTTGACCGCCAGCGTGCCGCCGACGGCTCCAACGCCAAGGATGACGATCCGGCTCATGCCACCGCCTCCGCCAGAGGCAGTCCGCCGATCTTGGCGAGCAGCGAGACGATCTCGTCCACGCCCTCGCCGTGCTTGACCTGGGCAAAGACAAAGGGCTTGCCCGCCCGCATCCGCGTGGCGTCGCGCTCCATCACCTCGAGCGAGGCGCCGACGTAGGGCGCGAGGTCGGTCTTGTTGATCACGAGGATGTCCGACTTGGTGATCGCCGGACCGCCCTTGCGCGGGATTTCCTCGCCCGCGGCCACGTCGATCACGTAGATCGTCACGTCGGCCAGCTCCGGCGAGAACGTCGCAGAAAGGTTGTCGCCGCCGCTTTCGATGAGGATCAGGTCGAGGTCGGGGAAGGCCGCGTTCAGCTCGGCGATGGCGGCAAGGTTGATCGAGGCATCCTCGCGGATCGCCGTATGCGGGCAGCCGCCGGTCTCGACACCCTTGATGCGGTCGAGCGGCAGGATCTGCTGGCGCATCAGCTCCTCGGCGTCCTCGCGGGTGTAGATGTCATTGGTCACCACGGCCATCGAGAGCCGGTCGCGCAGGGCGCGGGCCAGCGCCGCGGTGAGGGTGGTCTTGCCGGCGCCCACGGGGCCGCCGAGGCCGACGCGGAGGGGTCCGTTGGGGGAAGTCATGTGGTCTCCAGAGGTGTCAGGATCGGAAGATACGGGAATAGAGCGCCTCGTGGCGCTGGCTGGCAACGTCCGAGAGCGGGGAGAAGCCGCCGATCTCATCAAGGCTGGCGGTCATTGCGCGGGCCGCGAGCGCCTCGCAGAGCGGCGAGAGCGCACGGATCACCGCCTGCCCCTCCGTCTGGCCGAGCGGGATCAGGCGGATGCCGGCGGCCGCAAGGTTCGAGGCGAAGGCCAGAAGGTAGAGTTGCAGCGCCGGTAGCAGCGGCAGATCCAGCGCGCGCACGGCCTGCCCCACTGCCACGGGATAGGGCGCGGGGAGGATATCGGCCTGCCACAGATCGCGGACGGTGGCGGCAAAGGCCTCGCCCTGTTTCACTGTCTCGAGCCGCCGCTCGGCGGAGGGGGTGAGCGCCGTGGCGAGGTCCGTCAGCTCTGCAACGTCCCCGCCCTGCGATACCTGCGCAAGAAGCACCGCGTCGCTCCAGCCTGCGCCGTGTTCGAGCACCGCCTCGAGCCAGCCCTGCAGCTGCGCGGCGGTGGTGACGCGGCCCTCCTGCACCAGCGTCTCGAGCCCGTGCGAATAGGCAAAGGCGCCCACCGGGAAGGCCGGCGAGAAAAGTTGGTGCAGCGTCAGCAGCGGATCAGTCGTCATGCGCGTGCGCGGGACCGTGGGAATGGCTGTGGCTGTGGCTGTGCGCATGATCGTGATCATGGGCGTGCGCATGGCTGTGCGAATGGGAGTGGCTGTGCGCGTGCCCCTCTGGCCCGTGCGCATGCGAGTGGTCATGGCCGTGGGTGCGGCCGTGGCCATAGGCCCCGCCCTCGGGGGTGAACGGCTCGAGCACCTCGTCCACGGTCGCGCCGATATGGGCGAGCATGTCGCGGATCACGTGGTCGCGCTGGATCAGCAGCCGCGCGGCTTCGATCTGGCAGGGAGTGTGGCGGTTGCCGATGTGCCACGCAAGCCGCGGCAGGTCTGCTCCGCTCACCGCCAGCAGCGGCTCGGCGGCGGCCTCGACGCGCACCGCGCGCCCGTCGGTCAGTACAAAGGCGTCGCCCTGGTCGAGACTCTCGGTGTGCGCGAGATCGACGAGGAAGCTCTCGCCTTGGTCGCTCTTCAGCACCTTGCGGCGGAGAAAGCGATCCTCGTAGCTGAGGGTCACGCTCAGGCTCGCTTCGGGAACGACGCCCTTGCGGGCGATCTCGTGGGACACGGACAGGCTTGTCGAGGGGGCTGTCATGAGGAGGGCTCCGGGGATCGTCTGGATTGCGCCAGCACCCTCGGACCAACGACCGGAAAAGGCAAGGCCACGCGCCGGGATCACCGGGGCGTGGCCTTGATGTGCCGAGTTCTGCGGCGCTTGCGCGCCCCAAGGAACTCAGAGGTAGAAGACGTCCTGGAAGACGTGACGCGCGATGTCTTCGCGACGGATGCCACGCTCGGCCAGTTGCTCGTCGGAAAGACGCTGCAGGGCTTCGATCTTGCGCAGGCGCGGGTTTGCTTCACCCAGTGCAACGAGGCCGTTGCCGATTGCGGCGAAGAAGCGCGAGAAGAACGGTGCCTGTTCAGTGCGTGCGGATGCAGTCAGAAATGCCATTTGGAAACCTATCCTAGCGTTTGAGTTCGTTGCGTTCGGTTTTGGTTTCCTCCCTTGACAGCCAAGATAGGTCAGGCACCCGGGAACAACAAATGCTGCATGTGCATAGCCGGCCCCCCAGCCATGCAAAGATCACAGATAATTTTATTACTCACGCCGCCCTAGGAGGGATGCAAAATTATTTGACGCATAAATGGGCGGCGTTTTGCGAACAATTGCCGTAAAAAACTCTGCAAGACGCGTCATTTAGCCGAGGGCAGCCATGCGCAGGCGGGGAGGCTGCCGAATTTTCGGGCGCATCCGGCAAGCTTGGATCCGGGGCGCGATCTGCGCTTTTTGCACGGCTCGACCCGGATTCGGCCCCCTTGAGACTCACCGTCTGGGAACAGAGACGCCGGCCCGTGGCAACGGGCCGGCGTCATGAGCTCCGCTGCGGTGGCGGGCGTCAGTAGAGGAAGTAGCGCTGCGCCATCGGCAGCTCCTTGGCGGGCTCGCAAGTCAGCAGCTCGCCGTTGGCGCGCACCTCGTAGGTCTCGGGGTTCACCTCGACATGCGGCAGCGCGTCGTTGAGGATCAGGTCCTTCTTGCCGATGCCGCGGGTGTTCTTCACCGCCAGCGTCTGCTTGGCGATGCCGAGCTTGTCACGCAAACCGTCGGCCTGTGCCGCCTCCGATACGAAGATCACCGCCGAATTCTCGACCGAGCGGCCATAGGCGCCCCACATCGGGCGGGTGTAGACCGGCTGCGGCGTCGGGATCGAGGCATTGGGATCGCCCATCTGCGCGCAGACGATGGTGCCGCCCATCAGCACCATCTCGGGCTTCACGCCAAAGAAGGCCGGATTCCAGAGCACCAGATCGGCGCGCTTACCTTCCTCGATCGAGCCGATGTGCTGGCTGATGCCATGCGCGATCGCCGGGTTGATCGTGTACTTGGCGATGTAGCGGCGGACGCGGAAGTTGTCGTTGTCGCCCTGTTCCTCGGCCAGCTTGCCGCGCTGCTTCTTCATCTTGTCGGCGGTCTGCCAGGTGCGGATGATCACCTCGCCGACGCGGCCCATGGCCTGGCTGTCCGAAGCGATGATCGAGAAGGCCCCCATGTCGTGCAGGATGTCCTCGGCGGCGATGGTTTCGCGGCGGATGCGGCTCTCGGCAAAGGCCACGTCCTCGGGGATCGACTTGTCGAGGTGATGGCAGACCATCAGCATGTCGAGGTGTTCCTCGAGCGTGTTGACCGTGTAAGGCCGGGTCGGGTTCGTGGATGACGGAAGCACGAACTCCTCGCCGCAGATCTTGATGATGTCCGGCGCGTGACCGCCCCCTGCCCCTTCGGTGTGGAAGGCGTGGATGGTGCGGCCCTTCATCGCCGCGACGGTGTTCTCGACGAAGCCCGATTCATTGAGCGTGTCGGTGTGGATCATCACCTGCACATCCCAGTCGTCGGCCACCGACAGGCAGGTGTCTATGGCCGCCGGGGTGGTGCCCCAATCCTCGTGCAGCTTGAGGCAGCAGGCACCGCCCCTGATCTGCTCTTCCAGCGCCGCGGGCAGCGAGGCGTTGCCCTTGCCGGCGAAGGCCAGGTTCATCGGGAAGGCGTCGGCGGCCTGCATCATCCGGCCAAGGTGCCACGGCCCCGGGGTGCAGGTCGTCGCCAGCGTGCCGTGCGCAGGGCCGGTGCCGCCGCCAAGCATCGTGGTCAGGCCCGAATGCAGGGCGTCCTCGATCTGCTGCGGGCAGATAAAGTGGATGTGGCTGTCCATGCCGCCTGCGGTGAGGATACGCCCCTCGCCCGCGATCACCTCCGTGCCGGGACCCGCGATGATGTTCACACCCGGCTGGGTGTCGGGGTTGCCCGCCTTGCCGATCTTGGCGATGCGCCCGTCCTTCAGGCCCACGTCCGCCTTGTAGATGCCGGTATGGTCAACGATCAGCGCATTGGTGATCACCGTGTCCACGGCGCCCTGCGCGCGGGTGTACTGCGACTGGCCCATGCCGTCGCGGATCACCTTGCCGCCGCCGAATTTCACCTCTTCGCCGTAGAGCGCGCGCGTGCCCCCGCCGGCAAGCGAGGCGGTGAGATCGCGCTCGACCTCAATGATGAGGTCGGTGTCTGCAAGCCGCACCTTGTCCCCGGTGGTGGGACCGAACATGGCGGCATAGTCGCGGCGGGAAATCGTTGCGGGCATTCGGGTCGTCCTCGGGTTGGTCAATTCGGCAAGAGCGCGCGCAGATCTTCGCTGCGGCGCCGGGTGAGTCTCGTCTTGCAGTCGGTCCCGATCTGCGGCTGGATCGTACCGCCTGCGTAAGGGGCCGCCTCGGCGGAACAGGCCGCGTCTCGGAAGGGGATCCAGGCCCGCTGCGCCTCGCGGACATAGCCCATGACCTCCTTGGACACGGCAGCTTTCACCTGCGCGTAGACCGCGTTCAGCTCGGCGTCGGCGGCCTCGTATTCCTGCGCTGCGCAGGCGCGCATCTCGACGGTGGTTACAGCGTCGGCGCATTCGGCGCGGGCCGGCTCGGCCGAAGTCAGCGCAAGCAGCGATATCCCTGCAAGGGCGGCAATGCGAATTCGCTTTGTAAGACTAGGGGACAAGAGTAACCTTCCGGGCAAGCAGGCAAAGTTCATTTTTCCTCCCAGCCAGTTCATCAGCAAGGAGATTGGAATGTCCAGGTCGACGATTGCGGGACTTTCGCTGCTGGCGCTCGGCGCCGGGGCTGCTGCCGCGGAGGGCGATGTCGCCCGCGGCGAATATCTGGTCAGGGGTCCGGCGGGCTGCGGCAATTGCCACACGCCTTTCGGCGAGGCGGGGTTCGACATGAGCAAGGAGCTCGGCGGGCGCCTCGTGGAAGACAACCCCATGTTCACCGCCTATGCCCCCAATATCACCCCGGCCGGCGCGGTCGCGGATTGGACCGACGCAGAGCTGGCCCGCGCCATCCGCGAGGGCATCCTGCCCGACGGTTCGGTGATCGGCCCGCCCATGCCCATCGCCATGTACCGCGGTCTTGGCGATGACGATCTGGCTTCGATCGTCGCCTTCCTGCGGACGCTCCCGGCTGTCGACAACGAAGTCCCGGACTCGGTCTACAACATCCCCCTGCCCCCGGCCTACGGCCCGCCGGTCGAGAGCATCACCCCGCCCGCGCGCGGCGTGTCGGCGGACTACGGCCAATACCTCGCCACCGCCGTCAGCCATTGCATGGAGTGCCATTCGCCGATGAGCGACAAGGGCCCGATGACCGATCCCGAGCACCTCGGTCAGGGCGGATTCGAATTCCACGGCCCCTGGGGCAGCGTCACCGCGCCCAATCTCACCAGCTCCGAGGACGGGCTGGCGGGCTACAGCGACGACGATCTGAAGAAGATGATCACCACTGGCACGCGGCCCGACGGCTCGGCGATGATGCCGCCCATGCCCTATGGCTATTTCGCGCATATGACCGAGGGCGATCTCGATGCCGTCGTGCTCTACCTGCGTAGCCTGCCGCCGCTGCCCGACGCCTGAGAGATACGCACCCCGGCGTGCCAGTCGCTGGCGCGCCGGGGCCGGCCTGACCAAAGAGGAATATGCGTGGCTCGCTGCGTGCAAGGCGGGCCCTCACTTCACCCGCGCCGGGCCGCAGATGCCCATCGTTGCCAGGGGCGCCGGGCGCACGAAGGGCAGCACGGTCGCCTTGGCGGTCGGCATTGCAGCCCCCCGCCTGCGGACATGGCCAAGGTAAACCTCGGTCCATTGCGCCTGGACCGCGAGCATCTGGCTCGCGCCGCGCAGCATAAGCGCCGCCCAGTCGAAGGGTGTCAGGTAGACCATCGCCGCTCCTCCCTGCCCTGACCGCGCCTACCAGCCCGAGCGCTGACCGGGGCGGAACTGCGGCCCGCGCCGGCTCAGCCGCTTGCGGTTGCGGCGGGCTTTCACTTCCAGCGGTCGGGAAAACGCGTTGATCACCACCGGCGCGGGCGCGCCGCGCATCATCGCCGCGCTCGCTTGCGACCAAGCCTGGATGAAGGCCGGACCCTTCTCGGCGGTCATCCGGTAGACCTCGGTCGAGGGAACCGACCACATGCCGGCGAACCCCAGCATCCGGTAGGTCATCACGCTCTGCGCCTCGGCGCCGAGGAACCCCAGCCGCATCATGCTGCCGGTCAGTGCCGTAAATGCTTCGAACATGCTTGCCGTCCCTATCGCTGGAAGAGGAGACCTCAGAGTGCCCCCATGACCTTCTGGTTGAAGCCGTAGATCTTGCGCTCTCCCGAGAACGGGATGAGCTGAACCTCGCGACGCTGGCCGGGCTCGAAGCGAACGGCGGTGCCCGCCGCGATGTCGAGCCGAAGGCCGCGCGCCGCATCGCGGTCGAAGTCGAGCGCCGGGTTGGTCTCGGCGAAATGGTAGTGCGACCCCACTTGCACCGGGCGGTCGCCGGTGTTGGCGACCATCAGGGTGATCGCCTCGCGGTCATCGTTGAGCACAAGCTCACCGGCGGCGGGAAGGATCTCGCCCGGGATCATTTGCGACCACCGCCAAACATGCGCCAGCCGGCGCAGGCCGCCACGGCCAGCACCGCCACGGCGGTCAACCACGTCTCGGCGCCATGCGGGTGCAGGTGCGCGCCGGAATGCGCGAGCGCCGGGGTTGCGAGCGGCAGGGCAAGGATCGGAAGGAGGTATTTCATTTTGTCACCTGTGGTCTTCAAAGTGCCTCGTGGCCCCGGAGGTTCCCGAGAACCCGGCTTTACCGAATGGGATTGTGCACGGTCACCAGCTTGGTGCCGTCCGGGAAGGTCGCCTCGACCTGCACTTCGTGCACCATCTCGGGGATGCCTTCCATGCATTGCTCGGCGGTGATGACCTGCGCGCCGGCCTCCATCATCTCGGCGACGGAGCGGCCGTCGCGGGCGCCTTCGACCACCGCGTCGGTGATCAGCGCCACGGCCTCTGGGTAGTTCAGCTTCACGCCGCGCGCGAGGCGCTTGCGGGCCACCTCGGCGGCGAGCGCCACCAGAAGCTTGTCCTTTTCGCGGGGAGTCAGTTGCATGGTCAGATCATCCAGGGTCTTGGGAGTTCGGCGCCCGAAAGCCGCCGCAGTATGGGGCAAAGGTGGCGGCGCAGCTCGAAGCCGTCAATGGCGAGCAGGCGCAGCACGAGAAGGTCGGGATCAAGCGCCGAAACGCCGCCGGTTTCGGGCAGCATCCCGCGCAGCGGCGCGACCTGTGCCGCCGCGCCGGGCGCTGCGAGAACGACGGTGGCCATGGCCCGCGCGCCCTCGGCGATGGCCGGATCGGCAAGGCAGGCGGCAGCGTCGCCGTTGAGGCGAAGCCGGTCGGACCAGACGAGCCGTCCGGCGCGCGCGATATCGATGCGGTCCGCATGGCGCAGGTCGGTGACGCTCTCGCCCATGGCCGCGCGGCCGAAGATCAGCGGCTCGCAGAGCAGCAGACGCGCGTCCCCGGCCATCTCGACCGAAAGCCGCCGGTCGAGGGCCGCGCCGTCGAAGAGGATTGTCTCCTGCGGCAGCCAGTCGAGCCTTGAGCCCTCTTCGAGGGTCAACTGCGTGTCGACGCGCCCGATCTCGCCGGGCAGCGCGCGGTAGACGCGCTCGGCGGCCTGCGTGGTGATCGCCAGATGCGCGCCCTCGCGGGCGGTGGCCGTGATGTCAAAGGCGTCGCCCCCGGTCACCCCGCCCGAGCTGTTGAGATAGACCGCCTGCAGCGCGTCCAATGCGCGCGGGAAGAGCAGCTTGGAGCTACCTGACATGTGCAGATCCCCGATGACGCTGGCGGCCCCGCGACGCCGCGCGGCAAGCCGGGCGCGTCCGCGGGCACGCTGCGCGGCGATCTTCCCCGGCGGGGCAGAAGGCGCGCTCATCTGGGGATTATCATAGGGAATGGACGTGTCCTCCGCTTGCCTCGCGGACCCTCTGTCATCGCGGCAAGCGCGACAAGGAGTGGTGCGCCGCAAGGCCGGACCTCCCCCAGACCGCGCAGGCCATACGCACAGAAACGCGGCGAAAATCGCGTGATTGCGTAAGGATTGGGCGTTATTGAATCAACCATTCTTCGGCCGTTCGCGGTGCTCGCACCGGTCCGGCTTGAGGTCCAGAAGCGGGGTCCCGTCGACGCAATCGAGCCCTTGGACCACCAGCACCGCGCCCTCGCGCCGGACCAGCCGGACCGAAGAAATGCCGATCGGATTGGGTCGCACCGGGGAGCGCAGCGCAAAGGTGCCACGGGTGGTGTTGCCATGGGGTGTCTGGGTCAGAAGGTCCCGCCGCGCACGGTCGAGCCAGTAGAGCACCTGGATGCGCTCTGCCCGCTCGATGCCCTCGAGAGCGGGCTCCCATTGCGGGTCGAGTTCGATGCGGCACTCGGGGCCGTCGAGATCGCCCTGCCGCGGGCAATCGCGCCGGCTGGCAAAGGGCGTGCGGATTCGGCCGATGAAGCGAAGCTCTGCGTCCCGCGCTGGCGGCAGCTCGAGCGCGGTCTCGCCGGGGCGGATCGCATCGTCGCTGGTCTGCCCGGTCTTATCGACCCCGGTCTGATCGTCCCTGGTCTGGCTCATGGCGCGCGTCCTGTCCCTGCCCCTTTGGCAGACAAGCTAGCGCGGCCGTGCTCAGCCCGCCAGTTCCGCCTCCTGCGCCGTGTCATAGGCAGCAACCACCTCGCGCGCCCGGGCGGCCACCTCGTCGAGGCTGCGGCCCGGCTTGTAGAGCCAGGTGCCGATGCCGAAGCCGGTGACGCCCGCCGCCAGCCATTCGCCCATGTTCCCGGCGCTGACGCCGCCCACCGCATAGGTTGCCGTGGCCTCGGGAAGCACCGCCTTCATTGCCTTCACCCCTTCGGGGCCGACCAGCGAGGCGGGGAAGAACTTCAGCCCGTCGGCGCCGGTGCGCAGCGCGGTGAAAGCCTCGGTCGGGGTCAGCACCCCGGGATAGCTGAGCATACCAGCCTTCTTGGTGGCCATGATCACCCGCTGGTTCATGTCGGGCGAGACCACCATGCGCGCGCCGATCTGCTGCAGGCGCAGCACCTCCTCGGGGGCAAGCACCGTGCCCGCACCGATGATCGCGTCGGTGCCGAAGCCCTGCACCATCTTGGCGATGGAGTCGAAGGGGCGCGGCGAGTTCAGCGGCACCTCGATCTTGGTGATCCCGGCGCCGATCAGCGCCTCGGTGACGGCCGGGGCCTCCTCGGGGGTGAGGCCGCGCAGGATGGCGATGATCTCGCGGGTCATTCGGTCTTCTCCGTCTTGCGGGCTGCCTTCAGCCCCTCCAGCGTCATGCGTTCGGCGTCAGCGATGACCACCGGCACCACCAGCGTCTCGAGCGCGCTGCGGTAGTGCGCCACCAGCTTCGAGGCGCCCAGAAGGGCGACGCTCTGGCCGAGCCAGTAGGGTTTCGCCGCCGAGAGCTCCATGCCGATGAGCAGGCCCGAGAGCCGCGCCGTGGCCTTTTCGGGCGGCAGCCCGTGCAGCAGCCCCTCTGCGCGCAGGGTGAAGAGCTCGGCGGCAAAAGCCGCGGGGCGGCCCATGGCCTGATCCACGCCCTCGGCGAAGCTCGCCTCGTCCCAGCCGCCGCCAAGCCCGTGCCGCAGCACCGACTTCTGGCTCAGCAGCTCGAAGATCTCGCCAGTCATGAAACTGCGGAAGGAGACAATCTCGCCCGCGCTCACATGCACCCACTTGCTGTGCGTGCCGGGCAGGCAGATCACCCCATCGAACCGCGGGTTGAGCGCAAGGAAGCCCGCGACCTGCGTCTCCTCGCCGCGCATCACGTCGGCGGGACGGTCCTGCGCAACGCCGGGCAGAATGCACACGTTCAGGCGCGGATCGCGCGTCGGCACGGTGATCGCCTCGGCGACGCCGGGCGGGGCGCAGGGGGTCTTGACGTAGGGCGCCTCGGCCCAGCCCTGCCGTGCCCCGGCCATGCCGCAGATGATCACCGGAGTTTCCGTGTCGAGATCGGACAGCAGCCCCAGCAGGGTCGGCTCGAAGTCCTCGGGGGAAAGGCGGCCCATTCCGGCGTCGCTCTCGGCGCGGTCGAGCACCGTGCCATCCGCCGCCATGCGCCAAAGGCGCAGGTTCGACGTGCCCCAGTCCACCGCGATCCAGTCAGCTTTGGCCATGCGCCCTCCGTGAATTGCAGCCTTGGTGTTAGCGCCCGGCCCTGCGGCGTGCAAGCGCGGGAGCCCGCAGAACCTGGCGACCCGCATGCTGCGGGGATCCGCGGCTGCCCCTCCGGGCCATGTCCGCCCGGGGGAAACCGCGGCAGCGCGCCTAGAGCCAGCCCCAGGCGCGGGCGACCTCCCACAGGAGGCGCAGGCTGAGCAGCCCCAGCGCTGCGCGCACCACCCCGAAGAAGAGCCGCTCGGGAAGCCACCGCACCAGCCGCTGGCCGGACCAGGCGCCAAAAAGCGCCACGGGCGCGAGCAGCGCCACCCGCTGCAGGCTGTCCCAGGTCACCTGCCCGGCGACGATATACGGCGGCAGCTTCATCCAGTTGATGCAGGCGAAGACAATGGCCTGGGTGCCCACGTAGGTCATCTTGGGCATCATCTGCGGCAGGGTATAGGCTTGGAACGGCGGACCGCCGGCATGGGAGATATAGCTGGTGAAACCCGAAAGCGCGCCCCAGAAGAGCCCGCGCGGGACATCGGCGGGCCGGGCAGCGTGGTCCCGCACCAGCCATTTGCGCAGCGTGTCGCCAAGGTAGTAAAGCCCGACCAGCGCGACGATCAGCTTGCCGATCTCGGGCGGCACCCGCGAGATGCACAGGAAGGCCAGCAGGATGCCGACTGCGGCAGCGGGGATCAGGATCTTCAGGTTGCGGCGCGAGAAATTGCGGCGGAACAGCCAGATCGCGTAGACGTCCGACAGGATGTACATCGGCAAGAGCAGCCCGGCGGCCGCGGCGGGAGAGATGAAGAGCGTCAGCATGGGCACGCCGAGCATGGCGATCACCGGCATGCCGCCCTTGGAGGCGCCGACGCAGAAGGTCGCCAGCGCCGCCGCAATCCAGAACCCGCTTCCATCTTCCATGACGCACCCTCTCTTGCCGTGCCCCCTTCTGGAGAAAGGCGGAGGGAGGGAAAAGCGGAAACCGCCGTGGCAGCCGCAGATGCAGACAGGCGCGGCGGCGGCGGGCGACAAACCGGGCGGACCGCCCGCATGCGTCAGGCGGCGCGGCTGTGGTTTCGGCTGAGCAGGGGCACGGTGAGCTCGAGGTCCTCCTGCAGGGGCCGGTTCGGAGGCAGCCCCGCAACCTCGAGCTCGGCATGGTAGGCCTGCACCGCCTCGCGCGAGCTCACGCCCTCGCGCACAACGCGGCGCATGGCGCGCATCATCAGCACGGGATCCTCGCACTGAAAGTCCAGCCGGCTGAAGCTGGCGGTGCGCGCGCCGTAGCGCTCGCCCTGCGCCAGCCGCTCGAGGCAGTCGCGGGTGGTGCCCTCCTTGCAGCCGGTGAGGCCGACGATCACCCGCGTGGGGTCCCAGTTGGCCAGTTCCTCCATCAGGCGGGGGCCGTGGTAGCCGACCTCGACGAAGAGTGGCCGCTCCTTGCTGGCGACGCCGGCGAGGCTGCGGGTCAGCACGTCGTTGAGATATGCGCCATATTCCTCGGGGCCGGTGTCGACGGGGATGGGCGGATCGGCGACCCGCAGGAAGTGGCGCAGCCCCACCGAGGCGGCGATCTGGCGAAACTCGGCATAGGCGCGCAGCGTGGCGTGGTCGATGTCGATGTCGTTGTAGAAACTGAGCGCGTAGAGGCCGAGGTTCGCCACCGGGCGCACGTTTTCCAGCCGCGAGCTGCGGAAGGGCACGGCGGGGACCTGCGCGTAGCGCCCGCCGCGCACCAGCCAGATGTCGGTATTGTCGGTCAGGCGTACGGCCGGTGTGACGTTGGAGCGGGCATAGATCCCCTCCTCGCTGAAGATCTCGGCGTTGGCCAGGGAACTGAGCACGATGTCGGCCAGATCGCTTTCTATGACCCGGCGCATGTCAGCGCGGTAGGCCGGGGCGTTGCGCAGCCGGCCGTTTTCGTCCCGCCCGGCGGCGGAACAGCCGCGCACAAGGTCCGCATCCTTGCAGAAGGTCAGGATGAAATCGCGCGGCCCGTACCGCCCCTGCGCGATCTTCGCCAGTTTCTCATCGATCCGCCGCATCGCCTGCCCCCTTGGCGCCCCTCGCGGCAGCATGCGCCAAAGAGGTTGCGCAATCGTCAATGGCGGCGCGGGCCCGGGCTGGGTCTCGGCGGGGGGCTCAGACGGGCACCATGTCCACAAAATGCGTCGTCACATGGCTGCCCTCGGACCGCAGCGAGCCGCGCGTCGGGGCCACGTCGGAATAATCGCGCCCGTAGGCGACGGTGACGTGATCGGCACCGGCGAACATGTCGTTGGTGGGATCGATCTCGACCCAGCCCAGCTCGACCCCGCACCAGGCGCGGACCCAGGCATGCATGGCATCGGCGCCCTCGAGGCGCGGCTGACCCTCGGGCGGCAGGGTCCGCAGGAAGCCCGAGACATAGCCCGCAGGGATGCCGAGGCTGCGCAGCGCGGTGATCATCACGTGGGAGATGTCCTGGCAGACGCCGCGGCGGGCGCGAAAGGCCTCGATCGCGGCGGTGGTGACCTCGGTGGCCTCGGGGTCGAAGGTGAACTCGCTGTGGAGCTGGTGGCTGATCGCCTCGATTGCCGCGCGCACCGACAGGGCGGAGCTCAGCGTGCCCCGCGCGAAGGCGGCGATCTCGGGCGCGGCGGGCAGCCGCGGCGAGGCGCCAAGGAAGTGATGCGGGCTTTCAGGCCCGATGCTGCGCACCCCCGCAAGCTCCTGCGCCAACGCGCCGAGCCCGCCGGAGAGGTCGAGCCCGTCCACCGGCCGCGCCTTGCGCACCCGGCCCGAGAAGGCGAAGGCGATCTCGCTCAGCGGCATATCATGGGCCATCTCGCAGGTCGGATTGCCGAAGAAATCCTTTCCATCACGTCGCCAGCTCGGAGCGGGATCGGCGGTCACCGCCCCTGAGAGCAGCTGCTGCCCCTGCAGGGCGCGCGGCAGGATGCGCAGCAAGGTGCGGCTGGCCCCGGCGGGATGGGCGTATTCATAGGTGATCCGCAGCGAGATGTCGTAGAGCTGGGACATGGGCGGCTCCGGGGTCAGCTCAGGTAATGCGCGGTCAGCGCGTGGGAGATCGCCGCGAGGTCGGCGCGGAAGCCGCGCAGGCGGGCCGGGGTGATCTCTTCGGGGGCGGCCACGGCGAGCGCGGTGCGCAACAGCAGGATGCGCCGCCCGGCCTCGGGCAGGCCGCTGCTGCCCGCCGGGCGCAGCCGCGCCTCCTCGGCCATCAGCACGTCGAGCTGGAAGAGCAGCGAGCGTGGGTTGCCCGCGTCGAGCGCCAAGAGATCGATCACCGTCTCGCGCGAGGTTTCCACCGAGTAGCGGCGGCGGTGGGTCATGGCGCTGTCGCCGACCTCGACCGCCAGATCAAGCCCGCCCGTCGGGGTGGCCCTGTCGGTGAAGGCGGCAAGGAAGGCGGCCATCTGGTCGGCGCGCTCCAGCGCCCGCCCCAAGGTGAGGAAGCGCCAGCCGAGGAAGCGGAACATGTTCTCGTGCACGAGGCCCGAGAAGCCGGCGATGCGGCGCAGCAGCAGGCTCATCGCGCGGGCGGCGTCGTCGCCGGGATGGCAGCCCTCGGCGACCTCGTGGGCGGTGGTGGCAAGGTCCGAAAGCGCGTTCCAGCCGTCCGTGGAGAAACGGTCGCGCACCTTGGCCGCGCAACCGCGCGAGACGTCGAAGAGCTGCAGCAGCCCCGGCGGCACCGGCTCCTCGGACGGATCGAGACCGTAGCCCGCCAGGAACCGCGCGAGGCTCTCCAACAGCGGAAGCGCGTCGGGGCCGTAGTCCTCGAGCCGCAGGTGGTAGGCGCGGATCTGCCGCACGCCGTTCTCGGCCCGCTCGACGTAGCGCCCGAGCCAATAGAGGTTGTCCGCCGCCCGCGCCGGCAGCAGACCCGGCTGGCGGCGCAGGAACGGCCCCGTGTCGCGCGGGGCGAGCGTCTCGCGGGCGACAGGCGCGTCCGAGGTGATCCAGACATCGGCCACCGAGCCGCCCGCCTGCATCGCCAGCGCGGTGGGATCGCCCGTGCGCCCGATGCGCGCGTAGCCGCCGGGCATCACCGTCCAGCCCTGCGGCGTGCGGGCGGCAAAGACACGCACCACCATCGGGCGCGGCAGAAGCTGGTCGCCGACCATGGCGGGGGTGGTCGAAAGGGTCACCGCCTCCTGCCCCACCAGCGTCTCGCCCTCGCGCTCCAGCCAGTCCGAGACCGAGCCATGCACGCCGCCACGGAACCGCCCGCCGAGCGCGGTGCCCGCGTCGATGTCGAAGGGCAGCTTGGTCGATTGCGCCGGGCCGATCAGCATGCGGTGCAGGTTGTCGCGCACATAGGCACGCTCCGAGGGCTGGCCGCACCACCAGGTGGCGATGTTGGGCAGCTTCAGGGGCTCGCCGGTCAGCGCCTCGCAGATGCGCGGCAGGAAGGCCATGAGCGCCCGCGATTCCAGCGCCCCGGACCCGAGGCAGTTGACCATGGTGATCGCCCCGGCGCGCAGTGCCGAGACCATGCCGGGCGTGCCGAGGGCCGAGCTTTCGTCAAGTTCCAGCGGATCGGCAAAGCGCGAGTCGAGCCGCCGCCAGAGCACCGAGACCGGCTGGTCCCCGGCCACGGTACGCACCTTGAGCTGGCCGCTCCGCACCGCCAGATCCTCGCATTCCAGCAGCATGAAGCCGAGGTAGCGGGCGATATAGGCGTGCTCGTAGTAGGTGTCGGTGTGCTGGCCCGGGGTGAGGATCGCGACCCGGCTGCGGTCGTCGGCGCGCAGGCCGATCAGCGCGTCGCGGAAGCTGCGGAAGAAGCCCGCCAGCCGCTCGACGTTGGCCTTGGGGAAGAGGTCGTGGAACACCCGGCCGGTGGCCATCCGGTTCTCCAGCGCGAAACCCGACCCGGAGGGGGCCTGCGTGCGGTCGCCCAGCACCAACCACGAGCCGTCTGGCGAGCGACCGATTTCGAAGGCCAGGAAATGCAGGAAATGCCCCGAGCGTGGCTGCACGCCGACGATGGGGCGCAGCCACTCGGGGTTGCGCGCCACCAGGTCGGCAGGCAGGTACCCCTGCTTCACCAGATTGCCCGGCCCGTAGAGATCGGCCATCACCCGCTCGAGCAGTTCGGCGCGCTGCACGATGCCTTCCGAGAGCGTCGCCCATTCGCGGCCCGAGATCACCACCGGCACATGGCTCAGCGGCCAGCTGCGCTCGGTCGAGCCCTCGCCGGTGTGCTGGCGGAAGTAGACGCCGGTGTCGTGCAGGTACTGGTCGCCCCGGGCAAAGGCGCGGGCGCGGGCCTCGGTGCTCTGCGCGGCGAGGTGGCGGATCAGCGGCTGCCAGACGGGGCGGAGACGGCCATCGGAGCGCAAGAGCTCGTCGGCCACGCCCGGCGGGGGGCTGTAGCCTTGGAGGAACTTGGCCACCGTCTCCGGCGGCGGGCGTTTTGTGTCCGCCACCACGGCATCAGATCCCCGGCAGGCGGCGCAGGTCGAGCGTCATCGGGAACTCCGGATGCGGTGTCTCGGGCGCGGGCCAATAGCTGCCCGGGGTGTGCCCGAGTTTCTCGAAACGGGCAAGCCGGCGCGCGTCTGCCTCGTTGGTATTGACCGGGAAGGTGTCGTAGTTGCGCCCACCCGGATGCGCCACATGATAGCGGCAGCCGCCCAGCGCGCGACCCGTCCAGGTGTCGAAGATGTCGAAGGTCAGCGGCGCGTTCACCGGCAGCGTCGGGTGCAGCGCCTCGGCGGGCTGCCACGCCTTGAAGCGCACGCCGCCGACCCTGACGCCTGAAGCGCCGGTCTCGGCCATCGGCACGGCTCGACCGTTGCAGGCGACGATATAGCGCCCCGGCTCGGTGGCGGTGAGCTGCACCTGCATGCGTTCGACCGAGCTGTCGGTGTAGCGCACGGTACCGCCGATGGCGCCGCGCTCGCCCAGCACGTGCCAGGGCTCGAGCGCCTGTCGCAGCTCGAGATGGACGCCGTCGTACTCGACCTCCCCGGCGAAGGGGAAGCGGAACTCGCGCTGCGCCTCGTACCACTCGGGGCGGAAGGCGAAACCGTGATCGCCAAGGTCGCGCAGCACGTCGAGGAAATCCTGCCAGACGAAATGCGGCAGCATGAAGCGGTCGTGCAGCGTGGTGCCCCAGCGCGTGGGCTTGCCCTGGATCGGGGCCTTCCAGAAGCGCGCCAGCAGCGCCCGGATCAGCACCTGCTGGGCAAGGCTCATCTTGGCGTCGGGCGGCATCTCGAAGCCGCGGAACTCGACAAGGCCAAGCCGCCCGGTCGGCCCGTCGGGCGAGTAAAGCTTGTCGATGCAGATCTCGGCCCGGTGGGTGTTGCCGGTGACGTCGATCAGCATGTTGCGCAAGAGCCGGTCGGTGAGCCAGGGCAGCGGCGGCTCGCCCTGCCCCGGCGCCGGGAAATGCGCCAGCGCGATCTCCAGCTCGTAGAGGCTGTCGTGCCGTGCCTCGTCGATCCTTGGGGCCTGCGACGTCGGGCCGATGAAGAGCCCCGAGAAGAGATAGCTCAGCGAGGGATGCCGCAGCCAGTGCAGGATCATCGAGCGCATGAGGTCGGGGCGGCGCAGGAAGGGCGAGTCGTTCGGCGTCTCGCCGCCCACCACCACGTGGTTGCCGCCCCCGGTGCCGGTGTGCTTGCCGTCGATCATGAACTTGTCTGCCCCGAGGCGGCATTGGCGGGCTTCCTCGTAGACGCCATTGGTGATCGCCTTGCAGTCCTCCCAGCTGTGCGCCGGGTGGACGTTGACCTCGATCACCCCGGGATCGGGGGCGACGCGGATGACGTTGAGCCGGGCGTCATGCGGCGGGGTGTAGCCCTCGATATGGATCGGCAGGCCCAACTCCTCGGCGGTGGTCTCGGCGGCGGCGAGCAGGTCGAGATAATCCTCCAGCGCTTCCACCGGGGGCATGAAGAGGCAGAGCCGCCCATCGCGCGGCTCGATGGCAATGGCGGTGCGCACCGCGCCCCCTGCCGGATCGACGCCCTGCTCCATTATGCGCTGCCGCCGCCCGACGTCGCGCGCTGCGCTCACCGGCTGATCGTGGCCCGGGGTGACCTCGGGCAGCGACGCGGCGGCCTCGCGCTCTTCCTCGGCGATGCGCTCCAGCTCCTTCATCAGCCGCGCGCGGCGCTCCTGTTGCTGCGCGTGGAAATCCGGAAGCTCGGTCAGCGGGATGCTGGAGTCAGCGGGATAGACATAGGGATAGGCCGACGGCGGCACGAAGGGCAGCGCGCCGAGTGGCAGGCGGAAGCCCACCGGACTGTCGCCGGGGATCAGGAAGAGATGCCCGCGCCGGGTCTTCCAGTGCTCCGAGCGCCACTTCGGCCCGCTCGCCTTGGACTGCCAGCGCTGCAGTGGCAGGATGAAGCCCGCCGCCTCGTCGAGCCCGCGGGTGAACACCCGGGCGATGCGGGCGCGGGTCTCGGGATCCTTGAGCTTTGAATCCTCCGGCGTCACGTTCATCGGCAGGTCGGCTTCCTTGAGAATCCACTCGGCCGGATCCTCGTAGGCAGGATGCACGTAATCGCCGCTGAGCCCGAGGGTTTCGGCGAACCGGGTCATGAAGCTGTCGGCCTGCGCGGCGTCGGCGCCCTTGGCGGTCTCCTTCGCCACAAGGTCGGGGTTTTTCCACACCGGCTTGCCGTCGCGCCGCCAGTAGAGCGAGAAGGTCCAGCGCGGAAGCGTCTCGCCGGGGTACCACTTGCCCTGCCCGTAGTGCAGGAAGCCGCCCGGCGCGAAGCGCGTCCGCAAGCGGCGGATCAGCTGGTCGGCAAGCGCGCGCTTCTGCGGGCCGACAGCGGCGGTGTTCCACTCGGCGCTCTCGAAATCGTCGATCGACACGAAGGTGGGCTCGCCGCCCATGGTCAGCCGCATGTCCTGCGCCGCGATCTCGGCGTCGACCTTTTGCCCGAGCGCATCCAGCGCCTCCCACGCCTCGTCGGAGAAAGGCTTGGTGATGCGCGGGTGCTCCGCCACACGCGTCACCTGCATGTCGAAGTCGAAGTCGGTCTGCGTGTCCGGCGGCGCGGCATAGCCCCCGACGATGGGCGCGGCGTTGCGGTAGTGCGGCGTGGCGGCGAGCGGGATGTGGCTTTCGCCGGTCAGCAGCCCCGAGGTCGGGTCGAGCCCGATCCAGCCGGCGCCGGGGATGTAGACCTCGCACCAGGCGTGCAGGTCGGTGAAGTCGTGATCGGTGCCCGCCGGCCCGTCGAGCGAGACGAGGTCGGGCTTGAGCTGGATGAGATAGCCCGACACGAAGCGCGCCGCGAAGCCGAGGTGGCGCAGGATCTGCACCAGCAGCCACGAGGTGTCGCGGCACGAGCCCTTCGCCAAATGCAAGGTCTCCTCGGGGGTCTGCACCCCGGGCTCCATGCGGACGATATAACCGATGTCCTTCTGCAGCCGGGCGTTCAGTCCGACGAGGTAGTCGACCGTACGCGGCGCGCTCTTCTCGATCGTGTCAAGATAAGCCTGCAGCCGCGGCCCGGCCGGCTCGGGGGTGCGGTAGATCGACAGGTCCTCGGCGAAGTCCTGCGAATATTCAAAAGGAAAGGCCTCGGCGCTCTCATCCACGAAGAAATCGAACGGGTTGTAGACCGTCATGTCGGCGACCAGATCAACCTCGATCTTGAACTCGGTCACCGGTTCGGGAAAGACGAAGCGCGCCAGCCAGTTGCCATAGGGATCCTGCTGGTGATTGACGAAGTGCCCCTCGGGCGAGACCCTCAGCGAATGCGAGATCACCCGGGTGCGCGAATGCGGCGCGGGCCTCAGCCGGATGATCTGCGGCCCGAGCGACACCGGGCGGTCGTACTTGTAATGCGTCAGGTGATAGATACTTGCCGTGATCGCCATTCATCAGGTCCGGAACTGGGGGAAACCTCCCACACCTGAGCGACTTGGTCTGCGCTTGTAAAGCCCTGCGTGACCTCGCGGCATCACGCGTTGCCGCGCCGCCCGTTCCGCAGGCGGCGCGGTGTCCCGCTTCAGTTCACCGGCATAACGAAGACCTCGCGCACATTCGCGCGCGGATCGGCCTCGAGCGCGAAGATCACCGAGCGCGCAATGTCTTCGGGTTTGAGCTTGTCCGGCTTTGCCTCGTCGAAGAAGGGCGTGTCCACCATGCCCGGCGCAATTACCGTAACCCGCGCACCCCACTCGCGGAATTCTTCGGCGAGATTGCCGCCGTAGCCGTGCACGAACCACTTCGAGGCGCCGTAAAGCGAGCCCTTGATGGTCGTCCGCCCCGCCGCCGAGCCAGTCATCAGAAGATGACCGCGGTTCTTCACGAAGTAAGCAGAGGCCGCCTTGGCGGTCCAGAGCACCCCCAGAATGTTGAGCCGCACGAGGGCCTCCCATTCCTCGGGATCGCCCTTGCGGGTGCCCGACTGCGAAAGGCCCGTCCCGGCATTGGCAAAGGCGGCGTTCACATCACCGAAATGCCCGGCCAGCTTTGCCATCGCCGCCTCTTGCTCTTGCAGCGAGGTCGCATCCCCGGGCAGCGCCAGCGCGTGCGCACCAAGCTCCTTTTCCAACTCTGCGATCTTGTCTTCGGAGCGGGCGAAGAGCCCGACGTTCCAGCCGTGTTCGACCGCGGCGCGGGCGGTCTGTGCGCCGATGCCCGAGGAGGCACCGGTGATGAAGAGGGTCTTGCGATTCATGCTTAATCCTCCCGAAGGAAATTGCCGTGAAACTCGAAGCGCCGGCTTCCCGGCGCGGCTCCGCTCAAAGGTAGGGCGCCGCGTGCCGCCGCCCATGCAGCCGGGCCTCGACGTGAACCGGTCGGACCTCACGCGGCGGAAATGGAACGATTTTCGACGCACCAGCGTTTTCTTGCCGACCGTACCTGCTGACCAGTAACGGAGACTCTTGATGAAACGCCTTGCACTGCTCACTGCCGCCGCCACCTGCACCGCCGTCGCCGCCTATGCCGCGACCGAGGCGCTGAACCCTGGCGCCGCAACGGTCATCGAAATTGAGGTCGCGCCGCACGAGTTGGCACAGTGCCGCGAGACGCTGCAACAGGTCGGCTCCATGCCCGCCGTCTCAGACGACGGCACGCCCCTGCTCTTCCAGTCGTCCGAGGACCTGCCGCAGGTGCGCTGCGTCGCCACCACGGTCTGAGGCCACGGTCTGGGCCACGGTCTGGAGCGTGGGCGCTGGCACTCCCGCGCCCCGCTTGCTACGCCTTGGACTCCCAATCCGAAAGCGAGGCGCCCACGCCAATGCAGACGCTCTTCACCGTTGAGACCCGAGGCCCCGGCCTCTACGAGGTCACCCGTGACGTCAGCCGATGGGTCGGCGGGACCGGCAAAGGCGACGGTCTTCTCACGCTCTTCATCCGCCACACCTCGGCCTCGCTGCTCATTCAGGAGAATGCGGACCCGGAGGTGCGCAGCGATCTCACCGAGTTCTTCCACAGGCTGGTGCCACCCAGCAGCGATCCGTCGATGCGCTATCTCACGCACACCTACGAAGGCCCGGACGATATGCCCGCCCACATCAAGGCGGCGCTGCTGCCGGTCTCGCTCTCCATTCCTGTCACCGGTGGAAAGCTGTCGCTCGGCACCTGGCAGGGCATCTATCTTTTCGAGCACCGCAGCGCGCCGCACCGGCGCGAGATTTTGGCCCATCTCTGCGCGTGAAGGCGGGCAAGGCCGTTTTCATAGCGCTTTAGGTCCGTCCCGCAGATTTTCAACGCCCTTCATCTTGCGGGGTGATTTGACCTCTACCCAATTTCTGGGCGCTCCCCTATAGTGGCTGTGGATAAATGAGGGATAACCTCATGCCCACGTTGGAACGAAGTGATTGGGGGAAGGCATGCGCTGCCCGTTTTGTGGAAATATCGACACCCAGGTCAAGGATTCACGCCCGGCAGAGGACCATGTCTCGATCCGTCGCCGGCGTTTCTGCCCCGCCTGCGGCGGCCGGTTCACCACCTACGAGCGGGTCCAGTTGCGCGACCTCGTGGTGATCAAGACCAGCGGCAGGCGCGAGGATTTCGACCGTGACAAGCTCGAGCGCTCGATCCGCATCGCGCTGCAGAAACGCCCGATCGATCCGGAACGCGTGGACCAGATGATCTCGGGGATCGTGCGGCGTCTTGAAAGCCTCGGCGAGACCGACATACAGTCGAAGCAGATCGGCGAAATCGTCATGGAGACGCTCGCCCGGATCGACACGGTGGCCTACGTGCGCTTTGCGAGCGTTTACAAGAACTTCCAGGCGGCCGACGATTTCGACAAGTTCGTGAGCGAGCTGCGCCCGGGCACCCACACCGAGAAGTGAGCCCGCACCGGCAAAAAGGGAGCATGTCCGCGTGACCGACGATGCCCGCCACATGGCCCACGCCCTGCGCCTTGGGCGCCGGGGCATGGGCAAGTGCTGGCCGAACCCCGCCGTCGGCTGCGTGCTGGTCAATGACGGCCGGATTGTCGGCCGCGGCTGGACCCAGCCCGGCGGCCGCCCGCATGCCGAGGCCGTGGCGCTGGCCGATGCCGGCCCGCGCGCCCGTGGCGCCACCGCCTATGTCACACTCGAGCCCTGCGCCCACACTGGCAAGACCCCGCCCTGCGCAACGGCGCTGATCAAGGCGGGCGTCGCGCGGGTGGTGGCCCCCATCGCCGACAGCGATCCGCGCGTCTCGGGCCAGGGCTTCGAGATGCTGCGCAAGGCGGGCATCGAGGTGGCCACCGGCGTGCTTGCCGAAGAGGCGACGCACGACCACGCGGGTTTTTTCCTGAAGACCGAGGAGGGCCGCCCCTGGGTGACGCTGAAGCTGGCGAGCAGCTTCGACGGGCGCATCGCCACAGCCACCGGCGAGAGCCAATGGATCACCGGCCCCGAGGCGCGCCGCACCGTGCACGGGCTGCGCGCGGCGCATGACGCGGTGATGGTCGGCGCGGGCACCGCGCGCGCAGATGATCCCGAACTCACCGTGCGCGGCTGGGGCGAGGTGCACCAGCCGATACGGGTGATCGCCTCGCGGCTGATCGACGTGCCGCTGATGAGCCGGCTCGCCTCGACCGCGCGCGAGGTGCCGGTGTGGATCGTGCATGGCTCCGACGCCGCCGCCGAGACCCGCCGGGCCTGGAAGAGCTGCGGCGCGACCCTGATCCAGAGCCGCGTCACCGCGGGGCGCCTCGATCCCGGGGCGCTGCTCTCGGCACTTGGCGCGCAGGGGTTGACGCGGGTGTTCTGCGAGGGCGGCGGTCAGCTCGCCGCCTCCTTGCTCGCCGCCGATCTCGTCGACGAGCTGGTCGGCTTCACCGCCGGCCTTGCGCTCGGCGCCGAGGGGCGGCCCGGCGTCGGCGCCATGGGGGTCGACACCCTGAGCGAGGCGCCGCGCTTCCGGCTGGTGGAGACCCGCGCGCTTGGCAACGACGTGATGCACCGCTGGCTGCGCTAGGCGCGGCCCGGGTGCGGCCCAGGCATGGCAAGGGGCGCGGCAGCGCCACGCCCCTCCCCCGGCAGATCAAAGGCCCTTGGCCTTGTAGCTCTTGGCCACCCGGTCGATCGCGACGATGAACCCGGCGGTGCGCAGGTCGGTGACGTCGTCGCGCCCGTGCCAGATCTCGCGCATCGACTGGTAGGCGGTGCGCATCGTGTCATCGAGCCCAGACCGCACCAGCTCCAGCTCGTCCGCGCCGCGCAGGTAACGCGCCTTGAACGCCGGATCGAGGGTCCAGGCGTCACCCATGGCGATGTCGAGCCGTTCGAGCTCGTCCACCACCAACTGGTGCCGCGACTCTTCCTGGCGCCGCTGCATCCGCCCGAAGCGGATGTGGCTGAGGTTCTTCACCCATTCGAAGTACGACACGGTGACGCCCCCGGCGTTCGCGAACAGATCGGGGATGACCACCGTGCCACGGCTGCGCAGGATGTCGTCGGCGCCCGCGGTGATCGGCCCGTTTGCGGCCTCGATGATCAGGTTGGCCTGAACCCTGTGGACATTGGTGAGGTTGATCACCCCCTCGAGCGCGGCAGGAATGAGAATGTCGCAGTCCTCGGTCAGCACCGCGCCGCCATCGCGGGTGTGGATGGCGTCGGGGTAATCAACCAACCCGCCGTGGCTGGTCATCCAATCCTTCACCGCTTCGACATCGAGCCCCTTGGGATCGTAGAGCGCGCCGTCACGCTCGATGATCCCGGTGATGATCGCCCCATCCTCTTCGGACAGGAAACGCGCGGCGTGATAGCCCACGTTGCCAAGACCCTGCACGATCACCCGCTTTCCCGCGAGCCCGCCCGAAAGCGCGGCCTTGGCCACGTCCTCGGGGTGGCGGAAGAACTCGCGCAGGGCGTATTGCACGCCGCGCCCCGTCGCCTCGACCCGCCCGGAAATGCCGCCGGCGTTGAGCGGCTTGCCGGTCACGCAGGCGCGCGCGTTGATGTCGGTGGTGTTCATCCGTGCATATTGATCGGCGATCCAGGCCATCTCGCGCTCGCCGGTGCCCATGTCGGGCGCGGGCACGTTCTGGCTGGGATGGATCAGGTCGCGCTTGCACAGCTCGTAAGCGAAGCGCCGGGTGATCAGTTCGAGCTCGTGCTCCTCGTATTGCGTGGGGTCGATCCGCAGACCGCCCTTGGACCCGCCGAAAGGCGCCTCGACCAGCGCGCATTTGTAGGTCATCAGCGCGGCCAGCGCCTCGACCTCGTCCTGGTTCACCGCCGCAGCGTAGCGGATGCCCCCCTTGACCGGCTCCATGTGCTCCGAGTGCACCGAGCGGTAGCCGGTGAAGGTCTCGATCTTGCCGCGCAGGCGCACCCCGAAACGCACGGTGTAGGTCGCGTTGCAGACACGGATCTTCTCTTCCAGTCCCGGCGGCAGGTCCATCAGCGCCACGGCGCGGTTGAACATCAGATCGACGCTCTGGCGGAATGTCGGCTCGTTGGATGGTAAGACGTTCATTGGATCTCCTCCTGGCCAAACGCACGCTTGCCGGTCCGCGCCGAAGCGCGGAGTGCCGTCTGCTGCCGCGGTGCCGGACAGTCCGGAGGAGCAAGAGACGGCGGCCCTTCATTACTGACCGAAAACCTGTCGCGGCGAAACCGTTTGCTAACCGATGGGCAACGTATTGTTCTGACTCCGGAACCTGCCCCTCGAAAGCCCCCGGTATTGTCCCTGACCGCGAGCCGTAGGTCCCAATTTCGCCGTGAAATGAGCCGCATTTTAGCCATCAAGCGTTCCGATAGTTCCCCTCGTAGTGTGGTGAGTTCTGAAGGCCTTGCGTCAGCAATGGTCGAGAAAAGGGTATCTTATATCATGGAAAAGCAGACTGCTTGCTGGCGCGTATTTCGCGCCCGGAGCAGGGTTTCGCTGATGGCGCGGATGCGCGGCAGCGATGCCTTTCTCCGTGACGAAGAGGGCAGCATGTCCTACTTCGCGCTTGTGTCCTCGTTAGTGATGATAGCGTTTGGCGGAATTGGTGTGGACATGGTGTTCACCGAGCTCAATCGCACCAAGGTACAGAACACGTTGGACCGCGCGGTGCTTGCCGCCGCGGACCTCGATCAAATTCTCGACCCCGAGGACGTCGTTGCCGACTACATGGCAAAGATGGGCCTTGGCGATGCGCTGGTCTCCTCCGATGTGGACGAGGGCCTCAATTACCGGATCGTCACTGCCGACGGCTTCGTCGAGGCGCCCTCGAACTTCATCGGCCTGCTCGGCATCGACACGACCACGGCCTCGGGACACGCCCAGGCCACGGAACGGTTCAACAAGGTCGAGGTTTCGCTGGTCGTCGATATTTCCGGCTCGATGGTCAACAACAACAAGATGGAAAACCTCAAGGCCGCCGCGAGCGACTTCGTCGACACCCTGCTGTCGGACGGAAGCGACGATCTGGTCTCGATCTCGCTGGTGCCCTATTCCGAGCAGGTCAACGCTGGCCCCGAGATCCTGAGCTACTTGCCGGTGAACTGGAAGCACGGTTTCTCGCATTGCCTCGAGATGCCCAATTCGGTCTTCGGCTCGACCGAGCTCGACACCTCGATCCGCTATGACCAGATGCAGCATTTCCAGTGGAACTACGACGGCAGGAACACGCTGACCGACACGGTCTGCCCGCGCTACGACTACGAGCGGATCACCCCGTTCAGCCAGGATGCGACGGCGCTCAAGCGGCAGATCGGAAAGCTGACGCCGCGCGCCGGCACCTCGATCTTCCTCGGGATGAAATGGGGCGCGGCGCTGCTCGATCCCTCGAGCCGCAATATCGCCAGCGGGCTGATTGCCGATGGCGAGGTGGACTCGGTCTTCGAGGGTCGTCCGGTGGACTACGGCGACGAGGACGTGCTGAAGACGGTTGTCCTGATGACCGACGGGCAGCACGACAAGTCGTTCCGCATCCGCGATGCATATTACAACTCGGAATCCGAGTACGTGCAGTGGAGCAAGAACAACCTCTGGTACTGGCTGAACCGCAACGTCTACGAATGGCAGCGCGGCAACTTCTATTACCAGAAGTATGACGCCAGGACGGGCGACACGCTGCTGGACAACATCTGCACCGCCGCCAAGGACAAGGGCATCATCATCTGGTCCATCGGCTTCGAGGTCGCAGACCACGGCGCGGACGTGATGGAAAGCTGTGCCTCCTCGCCCTCGCACTTCTTCCGCGTCGAGGGGACGGAGATCAGCGAAGCCTTCTCGACCATCGCGCACACCCTCAACCAGCTGAGGTTGACCCAATGATCGGCTCCTTGAAATCCGCCCTGCGGCGTTTCGGCCGTGACGAGAACGGCTCGGCAGTCATCCCCTTCGCGCTTTGGACGCCGGTCTTCGTCGGCCTGCTCATCGCCAGCGTCGAATCGGGCTTTGCCACCATGCGCCAGACCGCGCTGGACCGCGCGCTCGACGAGACGGTGCGCGAGGTCAAGCTCGGGACCGGCACGCTCTACACGGCCGACTCGCTCAAGGAGATGATCTGCGACCGCGCGCCCATCCTCGGAAGCTGCGTCGAGACCTTGCAGCTCGAAATGGTCGGCCTCGACATGCGCAACTGGGTGGCGCCCGCGGCCTCGCCGGATTGCGTTGACACCAACCTGACGGTCACGCCGATGCGCAGCTTCGTCCACGGCGGTCAGCATGAGACCATGCTGCTGCGCGCCTGCTTCAAATACCGCCCGATCTCGCCCGGCGGAGCGCTGGCCTCGTCGATGTACAAGGACGACGAGGGCTACACCGCGTTGGTGGCCACCTCGGCCTTCGTCCACGAACCGCTGTGAGGAGTGAGGACATGATGACCCTGAAGAGATCCCTCGCTTCGCGCCTGACCCGCTTTGCCCGCGACACCGAGGGCAACGTGACGATGGAAGCGATGATCACCCTGCCCATCCTGGTGGTGATCTTCGCAGCCTGCTGGGTCTATTTCGACGTCTTTCGCGAGACCTCGGTGAACCAGAAGGCCAACTACGTCATCGGCGATGCGCTCTCGCGCGAAACCGACGAGATCACCGACACCTATATCGACAACGCCTACAAGCTGCTGAAACTGTTCACCCGAACCGGCAACGCGGTTTACGGAGAGGACCGCGAAAACGCCGGCTTCGCCGAGGGCGACCTCTATAAGACCGACCTTCGGATCACCGTGGTCAGCTATTCGGAGAAAAAGGACAACTACTCGGTCGAATGGTCCGTCGTGCGCGGCGATCCGGCGCCGCTGACCAACGGCGACCTTAGCGGGATGCGCAACCGCCTGCCGATCCTGGCCGATGCCGCGCAGGTGATCCTGGTGGAGACCTGGGACGACTACTACCCGCTGTTCCGGGTCGGTCTCTCCGCCTTCCCGATCAAGGCCTACAGCTTCACCCAGCCGCGCTATGCGCCGCAGCTTCTCTACAACAACAAGAGCGGCAACAACGGCTGGGGCAACGGCGACCAGGACGCCTCGGGCAACTCGCTGTGCAACAACAACGCCGAGAACGCCACCGACTGCGACAACACCGACGGCAGCTACAACAATGAGGCTGGCTGGGACAGCTGATCCCCGCCCGCGCCCACCACCCTACGCAAAAGGCCGCAGCATCGCTGCGGCCTTTCTGCTCTTCGGGGTGCCCCGGGATCACATCTCCGGCGGCAGTTCGCCCTCGCGGCGCATCACCAGCACCGAGATGATGTCGGCCATCGGCTTGGTGTCGCGCGCGGCGGTCACCCCGCCCACGGCAACCCGCCGACCGGTGCGCCACCAAAGCCCCGGATACCACGCGCGCTTGCCCGGTGCCTTCAGCGTCAGGGCAAAGCCGTTCGAGGGTTTGAGCGCAAAGGCGCCGCGGTCCACCTTCACCACGTCGGCGATGCGCGCGATCACCGCGCCCGAGCTGTCGCTCAGCGCGTCGTCGGTGAGCAGCAGCTCGCGCGAGGTCACGCGCCACATCATCTGCGCGACCCAGAGCGCCGCCACGCCGAGCACGATCAGGAACACCAGCCAGAGCGGGTTCGCCGGCGGCTGCATCACCGCCAGCCAGAGCAGCAGCAGGCCGAGCCCGCCCATCGTGCCGACGCCGATCACCCGCCGCGGCCCGGTGGCCGAGGCGCGCGCCAGGATCTTGTCGTCCATCTTGTCTTGCATGGGTCCTCCCCCTGCCCCGGATCAGTCGCGGCGCGGATCGCGCGGATAGACCCCAAGGATTTCAAGGTATTCGGTGAAGTAGTCGAGTTCCTCCAGCGCCCGCTTGACCGCCGGGTCCTCGGGATGGCCCTCGATGTCGGCATAGAACTGCGTCGCGGTGAACGATCCGCCGACCATGTAGCTTTCCAGCTTGGTCATGTTGACGCCATTGGTGGCGAAACCGCCCATCGCCTTGTAGAGCGCGGCGGGAATGTTGCGCACCTGGAACACGAAGGTGGTCATCATGCCGTGATCGCCGCGGCGCTCGTGATTCGCCTCGGGCGACATGACGAGGAAGCGGGTGGTGTTATTGCCCTGGTCCTCGATGTGCCGCGCCAGCACGTCGAGGCCGTAGATTTCTCCCGCCAGTTCCGAGGCCAGCGCCGCGATCTCGGGCTTGCCCATCTCGGCCACCTGCCGCGCCGAGCCCGCCGTGTCGGCGCCGGTCAGCCGGGCGATGCCATGCTCGGACAGGAACTTCCGGCACTGGCCCAGCAGCACGGTATGGGTCATCGCCTTTTCGATCTTCTCGAGCGGCACCCCCGGCAGCGCCAGCAGGTTGATGTGCACCCGCACGAAGGCCTCGTCAACGATGTGCAGCCCAGAGTGCGGCAGCAGCGAGTGGATGTCCGCGACCCGCCCGTAGGTGGAGTTCTCGACCGGCAGCATGGCCAGATCCGCCTCACCGCTCTTCACCGCCTCGATCGTGTCCTCGAAGGTGCGGCACGGCAGTGCCTCCATGTCGGGACGGGCGTCTCGGCAGGCTTGGTGCGAATAGGCGCCAAGCTCTCCCTGGAAGGCAATGCGGTTGGTCATTTCAGTCTCGCGTCGTTTTGGAAACACTTGCAGCTTGTGGGCATTTGGTCGCGGCTAGTATACCTTGCCAGACGCCAAGGGAAGCCGTAGACCACTGATCGACGGTTATCTTTCGACGCCCGACCTGGGGAGGACACGCGACATATGTTTGATACCATGACCTTGACGAAAGTGGTGGGCGGCGTCTGCGGCGCCTTTCTGATCTACCTTCTGGGAAGCTGGGTCGGCGAAAGCCTCTACCACGTCGGCGGCAGCCATGGCGAGGAAACGGCCTCCTACGTGATCGAGGTCGCCGATGCCGGCGGCGGCGCCGAGGAAGAGACGGTCGACTTCGCCACGCTCATGGCCTCGGCCGATGCCGGCAAGGGAGAGAAGGTCTTCGGCAAGTGCCGTGCCTGCCACAAGATTGACGGCACCAACGCCACCGGCCCGCATCTCGACGGCGTCGTCGGGCGCGACATCGACGCCGTGGACGGCTTCTCCTACTCCGGCGCGCTCGAGCAGGTCGGCGATGTCTGGACCCCCGAGAACCTCTTCCACTTCCTCGAGAACCCCAAGGGTGTGGCGCCCGGAACCGCGATGTCCTTCGCCGGCCTGAAAAAGCCCGAGGACCGCGTGAACCTGATCGCCTACCTGGACTCGCTGGGCGGCTGATCCGCGGATCAGCCGGATCGCTCCGGCAGCAAGATTGCAAAGGCCACGGCCCCGCGCCGTGGCCTTTTTCTGTGCGCTGCGGACGGATGGGCGCTCCACCAGCGGCCGCTGCGCGCCCCTTCCCTGAAAAATCGACCCCCCAAAGCGCGCCGGGCCGCGACGCGGGCGGGACGGCCTGCGCGCAGGCGCCCTCGCGCCGAAATCGCGGGCGCTCACGCAAACTCCAGCAAGTTCGGCTTGAATGTCGTCGCGACCGGCCCTTAGCTTACATCAAACGGCAGAGCTCAAGCCGACAACCAGAGGGGAGACCACATGATCCGGACGACGCGCCCTGCCGCGGCCGCCATTCGCAGCCTCGATCCGATTGCCTTTCGCCCCCTTCTCGGCGCGCTGACCGCGCTGGGGATCGCCCTCGCCGCCCAAGCCGGCTGGGCCCAGGACTCCAGTCCCGCAGCCAGCCCCGCCGCCACCGAAACTGCCCCCGACTCCGCCGAGGCGACGGATCAGAAGATCATCACCGCGCACGGCTACTCCTACTTCGGCGAGCTCGACTACCCTGCCGACTACGACCATTTCGACTTTGCCAACCCCGACGCGCCAAAGGGGGGCGAGATCGTGCTCGGCGCCTCCGGCACCTTCGACAGCATGAATCCCTATTCGCGCAAGGGCCGCGCCGGGGCGCTGACCACCCTGCAATACGATAGCCTGATCGAGAGCACCGAGGATTCCGTCGGCCAATATTACGGCGTCCTCGCCGAGAGCCTCGAATACCCCGAGGACAAATCCTGGGTGATCTTCCACATCCGCCCCGAGGCGACCTTCTGGGACGGCACGCCGGTCACCGCCGAGGACGTGGTCTATTCGCACAAGCTCTTCATCACCCAGGGCCTTCCCTCCTATGCCGCCGCCGTGGGCGAGATGGTGACCGGCGCAGAAGCGCTCGACGAGCGCACCGTGAAATTCACCTTCAACACAGAGCTCACCAAGCGCTCGCGCATCGAGACCGTGGGCGCCACGCCGGTGTTCAAGAAGGCCTGGTTCGAGGAAGACCCCGAGAAGCGCCGCCTCGACGAGCCGCGCATGGAGGTGGCGGTCGGCTCTGGCCCCTACAAGCTCGACAGCTACGAGGTGAACCGCCGCATCGTCTACAAGCTGCGCGACGACTATTGGGGCCGCGACATCCCCTTCAACAAGGGCCGGCACAACTACGGCACCGTCCGGGTCGAGTATTTCTCTGACCAGACGGCGTCCTTCGAGGCGTTCAAGGCGGGCGAATACACCTTCCGGGTCGAGAGCGACCCCAAGCTCTGGGCCACCTCCTACGACTTCCCGCGCATCCAGCAGGGAACGGTGAAAAAGGAAGAGATCGCCGACGGCAGCCCGCCCAACCCCACCGGCTTCGTCTTCAACCTCGCCAAGCCGCAGCTCAAGGACAAGCGCGTGCGCGAGGCGATCGCCCTGGCCTTCAACTTCGAGTGGAGCAATGAGAGCCTGCGCTACGGGCTCTACAGCCCGCGCAGTTCCTTCGTCGAGGGCACCCCGATCGAGGCCAAGGGCCTGCCCGAGGGGGCCGAGCTGGACTTCCTCAAGTCGCTGGGCGACGTGGTTCCCGAAGGCATCTACACCACCGACGTCTGGACCATGCACGAGAGCAACCCCGAGGACCTGATCAGCCGCGGCACGCGCCGCCAGGCAGGCGGGCTGCTGCAGGAGGCGGGCTGGAGCGTGGGCGACGACGGGCTGGCGCGCAATGACGCCGGCGAGACCCTCAAGCTGCACATGATCATTCCCAGCAACATCGAAGCGAGCATCGAGTCGATGCATGAAACCTACGTGCAGAACCTGCGCGCCATCGGGATCGATGCCAGCTACGAAAAGGTCGATCCCTCGCAGTTCACGCTGCGGCAGCGCGAGCGCGACTACGACATGATCTACTCGAGTCGCTACGGCGCCTTCCTGTCCACGGGGGGCGGGCTCAGCCAGATGTACGGCTCGCGCGAAGCCGAATTCTCGCTCTTCAACCCCGCCGGGCTCGCCAGCCCGCTCGTCGACGCGATCATCGCCGCCAGTTTCGAGGCCACCAGCCAGGCGGAAACCGACGTCGCGCTGATGGCGCTCGACCGCGCGCTGCGCTACGAGTTCTTCATCGTCCCCGACGGCTATATCGCAGACTACTGGGTCGCCTATTACGACATGTACGAACACCCCGAGACCATCCCGCCCTACGATCTTGGCTACCTCAGCCTTTGGTGGGTGAACCCCGACAAGGAGAAGGCCCTCAAAGAGGCCGGCGTGCTGAAATAATATGGGAGCCTACATTCTCCGCAGACTGCTGCTCATCATCCCCACGCTCTTGGGGATCATGATCATCAACTTCGCGCTGGTGCAGTTCGTGCCCGGCGGTCCCATCGAACAGATCATCGCCCAGATCGAGGGCCAGGGAGACGTCTTCGGCGGCTTCTCCGGCGGTGGCGGCACTGCGCCCGGTGCCGGAATGGACACTGTCGGCGCGGGCATGGGCGGCGGCGGCAACGAGAAATACGTCGGCGCCCGCGGGTTGCCGCCCGAGTTCATCGAGAGCCTCGAGAAGGAGTTCGGCTTCGACAAGCCCCCCCTCGAGCGCTTCTTCGGGATGATGTGGAACTACATGCGGCTCGACTTCGGCGAGAGCTACTTCCGCTCGATCTCGGTGATCGACCTGGTGCTGGAAAAGATGCCGGTGTCGATCTCGCTCGGGCTCTGGTCGACGATCATCGCCTATATCGTCTCGATCCCGCTCGGCATTCGCAAGGCCGTCAAGGACGGCAGCAGCTTCGACACATGGACGTCGGGCGTGATCATCGTCGCCTACGCCATCCCGGGCTTCCTCTTCGCCATCCTGCTGCTGGTGCTCTTCGCCGGTGGCTCGTTCTGGCAGATCTTCCCGCTGCGGGGCCTCACCTCGGACAACTGGGAGGCGCTGAGCTGGCCGATGAAGATCGCCGATTACTTCTGGCACATCGCGCTGCCGGTGATCGCCTCGACGATCTCGGCCTTTGCCACGCTGACGCTGCTGACCAAGAACTCCTTCCTCGACGAAATCAAGAAGCACTACGTGATGACCGCCCGTGCCAAGGGCCTGAGCGAGAGCCGCGTGCTCTATGGCCACGTCTTCCGCAATGCCATGCTGATCGTCATCGCCGGCTTCCCGGCGGTGTTCATCGGCGTCTTCTTCTCGGGCTCGCTGATCATCGAGACGATCTTCTCGCTCGACGGTCTCGGGCGGCTCGGTTTCGAGGCGGCGGTGGCGCGCGACTATCCGGTGATCTTCGGCACGCTTTTTATCTTCGGCCTCATCGGCCTTGTCGTCGGGATCATCTCGGACATGATGTACGTTCTGGTCGATCCGCGCATCGACTTCGAGAAGCGGGAGGGCTGAGATGAGCTACGAGCCTGATCCCCGCTTCGACGACTCCGCGCCGCTCCGCCCGCAGCCCGAGCCCGGAATTCCCGTCGTCCCGCAGCCCAAACCCGGCCGCTTCGCGCTGTCGCCGCTGAACCAGCGCCGCTGGCGCAACTTCAAGCGCAACCGCCGCGCCTTCTGGTCGCTGTGGAGCTTCGTGGTGCTCTTCGGCCTGTCGCTGTTCGCCGAGTTCATCGCCAACGACAAGCCGATCCTCGTCAGCTACCGCGGCGAGCTGCGCATGCCGATCTTCAATTTCTACCCCGAAACCGCCTTTGGCGGCGACTTCCGGACCGAGGCCGCCTACCGCGATCCCGAGGTGCAATGCCTCATTCGCACCGGCGGCATCGAGGCATGTTTCGACGACCCCGAAGGGCTGATCGAGACGGTGGAGGCGGGCGGCACCCCCGAGGGCGATTTCGTCAAGGGATGGAGCATCTGGCCGCCCATTCCCTACACGTTCAACACCCCGGTCGACCGTCCCGGCGCGGCGCCCCTGCCCCCGAATGGGCAGAACCTGCTCGGTACCGACGACACCAAGCGCGACGTGCTGGCGCGGGTGATCTACGGCTTCCGCCTGTCGATCCTCTTCACGCTGGTGGTCACGGTCGTCTCGTCGATCATCGGCGTCGTCGCCGGGGCACTGCAGGGCTTCTTCGGCGGCTGGCTCGACCTCATTTTCCAGCGGCTGATCGAGATATGGTCCGCAACGCCATCGCTTTACGTGATCATCATCCTCTTCGCCATTCTGGGCCGAAGTTTCTGGCTGCTGGTTTTCCTGACGGTGCTCTTCGGCTGGACGGCACTCGTGGGCGTGGTGCGGGCAGAATTCCTGCGCGCGCGCAACCTCGAGTACGTGCGCGCCGCCAAGGCGCTCGGCGTCAGCAACTGGACCATCATGTTCCGCCACATGCTGCCCAACGCCATGGTCGCGACGCTGACCATGCTGCCCTTCATCGTGACCGGCACGATCAGCACTCTCGCCGGCCTCGACTTCCTCGGCTTCGGCCTGCCCTCCTCGGCGCCCTCGCTGGGCGAGCTGACATTGCAGGCCAAGCAGAACCTGCAGGCGCCGTGGCTGGCCTTCACCGCCTTCACCGTCTTTGCCCTGATGCTGTCGCTGCTGGTCTTCATCTTCGAAGGCGTACGCGACGCGTTTGACCCCAGAAAGACCTTCTCATGAGCGCCAATATCCTCGAGGTCCGCGACCTGAAGGTCAGCTTCACCCAGGACGGCACGCGCAGCCTCGCGGTCAAGGGTGTGAGCTTCGACATCCCGCGCGGCGAGACCGTGGCGCTGGTCGGCGAGTCGGGCTCGGGCAAGTCGGTGACCGCGCTCTCGACCGTCTCGCTGCTGGGCGATGCCGCACATGTCGAAGGCTCGGTCCGCTACAACGATCAGGAGATGATCGGCGCCGATCTGCAGCGCCTGCGCAAGGTGCGGGGCAATGACATCAGCTTCATCTTCCAGGAGCCGATGACCTCGCTCAACCCGCTGCACACGCTGGAAAAGCAACTCGGCGAGAGCCTCGCGCTGCACCAGGGGCTAACCGGCGACAAGGCCCGCGCGCGCATCCTCGATCTGCTGAACAAGGTCGGCATCCGCGACCCCGAAAGCCGTCTGTCGGCTTATCCGCACCAGCTTTCGGGCGGGCAGCGGCAGCGGGTGATGATCGCCATGGCGCTGGCCAACGGGCCGGACCTGCTGATCGCGGATGAGCCCACCACCGCGCTCGACGTGACCATCCAGGCGCAGATCCTCGAGCTTCTGGCCGATCTCAAGCAGGCCGAGAGCATGAGCCTGCTGTTCATCACCCACGACCTCAACATCGTGCGCAAGATTGCAGACCGGGTCTGCGTGATGAAGAACGGCGAGATCGTCGAGCATGGCCCCACCGCCGAGCTTTTCGCCAACCCGCAGCATCCCTACACGCTGAAGCTGATCTCGGCCGAGAGCACCGGGAAACCTGATCCGGTTGAGCCGGATGCGAAAGAGATCGCCCGCGCCGACAATCTGAAGATCTGGTTCCCCATCCAGAAAGGGTTCCTGAAAAAGACCGTCGGCTACGTGAAGGCGGTCAACGACGCGTCTTTCTCAGTGCGCGCGGGCGAGACCGTGGGCATCGTCGGCGAGTCCGGGTCGGGCAAGACCACGCTGGCTCTTGCGATCATGCGGCTGATCCAGTCACAGGGCGGCATCACCTTCGACGGGCGCGACGTGCGCGACCTGTCGACCCGGCAGCTGCGCAAGCTGCGCTCCGAGATGCAGATCGTCTTCCAGGACCCCTTCGGCTCGCTCAGCCCGCGGATGACCTGCGAGCAGATCATCGCCGAGGGTCTCGGCGTGCACGGCTCCCCCGACGGGCGACCCGCGAAAGAGGTGGTGGCAGCGATCATGACCGAGGTGGGTCTCGACCCGGCCACGATGCACCGCTACCCGCATGAATTCTCGGGGGGTCAACGCCAGCGGATCGCCATCGCCCGCGCCATGGTGCTGCGGCCCAAGCTGGTGGTGCTGGACGAGCCGACCTCGGCGCTCGACATGACGGTGCAGGTGCAGATCGTCGAGCTGCTGCGCGCGCTGCAGCGCAAGTACGACCTCGCCTACCTCTTCATCAGCCACGACCTCAAGGTGGTGCGCGCGATGAGCCACAAGGTCATCGTGATGAAGCAGGGCGACGTGGTGGAGATGGGCGACGCGGAAGAGATTTTCGCCGCGCCCAAGACGGACTACACGCAGACGCTCTTTGCCGCGGCCTTCGAGCTGGCGGGATAAGGCGGCGCGCGCCGGGCGGGCCAGCGCCCGCCCATGCGCCATTGCTCAGATCGCCGAGCTGTGCCCGGCCTTCGACAGCTCGTAGGCATCGAAGCTGCGCGCCACCATGCGGGTCAGCGGCCGCGCGCCCACCGGAATGAAAAGCCCGTCCTCAGTGATCTCCAGCAGCCCGTCGAAGCGGGCATTGGCATCGCGGTACAGGCCCGCGAGCATCGCCTCGCTCGCGCCGTAGTCCCGGATCAACTCCTCGGAGCGGATGCGGAAATCGCACATCAGCATTTCGATCATCCGCGAGCGCAGCTTGTCCTCGCCCCGGAAAGTATGCCCGCGCGCTGTCGAGAAACGCCCCTCTCGGATCGCCGCCACATGCGCCGAGGTCGCCGGAGCATTCTGCGCGAAGCCCTGCGGAAAGCGCGAGATCGACGAGGCCCCCACCCCGATCAGCACCTCGGACGTGTCGTCGGTGTAGCCTTGGAAGTTGCGCCGCAACTTGCCGGTCTTCTGCGCGATCGCCAGCCCGTCATCGGGCACGGCGAAGTGGTCGATGCCGATCTCGGCGTAGCCATCCCAGGCAAAAAGCTGGCGCGCCGTCTCGAAAAGGTCGAGCCGTTCGCTCGGCGTGGGCAGCGCGTCCGAGGGGATCATCTGCTGGCGCTTGGCCATCCAGGGCACATGCGCGTAGCCGTAGAGCGCCACGCGGTCGGGCCCGAGCGACAGCAGCTTCTGCACCGACTCGGTGATCCGCGCCTTCGACTGATGCGACAGCCCGTACAGGATGTCGGCGTTGAGGCTGCCGATGCCGCGGTCGCGGACCATCTCGATCGCGCGGCGGGTCACCTCGTAGCTCTGCTCGCGACCGATGGTCTTCTGGATCCCGGGATCGAAGTCCTGCACCCCGATCGAGACACGGTTCATCCCCCCGGCGGCCAGCACGTCGAGCCGCTCGCCGTCGATCTCGTTGGGGTCGATCTCGACCGAGAACTCGGCCCCTTCGGCGAAATCGGCAACGTCGGCGAGCTTGTCGATCAGTGCCCGCATCAGCTCGGGCGTCAGCAGCGTCGGCGTGCCGCCGCCCCAGTGCAGCCGCGACAGTTTGACACCCCGGGGCAGATGCCGCTTCAGCAGGTCAAGCTCGGCCTTCAGCGTCTCGACGTAGCTTTCCACCGGCGCGAGGGTCGCGGTGCCCTGCGTGCGGCAGGCGCAGAACCAGCACAGCCTGCGACAGAAAGGCACGTGCAGGTAGAGTGAGACCATGCCATTTTCGGGCACGGCCCTGATCCAGTTTGCGAAATCGCCCGGGGTGACGTCGCCCGAGAAATGCGGGGCCGTCGGGTAGCTGGTGTACCGGGGAACCTTCGCGTCGAAGAGGCCAAGGCGGGAGAGTTGTGCTCGCGTAATCATGAGCGTAGGCTTACGAAAATTTTTCGCGGCACGACTTTGACGCAGATCAAGATTTGGACATGGAATGCTGAACGAAAAGAGCATCGCGGTTTCGCATGACTGCAACGAGTGCCCGATCCGCCACCGTGCGGTCTGCGCCCGCTGCGAGTCGGATGAGCTCGAGCGGCTCGAAGAAATCAAGTATTACCGCAAATTCGAAGCCGGGCAGACGGTGATCTGGTCCGGCGACCGGATGGAATTCGTCGGCTCGGTGGTCTCGGGCATCGCGACGCTCACCCAGACCATGGAAGACGGGCGCACCCAGATGGTCGGCCTGCTGCTGCCGTCGGATTTCGTCGGCCGTCCGGGCCGCGCCTCGGCTGCCTACGACGTGGTGGCAACCACCGACCTGGTGATGTGCTGCTTCCGCAAGAGCCCCTTCGAAGAGATGATGATGCGCACCCCGCATATCGCGCAGCGCCTTCTCGAGATGACCCTCGACGAGCTCGATGCTGCACGCGAATGGATGCTGGTGCTCGGCCGCAAGACCGCGCGCGAGAAGATCGCCTCGCTGCTGTCGATCATTGCCCGTCGCGATGCCTCGATCAACATGCGCGACGTGAGCGCGCCCGGCGAGCGGATCACCTTTGACCTGCCGCTCACCCGCGAGGCCATGGCGGATTACCTCGGGCTGACGCTCGAGACGGTCAGCCGCCAGGTCTCGGCGCTGCGCAAGGACGGGGTGATCGAGCTCGAGGGCAAGCGCCACGTCACCATCCCCGACATGGACCGGTTGCTCGAAGAGGCGGGCGACGACGCGGACGGCGGCGTTTTCGCCTGACCGCCCGCCTGCGCCCGGCTCAGGCCTCGAACAGCGGATCGAAGCTTCCGTAGATCATCCGCTTGCCGTCAAAAGGCATGTCCATGGTCGCCTTCCAGCGTTCATCGGTCTCGAAGGAGGCGCCGCAGCGGTCGGCGGTCTCCTTGTCGGGCCAGATCATCCAGCTGAACACCACGGCCTCTCCCTCTTCGCGCTTCACCGCCATGGGAAAGGAGGTCAGCTTGCCCTCGGGCACCTCGGCCTCCCAGCATTCGTGTAGCGACAAGGCCCCGTATTCCTTGAATAAATCCCAGGATTTTCGGGCCGTCTCCAAATAGGCTGCCTTGTTTTCCTGCGGCACGGGCGTCAAAAACCCCCAAACATGCGTCATGAGACATCTCCTGTTGCTCTTCCGCATCCTAGGCGCATAATTAAGTTGATATCAACATGAATGAGAATACATGAGCGAGACAACGCCATCCCTGCCCTATGAGACCACCCTCGAGGTCCGCGACCGCTGCCTGTGCTTCCGCGCGCAGCGGGCGGCACGCGCGCTTGGCCGGCGCTTCGACGTCGCGCTGAAACCCGTGGGGCTGACCAACGGGCAGTTCTCGATCCTGATGTCGCTGAACCGCCCCGAGCCGCCGCGCATCTCGGATCTGGCGCCCTTCCTGGCCATGGACCGCACCACGCTGACCGCGGCGCTCAAGGTGCTCGAGCGGCGCGGGCTGGTCGAAAGCACCGCCGATGCCGAGGACAAGCGCGGCAAGCGGCTGCGCCTGTCCCCGCGGGGACACGAGGTGCTGCACGCGGCGATGCCGATCTGGCGCCGCGAGCACGATGCCGTGGACACGGCGCTCGGGGATATGGACCTCGAGACGCTGAAGGCGGCGCTGATGGCCCTGGGCGAGATCTGAGCCCGTCCCCGCGGGGACGGCGTGCTCAGTGCTCGCGCAGATAGGCCCAGGAGACGTAGCCCCGTGTCTCCGGCGCCCGGTCGAGGGCGGCCTCGCACCAGCGGGTTCCGCCGGTCTGGGTGCAGTCGTAGACCCGAAGGACGGTGCCGTTCGGCAGGCCGATGATCACGTCGAAACCGGTGCCCGGCCCGCCGCGCAGCTTGAGCATGTCGCCCTCTTCGACGCCGTAAACCTCGTAGCGCCCGCCCCAGCCGGGATTGGCGGCACATCCGCCCAATGTCGCCGCAAGGGCGAGCGCTGCCGCGCCTCTCATCATCACGGTCCCGATCGTTGCGCGCATGGGTGTCTCCTGCTCGTTCTTTTCTGCCTCGGCCCGGACCCTATCGACTTGCCGGTGCGAAAGGAACCTCAACCGAGCGCGCCGGGCCGTTGCGCCCCCACCGTGCGGTGCCCGGGCAACCTCTGCCGCAGACACGTCCTCGCAGGGTTGGCGCGGCAGACACGGACCGGCTGACACGGACCGGCTGACACGACAAGGGCGGACCCTCGGGTCCGCCCTCGGACGGCTTGCGCCGCCTGTCCGGTTTCTTCGCAGAGGCCTCTTCTCCCAAGCCTCAATGCGCCAGAAAGACCGGTACCTCCGCCAGTTCCAGCATGTTCCGCGTCGCGCCGCCGAGGATCGCCTCGCGGAAGCGGGAATGGCCATATGCACCCATGATGATCATGTCACCGTCCACGTCCTGCACGTGGCGGTTCAGGATGTCGGAGATCCGCGGCATGGTCTTCGTCAGCACGTCGATCTCGGCGCTCACCCCGTGGCGCGACAGGTATTGCGACAGCATGCCGCCCGGATCGGAGCGGTTCGGCCCGTGCTGCGGCGGATCGATGACCACCACGTGCACCGCCTCGGCCTCCTTGAGGATCGGCATGGCGGCGCGCACCGAGCGCAGCGCCTCGGCGCTTTCGTTCCAGCCCAGCACGACGCGCTTGGGCTTGCTCGACGGGTCCGAGGCGCGCGGCACCACCAGCACCGGGGCCTGCCCCTCGAAGAGCGCGCCCTCGACCACCGGCTCCAGCTCGACGCCGCGGTCCGGGCCATAGGGCTTGGGCAGCACCACCATGTCGGCAAACCGCGCCCGGCCCGCCACGTGGCGACCGATGTCGGCCAATTGCGCCACACCCTCCTCGACCGCCCAACGCAGGTCGAAGCGGTTCAGCCGCGCCTTCGCCGCCGTGGCAAGCGCCGTGGCGTCCTTGGAAGCGCGGTCGAGCGTTTCCTGCAGGATGATCGCGTCGGCGCCGGCGTAATAATAGCCGGTCTGGGTGCGGTCGACGCCAAAGGCGAGCACATCCAGATGGGCGTCCCAGCAGGCGGCAACCGCGGCGGCGTGATCGATCGTCGACTCCAGGAAGGCCTCGTCGGTCACAACCGTAAGTATTGATTTGTAGCCCATTGCAATCTCCGTGGTATTGTCCGGGAGGGCCCGACACCGGCACATTACGCCCGAAGGGCAACCCTTAGAATGACTTAACGCAAGAACTCGGAACCAAAGCCTTGATTCAGATCAAGGTTGGGCGGGAGCATTCACTTCAAAACCCCGTCAGTCAGAACCGCTCGCGCGGCAACGAATCGTGCGAGTCAGACGAAGGGACGAATGATGCTGAATTATATCAAGCTCATCGTGCTGGGGGTTGTCGCGCTCTTCGCGCTGATCGCTGCCAACTACGCACGAGACGTGGCTTACATGGTCAATGCGCTGACCATCTTCCTCCTCGCGGCGGGTCTGTTCCTCTGGACCCTCCGCAATACCGACGAGCCGGTGCCCGCCCGGGTGCGAGAGCTGAGCTACATGGACGATGTGGTGCGCGCCGGCGTCATTGCAACCGCCTTCTGGGGCGTGGTGGGATTCGCGGTCGGCGTGTTCATCGCCACCCAGCTGGCCTTTCCGGCGCTCAACTTCGAATGGGCGCAGGGCTTTGCCAACTTCGGACGGCTGCGGCCGCTGCACACCTCGGCGGTGATTTTCGCCTTTGGCGGCAACGCGCTGATCTGCACATCGTTCTACGTCGTCCAGCGCACCTCGGCGACCCGCCTCTGGGGCGGCAACCTCGCGTGGTACGTCTTCTGGGGCTACCAGCTTTTCATCGTGCTGGCCGCGACCGGCTACCTGCTGGGCGCCACCCAGTCGAAGGAATACGCCGAGCCCGAATGGTACGTCGACTGGCTGCTGACCGTGGTCTGGGTCGCCTACCTGCTGGTCTTCGTCGGCACGATCATCAAGCGCAAGGAACCGCACATCTACGTGGCGAACTGGTTCTACCTGAGCTTCATCATCACCGTCGCCATGCTGCACATCTTCAACAACCTCAGCATCCCCGTATCGATCTGGGGCTCGAAGTCGGTGCAACTGTTCTCGGGCGTGCAGGACGCGATGACGCAATGGTGGTATGGCCACAACGCCGTGGGCTTCTTCCTGACCGCCGGCTTCCTGGGGATGATGTACTACTTCGTGCCCAAGCAGGCCGAGCGCCCGGTGTTCTCCTACAAGCTGTCGATCGTGCACTTCTGGGCGCTGATCTTCCTCTACATCTGGGCCGGTCCGCACCACCTGCACTACACCGCCCTGCCCGACTGGGCCTCGACCCTTGGCATGGTGTTCTCGATCATCCTGTGGATGCCCAGCTGGGGCGGCATGATCAACGGCCTGATGACGCTTTCGGGGGCCTGGGACAAGCTGCGCACCGACCCGATCATGCGGATGCTGGTGATCTCGATCGGCTTCTACGGCATGTCGACCTTCGAAGGCCCGATGATGTCGATCCGCGCGGTGAACTCGCTGTCGCACTACACCGACTGGACCATTGGCCACGTGCACTCCGGCGCGCTTGGCTGGAACGGCATGATCACCTTCGGCGCGCTCTACTTCCTGACGCCGAAACTGTGGAACCGTGAGCGCCTTTACAGCCTCAGCCTCGTCAGCTGGCACTTCTGGCTCGCCACCATCGGCATCGTGCTCTACGCCGCGTCGATGTGGGTCACGGGCATCATGGAAGGCCTGATGTGGCGCGAGGTGGATGCCAACGGCTTCCTCGTCAACAGCTTCGCCGACACCGTGTCCGCCAAGTTCCCGATGTACGTGGTGCGCGCCCTCGGCGGCGGCCTCTACATCGCTGGTGCGATTATCATGTGCTACAACCTGTGGATGACCGTGAAACGGGCTCCGGCTGTCGAAGCCGAGACCGCGGCCGCTCACGCGCACCCGGCCGAATAAGGAGGGCCGAGACAATGGCAACCAACGACAAAAAGCCCCCGATGCCGGCCTCCGCCACGGGTCTGGGTGACCGCCCCAAAAGGTGGTCCATCCTCGACAAGCACGGCGTTCTCGAGAGGAACGTCACGCTGCTGGCCATTTTCGCCTTCCTGGTGGTGACCATTGGCGGGCTGGTGCAGATCGTGCCGCTCTTCTACCTGGAAAACACCATCGAGGACGTGGAGGGCATGCGCCCCTATACCCCGCTGGAGCTGGCCGGGCGCGACATCTACATCCGCGAGGGCTGCTACGTCTGCCACAGCCAAATGATCCGCCCGATGCGCGACGAAGTGGAGCGCTACGGCCATTACTCGCTGGCGGCGGAATCGCAGTACGACCACCCGTTCCAATGGGGCTCGAAGCGGACGGGGCCCGACCTCGCCCGCGTCGGCGGCCGCTACTCGGACGAGTGGCACGTCGATCACCTGACCGACCCGCAGTCGGTCGTGCCGGAATCGGTGATGCCCAAGTACGGCTTCCTGTCGGCCAAGCTGATCGACGGGCAGTACATGGAAGACCTTCTGGCCACCCACCGCATGGTCGGCGTGCCCTATACCGACGAGATGGTCGAGAACGCCTCGGCCGACTTCCGGGTGCAGGCGAACCCCGATCTCGACTACGACGGGCTGCTCGAGCGCTACGGCGAGAAGGTCAGCGTGCGCAACTTCGACGGCGAACCGGGCATCTCGGAAATGGATGCGCTGGTGGCCTACCTGCAGATGCTCGGCACGCTGGTCGATTTCTCGACCTTCACGCCCGACGCCAGCCGCTGAGGAGGGGACGAGATGGACACCTATTCCGGCCTCCGCCACTTCGCGGACAGCTGGGGGCTGCTGCTGATGTTCCTGTTCTTCGTGGGGATGATCGTCTGGATCTTCCGCCCCGGGGCCAGGCGCAATCACGATGACGCCGCCAGCATCCCGCTTCGCAACGACACCGCCCCGGCCGCGCCCGACGCGCCCGAAAAACCCGCCCACAAGTGAGGAGGCGAGGATCATGAGCGACAAGAAAGACACCCGTAGAGACGATCTCGACTACGAGACCACCGGCCATTCCTGGGACGGGATCGAGGAGTACAACAAGCCGCTGCCGCGCTGGTGGCTGATGGTCTTCTACGCGACCATCATCTGGGGCGTGGGCTACACCATCGCCTATCCCGCCTGGCCGGGCGTGCGTTCGGCCACCGCGGGGCTGCTCGGCTACTCGACCCGCGGCGCCGTGGCCGAGGAGATCGCGGCGCAGGAGGCCAAGCTCGCCCCGATCAACGAGCAGCTTGCCTCGGTCGAGCTGAGCGCGATCGCGGGCGACCCCGAGCTGGGCGGCTACGCGCAGAACGCCGGGGCCGCGGTCTTCCGCACCTGGTGCGCGCAGTGCCACGGCTCGGGCGCAGCGGGGGCCAAGGGCTATCCCAACCTGCTCGACGACGACTGGCTCTGGGGCGGCTCGATCGAGGAGATCCACACCACGATCACCCATGGCATCCGCAACGAGGACGACCCCGATGCGCGCTACTCGGAAATGCCGGCCTTCGGGCGTGACGGGCTGCTCGAGCGCGAACAGATCGCCGCGGTCAGCAACTACGTGATGACGCTGTCGGGCGAAGAGCCCCAGGACGCTTCGCTCGTTGACGAGGGCGCCACGGTCTTCGCGGACAATTGCGCGGCCTGCCATGGCGAGGACGGCACCGGCGACCGGATGCAGGGCGCGCCGAACCTGACCGACGCGATCTGGCTCTACGGCGGCGACTACGCGACGATCCACGAGACCGTCACCAACGCCCGCTTCGGCGTCATGCCGAACTGGAACGCCCGTCTGTCGGAAGCGGAAATCCGCGCCGTGGCCACCTATGTGCACGGGCTTGGCGGCGGCGAAGCCTCCGAGTAGGCGCGCGACAAGATACCTCTGGGCCGCAAGGCCCGGAGGCCAGACGCCGGTCCCCCACCTGTTCGCGCGTTTCCAGGGGGGCCGGCGTTTCCTTTTGCCGCCGAGAAAGCGGACGTTTCACGTCTCATGACCCCGGCAATCTGCCTTGGCCGCATTTCTGCCCTTGGCACGCATCAAAATTCCGTTGATCATTGACCGTATACCCCGGCGACGCCTGTCGCTTGCCCGGGACGCCTCTGGCGCACCGGGGTGAGGCGCATGTGTCGAGCGCGCGGATGGAGGGCAATTTGGCCTGACGTCCGTCCGGGTCGCAGTCATGAAAGTTTTTGCATATATTACAAGCACTTTTAACCTCCTGAATACGCCATTTCGCCCTTCAAGTATTGATCGAAGGGCCCATTGCAGCCAGTCAGGAAGAATTCTGACATGTAAGATTGCTTGACATAATGAATTGGACCTCTCTCCCCCCTCTCCCTGCGCTCCGGGCCTTTGCCGCCTACGCCGAGACCGGGTCGGTGCAAAAGGCCGGCGCAGCTCTGAACGTCAGCCACGCGGCGATCAGCCAGCAGATACGAAACCTGGAGTCGCATCTCGGCATCGGGCTGCTAGACCGCTCGCGGCGCTCCATGGCGCTGACCGAGGAAGGCGCGCGGCTGGCACAGGCGCTGGCCGAGGGATTCGGGCGCATCGCGCAGGAGCTCGAGGCGCTGACCGGCGCCGAAGCCGACCGGCCGCTGATGATCACCACCACGCCGAGTTTTGCCTCGTCCTGGCTGATGCCGCGGCTCGCGCGCTTTCGCGAGGCGCATCCCGAGATCAGCCTGATGCTCGATCCCTCGGCCAAGCTCGCGCCGCTGGAGCCTGGCGGCATCGACGTGGCGCTGCGCTACGGCTCGGGCCGCTGGCCAGGGCTCGAGGCCGAGCTGCTGGTGGAGTCTCCCATCGCGCTGGTCGGCGCGCCGCAGCTGGTGGGCGACCGCGAGTACACCGACCCCGCCGAGCTGCGCAGCTTCCACTGGCTGCAGGAGCTGGGCACCAACGAGGCCACCGACTGGTTCGCCCAGTTCGGCATAGACCACGACGTCCGGCAGGGGGTCAGCTCGTTGCCCGGCAACCTGATGCTCGAGGCCGCGCGGCAGGGTCATGGCATCGCGATCACCGCCCGCGTCTTTGCCGAGGACGACATCGCCTCGGGCCGGCTGCGACTATTGTTCGAAGATAGCCGACAAAAGGGCTACTATCTGGTCACCCGGCCCGGAGTCATGCGCGCGCCGCTCCGGATGTTCACCACCTGGCTGCGACGTGAGGCCGCAAAAGCTAAGTGAAAGATATGCTTATTGATGCAGGTCAAAGTTCGCGGCGCGCTGCGGCGTCAGAACGGGCGGCACAGGCAGATTCGAACCGGAGTACTTGCGGTGTCCGAGACCCAACCAGGCGCGCCCTCTCTCTACGCGGCGCGCGAGCCGATTTTCCCCCGCCGGGTGCGCGGGCACTTCCGTAATCTCAAATGGGTGCTGATGCTCGTGCTCTTGGGCATCTACTACGTGACCCCCTGGATCCGCTGGGACAGGGGGCCGGAGCTGCCGGACCAGGCGGTGCTGGTCGACATGGCTGGCCGCCGCTTCTTTTTCTTCTTCATCGAGATCTGGCCACACGAGTTCTACTTCGTCGCCGGCCTGCTGATCATGGCAGGGCTCGGGCTCTTCCTCTTCACCTCGGCGCTGGGAAGGGTCTGGTGCGGCTATGCCTGCCCGCAGACCGTCTGGACCGACCTCTTCATCCTCGTCGAACGCTGGATCGAGGGCGACCGCAACGCGCGGCTTCGGCTGCACCGGCAGAAAAATTGGGACGTACGCAAGCTACGGCTGCGGCTGACCAAATGGGTGGTCTGGCTGCTCATCGCGCTGGCCACCGGCGGTGCCTGGGTGTTCTATTTCACCGACGCGCCCACCCTGCTGGTCGACCTGGTGACCGGCAACGCCCACCCCGTGGCCTACACGACGATCGCCATCCTCACCGCCACGACCTTTGCCTTCGGCGGCTTCGCGCGCGAGCAGATCTGCATCTATGCCTGCCCCTGGCCGCGCATCCAGGCGGCGATGATGGACGAGGAGACGCTGACCGTCGGCTACCGCGACTGGCGCGGCGAGCCGCGCGGCAAGCACCGCAAGGCCGAGGGCGCAGAGCAGCTCGGCGACTGCATCGACTGCAACGCCTGCGTGAACGTCTGCCCCATGGGGATCGACATCCGCGACGGCCAGCAGATGGCCTGCATCACCTGCGCGCTCTGCATCGACGCCTGCGACGACGTGATGGACAAGATCGGCAAGCCGCGCGGGCTGATCGATTACCTCGCCCTGTCGGACGAGACGCGCGAGCGCGCGGGCCAAGAACCCCGCAGGATCTGGAAGCACATCTTCCGTCCGCGCGTGCTTCTCTACACCGCGCTCTGGTCGCTGGTCGGCGTCGGCCTGCTGGTCGCGCTGGTGCTGCGCCCCGAGATCGAGCTCACCGTCGCCCCGGTGCGCAATCCGACCTACGTGGTGCTTTCGGACGGCTCGATCCGCAACACCTACGACGTGCGCCTGCTCAACAAGCACGGCGAGGACCGGCCCTTCCGGCTGTCGCTCTCGGACGATGCCATCCTGCAGATCAGCCTCGAGGGCGAGACGGACACCACCGTTGACGTGCCCGCCAACGAGACGCACCTTCAGAGGGTCTATGTGACCGCTCCCGAGGGCACCCCCGAGGCTAAGGCCGACCGCACCGAGTTTCACATTTGGGTCGAGGACCTGACCACCGGCGACCGCGCCGCCAAGGCGACCATCTTCAACGGACGGACAATTCAATGACCGAAGCACAGGATAGCGGACGCAAGCTCACCGGCTGGCACGTGCTGGCGATCTTCGGCGGCGCCTTCGGGGTGATCATCGCGGTGAACATCGCGCTCGCCTACAATGCCATCGCCACCTTCCCTGGGCTCGAGGTGCCGAACTCCTACGTCGCCAGCCAGACCTTCGATGTCCGCCGCGCCGAGCAGGAGGCGCTGCGCTGGACCGCCCATGCCGAGCCGCGCGAGGGCGCGGTGGTGCTGCGGTTCACCGATCCCGAGGGTTTGCCGGTGAAGCCCGCCGAGCTGAGCGCAAGACTCGGCCGCTCGACCCACGTCAAGGACGACCACACGCCCGAGTTCTTCTGGGACGGCCGCCAGTTCGTCGCCGCCGACGATCTTGCGCCCGGCCATTGGAACGTCTGGGTGAAGGCCCAAGCCGAGGATGGTACGCTCTTCGAGCAGCGTCTGGAATTCTTCATCAGGGGCTGACCTCATGACCGCCACCCTGCGACCGCCCGCCTCTGCCTGCCCGGCCTGCGTCGCCGCCCCCGCCGCCGAGGCGTTGGCCGAGCGCGCGCAGCCCTCCGAGGCCCGGCTGGCCCTGTCGCTGCCGACCATCCATTGCGCCGCCTGCATGACCGCCGTGGAAAGCGCGCTGGAAAAGGTGCCCGGCGTGCGCAGCGCCCGGGTCAACCTCAGCCAGAAGCGCGTGCGCATCGAGGCCGACCCGCAAATGACCGCTGAAGCGCTGATCCCCGTCGTCGAAGCGGCGGGATACGAGGCTCACGAGCTCGACGCCGGCACGCTTGCGGCCACCGCCACCGACACGGCCGGGCGCGATCTGCTGATGCGCCTCGCCGTGGCGGGCTTTGCCGCGATGAACGTCATGCTGCTGTCGGTCGCGGTCTGGTCCGGCGCCGAGGGGCCGACGCGCGACCTGTTCCACTGGATCTCGGCGGCCATCGTGCTGCCCACTGTCGCCTTCTCGGCGCAGCCCTTCTTTCGCAACGCCTGGTCCGCGCTGCGCGCCGGGCATCTCAATATGGACGTGCCGATCTCTCTGGCGATCCTGCTGGCCATCGTCACCTCGCTTTGGGAGACGATGCTCTCGGGCGAGCACGCCTATTTCGACGCCGCCATCGCGCTGACCTTCTTCCTGCTCACCGGGCGCTACCTCGACCACCGCACCCGCGCCATCGCCCGCTCCGCCGCCGAGGAGCTTTCGGCGCTCGAGGTGCCCCGCGCCTGGCGTCTCACCGAGGCGGGCGAGGAACAGGTCCCCGCCGCCGAGCTGCGCGTCGGCGATCTGGTCCGCGTGCGCCCCGGCGGGCGGATGCCGGTCGACGGCGAGATCTGCGAGGGCCAGTCAGAGCTCGACCGCTCGCTGCTGACCGGCGAGACCCTGCCCGTCTACGCCGCCCCCGGCCAGACGGTGAGCGCCGGCGAGGTGAACCTCACCGGCCCGTTGGTGATCCGCGCCACGGCGGTGGGCCGCGACACCTCGCTGCACCGCATGGCCGATCTGGTGGCCGTGGCCGAGTCGGGCCGCGAGAACTACACGCCGCTCGCCGACAAGGCCGCCAAGCTTTACGCGCCGGGGGTACACATCCTCGCCGCGCTGGCCTTCCTCGGCTGGCTGCTCTGGTCCGGCGATTTCCGCGTCGCGCTCAATATCGCCGCCGCAGTGCTGATCATCACCTGCCCCTGCGCGCTCGGGCTCGCCGTGCCCGCGGTGACCACAGCCGCCTCGGGCAAGCTTTTCAAGCAGGGGCTTCTGATCAAGGACGGCACCGCGCTCGAGCGGCTGGCCGAGATCGACACGGTGGTCTTCGACAAGACCGGCACGCTGACCGCGGGCACGCCGGCTCTGACCAATCGCGACGACTTCACCCGGCACGACCTCGAGATCGCCCTCGCCCTCGCCGAGGGCTCGGCCCACCCTCTCTCGGTGTCGCTGACCGCCGCGCTGCGCGCCGCCGGGATCAGCCCCGCCGAGGTCACCGGGCTCAAGGAGGTGCCCGGCCATGGCACCGAGGCCCTCTGGCGCGCAGAGCCCGTGCGGCTCGGCCGGGCCGCCTGGACCGGCGGCGGACAGAGCGCCGCCACCGCTGCATGGCTGCGGGTCGGACAAGGCCCGGCGCAGGTCTTCACCTTCGAGGACAGCCTGAGGGACGGCGCCGAGGAAACAGTCGCCGCACTCAAGGACATGGGCAAGCGCGTGATCCTGCTCTCCGGTGACAGCACCGCCGCGGTCGAAGCGCTGGCGACGCGGCTGCAGATCCCGCAGTGGGTCGCCGAGGCGCTGCCGCAGGACAAGGCGGCGCGGGTAAGGGCGCTCTCGGACGCAGGCAGACGGGTGCTGATGGTCGGCGACGGGCTCAACGACACGGCGGCGCTGGCGGGCGCGCATGTCTCGATCTCGCCGGCGTCGGCGCTCGACGCGGCGCGGGTGGCCTCGGACATCGTGCTGCTGGGCCGCTCGCTGGCGCCGATCCCCGGAGCATTGTCGGTGGCCGCAAGCGCCACGCAACGCATCCGCCAGAACTTCGCCATCGCCACCTGGTACAACGTCATCGCCGTGCCGCTGGCCGTAGCCGGGCTCTGCTCGCCGCTCATTGCGGCGCTGGCCATGTCGGCCTCGTCGATCACCGTCTCGCTGAACGCGCTGCGTCTCAAGGCAACAAAATGAATATCCTCGCCTACCTCATCCCGATCTCGCTGATCCTCGGGGGGCTCGGACTCGGCTTCTTCGTCTTCACGGTGAAGAGCCGCCAGTACGAAGATCCCGAGGGCGACGCGCAGCGGATCCTGTCGGGCAAGTACGACGACCACCCCAAGCAGGATTGAGCGCCCCCGGGCAGGCCCGCCTACGGCGCACAGGCTCGAGCCTGGAAGACGCCGCGCGGTTTTCTTCTAAGGGGAACCATCCCCGGGGTGAGGAAAGCAGCACCGAGGGGGCAAAGCCCCCTCCGCGCCCCGGTCAGCCGCGCACTCTCTCGTGCAGCAGCCCGGCCGGCCCGCCGGTGCCGAGATCGTCATAGGCGCGCATCTCGTTGCGGGTGACCATGCGGTCGGCGTTGCCATCAAAAGCCATGATCGCGTCGAAGGCCGAATCCCCGTAGGCGGCCACCAGCTCGGACCAGGTCAGCACACCGTTGCGGTCGAGGTCGAGCTGCGAGAAGTAGCGACCTGCGTCCTTGCTGCGGTCGGCGGGCACACCCTCGTAGACCGTGAAATCCCCGGCAAGCGCCGGGGCGGCAAGGCTGAGCGAAAGGACCGCGGCGGCGATCGGCGTAATGGCGTTCATCGGCTGTCTCCAAATGCTTCGGGCAAAGTCTTGAGTCTCGAACACCGCCGAGCATAGCACGGTTCCGACGCAACCGCAGAGGAGCATTGCAGGATCATCTCGGCCGCCTTCTCGGCGATCATGGTCGTCGGCGCATTTGTGTTGCCCGAGGGGGTGCGCGGCATGGCGCGGCAAGTCGGAATGCGGTGCAGGCTGTTCAGAGCGGCAGGGCGGTGGTCTTGAACACGGTGCGCAGGGCGAAGCTCGACTGCATCTGCGCCACGCCCGGCAGGCGGGTGAGATACTGGCGGTGGATGCGGGCGAAATCCTCGGTGTCCTCGGCCACGACCTTGAGGATGTAATCCGCCGTGCCCGCCATCAGGTGGCATTCCAGCACCGCCGGCACCCGCGCCACCGCCTTCTCGAAGGCATCCAGAACCTCGTCGGCCTGGGCGCTGAGGCGAATCTCGACAAACACCGTGCTCGCGAGCCCCAGCTTGCGGGCGTCGAGCAGCGCCACGTAGTCCTTCACGTAGCCCTCGGCCTCCAGCCGCTGCACCCGCCGGTGGCAGGCCGAGGCCGAGAGGTTCACCTTTTCCGACAGCTCCGCGTTGGACATGCGGCCCTGCTTCTGCAGCGCGCGCAGGATGCGCCGGTCGGTATCGTCGAGTTGCATGCGTAGTCTTTCGAAAACTTGGCGGTGTGGTCGAAGATTCTCCCCCCAATAGCGCTTTGGACGGGACACTTCAGCAAGGAAATTGCACGCGCGCGGGCGCATCCTGAAAGCATCAAGAGATGCCCGGAGGGGCCAGGAGGAGGAGCTATCATGAAAATCGGGTGCCCGACAGAGATCAAACCGCAGGAATATCGCGTCGGTCTTACGCCCAACGCCGCGCGCGAGGCGGTGGCCCATGGTCACGAGGTGATCGTGCAGCAGGGCGCGGGTCTCGGCGCCGGTTTCTCCGACGAGGATTACACTTCGGCGGGTGTCCGCATCGCGACCACAGCCGAGGAAATCTGGGCCGAGGCCGAGATGATCGTCAAGGTGAAGGAGCCGCAGGCAGGCGAGCGCAAGCAGCTCACGCGCGGCCAGCTGCTGTTCACCTACCTCCACCTCGCTCCCGACCCCGAGCAGACGCAGGATCTGCTCGAGTCCGGCGCCACCTGCATCGCCTACGAGACAGTGACCGATGCGCGTGGCGGGCTGCCGCTGCTGGCGCCGATGTCCGAGGTCGCGGGGCGCCTCGCGCCGCAGATGGGCGCCTGGTCGCTGCAGAAGGCGAATGGCGGGCGCGGCGTGCTGATGGGCGGCGTGCCCGGCGTCGGGCCGGCCAATGTGGTGGTGCTGGGCGGCGGCGTCGTCGGCACCCATGCGGCCCGCATCGCCGCAGGCATGGGCGCGGATGTCACCGTGCTCGACCGGTCGCTGCCGCGCCTGCGCCAGCTCGACGAGACCTTCGGTAGCCTCTTCAAGAACCGCTACTCGACCGAGGGCGCCGTGGCCGAGCTGCTGGCCGAGGCCGACATGGTGATCGGCGCGGTGCTGATCCCCGGTGCCGCCGCGCCCAAGCTGGTCAGCCGCGCGCAGCTCGGGACCATGAAGCCCGGTGCGGTGCTGGTGGATGTGGCGATCGACCAGGGCGGCTGCTTCGAGACCTCGAAGGCCACCACCCACCAGGACCCGGTCTACACGGTTGACGGCATTCAGCACTATTGCGTCGCCAACATGCCGGGCGCGGTGCCGCGCAGCTCGACGCTGGCGCTCGGCAATGCCACCCTGCCCTTCATGCTGGCGCTCGCCGACAAGGGGTGGCGCGTCGCCTGCGCCGAGGACCCGCACCTGCAGGCCGGGCTCAACGTGCACGACGGGCAGATCACAAACGCTGCCGTGGCCCGCGCGCTGAACCTGCCGCTGGAGAGCATCGAGAAGGCTCTCGCCGCCTGATCGGCACGACATCGCGAGAAACGAAAGGGCGGGCCGCCAGAAGCGCCCGCCCTTTTTTCTCTTTTCAAATACGCGGGGAGTCCAAGCGCAGGCAGGTCGGGGGTAATGCCCCCTGCGGCCCGGGTTTCAGAGCACCACGATGCCCGAGTGCTTTGCCTTGTGCTCCGGCTCGACGTGGATGGTCACGCGGCAGCCGTCGATCTTCTCCTGAAGCGCGTGCTCGATGCGGTCGCAGATCTCATGCGCCGCATCGACGGACATCTCGCCCGGCACCACGAGGTGGAACTCGAGAAAGACCGCCTGCCCGGCCCGGCGCGAGCGCAGGTCATGCGCCTCGACCGCGCCCTCGGCATTGGCCGAGATCACCGCGCGCATGTCCGCCAGTTCCGCCTCGGGCACCGCCGCGTCCATCAGCCCGCCGACCGAGCCGCGGATCACCTGCCAGCCGGACCAGAGGATGTTGACCGCCACCAGCGCCGCCAGAGCGGCGTCGAGCCAGAGCCAACCGGTCAGCACCGCCGCGCCGACCCCCACGGCCACCCCGGCCGAGGAGAAGACGTCGGTCAGAAGGTGCTTGCCGTCCGCCACCAGGGCCGGCGAGTTCAGCTTGCGCCCCTCGCGCAGCAGCACGTAGCACCAGAGCGCGTTGATCGCCCCTGCCGCGAGGTTGATGGCAAGGCCGAGCCCGACCTGCTGGATCGCCTCGGGCTGCTGCCAGGCCCCCCAGGCCTCGCGCAGGATCAGCACCGCGGCGACGACGATCAGCACGCCCTCGAGCACGGCGCTGAAATACTCGGCCTTGTGGTGGCCAAAGGGGTGGTCTGCATCCGCCGGCTGCGAGGCGATGTGAATCGCCAGAAGCGCCGCCAGCGCCGTGGCGACGTTGACGATGCTCTCCAGGGCGTCCGACATCAGAGCGACCGAGCCGGTCAGCCACCAGGCAAAGGTCTTGATCGTCAGCACGAGAATGCCGACGAATACGCTGCCGAGGGCGATCTTCACGCTGCGGGTCATGCTGGCTCTCCGGAGGGGTCCGGGCGACTTAGCGATGTCGTCTTTGGCTCGCAACCCGGAACCCGTATCGGGATCCGGGCCTGCATGGCGGGACTGCAGAATGCGCAAGACGGATCACTTCTTCAGCGCGTCGCGAATCTCGATCAGGATATCGAGTTGGGAGGGGCCGGTCTTCACCTCGGGGGCCACCTCGTCGGGCTTTTCCGCCGCAGAACGGATCCTGTTGACCATCTTGACCAGCATGAAAACCACGAAGGCGATGATGAAGAAGTTGATCACCGCCATGATGAAACTGCCGATGGCGAAGACCGGCGCCCCGGCGTCCTTGGCCGCCTGCAGCGAGGCGTAGTCGCCCCCGTCGAGCGCGTAGAACCAGCCCGAGAAGTCGATGCCGCCGGTGAAAAGAGCGATGATCGGGTTGATGATGTCGCCCACGAGCGAGGTGACGATGGCGGTGAAGGCGGCGCCGACGATGATGCCCACCGCCATGTCCATGACGTTGCCCTTGGCGATGAAGTCCTTGAATTCCTGAATCATGTCTCTGGGTTCCCTGCCCGCTGCGCGGGTGTGACTGTCGTTTCCGGGTCCAGAGGTGGCACGTTTGCCGCGATGACGCCACGGAAAACCCGGGGACATTCCGCGCGGGCGGCGGACAGGATGCAGAGATCCCTCACTTTTTGTGCGTTGGGCCCGGTGCGCCCGGACGTCGCCCTCTCCGCGCGGCGCGGTTTCGTCGCCGCAGCATTGGCCGCCATGGATCGGGGCGCGCTGGCCGCTGCACGGCGCGCAGGTCACGGCGGCCCAGGGCAACCAGAACCACACCGCGCGCCGTCTCGCTCCACCTTAACTGGTGCTTGTTGTTTGGCTTTCCCGCCTTAGTATGACCGCAGGCATTTCCCGGCGTCGCGCATGACAGGCGTTCCAACCGATCATTCTTCCCGTCGGCATTTCACAAGGGGCAATCTCGTGGCCAGACCCGTTTCCCGACCATTCCTCACGGACCCCCGCTTTGCGCGGCTCTGCGCCGGCACCGCCCTGATCGCGCTTCTGACCTCCACCCCTGCCGCCGCGCAGGAGGAGAAGAACCCAGAGGACCCCACCAAGATCGCCACCAAGGCCGGCGTGTCCTATTCGGACGAGTTCTCCGTCTCCGGCTCGCTGGCCTTCGGCCCGGTGACCAAGGTCAACGCGCGGGTCTCGGAGAGCGGGCAATGGTCGCTCGGGGCATCCTACCTCTTCTCCTTCGGCATCCTGACCTTCTCGGCCGGCAAGAACGAGTTCGACAATGGCTCGGAGCAGACCCGTTATTCGCTCGGGGGCTTCATCCCGCTGACGGCCATGGGGCTCAAGACCGGGCGGTGGCAGCTCTTCACCCCCTTCGGCTATACCTACAGCGAGGGCACCGTGGCAGTCACGAGCGTGGAGTTGCACGAGACCTTCGACGTCGAGGTCAGCAACAACAGCGGCTATGCCGGACTGTTCGCGATCCGGCCGTTCACAGAGAAGCTCACCTTCATGACCGGCGGCATCTACACGCGCGGGTCCGACGACTTCAACGGTATCTCGCTGGGCGGCGGGCTGTCCTATCACCTGTCCGAGGCCGACACGGTGGCGCTCTTCGGCTCCTACATCGACAATGATTTCGGCGAAGAGCAGAAGCTCGGCGTCTCCTACCGGCACGAGTTCTGAGCCCTCTTCCCCGCCTTTGCGGTTGTCTTGCGCCGGTCAGTGCATAGGTTGCCCGGTACGCAAGGACACGGAAGGGACACCGCATGGGACTGAACGTCTATCTCTCGGGAGAGATTCACACCGACTGGCGCGAGCGTATCATCGCGGGGGCGCAGGGGCTTGATGTGACCTTCAGCGCCCCGGTGACCGACCACGCGGCCAGTGATGATTGCGGCGTGGCCATCCTCGGCGCCGAACAGAGCAAGTTCTGGCACGACCACAAGGGCGCCAAGATGAACGCCATCCGCACCCGCAAGGCGATCGCCGATGCCGACGTCGTCGTCGTGCGCTTCGGCGAGCAGTACAAGCAGTGGAATGCCGCCTTCGACGCGGGCTATGCCGCCGCGCTCGGCAAGTCGCTGATCATCCTGCAGCGCCCCGAGCATGACCATGCGCTGAAGGAGGTCGATGCCGCGGCGCTGGCGGTCACGCGCGAGCCCGAGGAGGTGGTGGCCACGCTGCGTTACGTTCTGACCGGCGCCCTGCCCGAATAACAGGCTATCATCGCCGCCGGGTGACGCCACGACGCGGCCCACCCCGCCCTGCGGCCCGATGCGGCGGCCGCGACGTTCCGTCGCGCCCCTTTCGCAAGCAAATGCCGAGAGATGTGCGACGTGCTTCAGCGCCGAGTCGGGGCGCTGCCGACCGGCGGATGTGCGGCAGCAAGACCCCACACGCGATTTCACGCGCATTTGCGCAGGGTGGGGGCTTTTTTGCCGCGCCGTCCGACCCTATAACACCCGAGCCTTCGCTCGAGGGGAGTCGAGGGCCAAAACGCGTATTTCTGGGGCGGGACACTTAATGTTTGGACTGGACAGACTCATGGGCGCCTTCTCGGCGGACATGGCCATTGACCTCGGCACGGCGAACACGCTGGTCTACGTGAAAGGTCGCGGAATCATTCTGTCCGAACCGTCGGTTGTGGCCTATCACGTCAAGGACGGCGTCAAGAAGGTGCTGGCCGTCGGCGAGGATGCGAAGCTCATGCTGGGGCGCACCCCCGGCTCGATCGAAGCCATCCGGCCGATGCGCGAGGGCGTCATCGCCGATTTCGACACCGCCGAGGAGATGATCAAGCACTTCATCCGCAAGGTGCACAAGCGCTCGACCTTCTCGAAGCCGAAGATCATCGTCTGCGTGCCGCATGGCGCGACGCCGGTGGAAAAGCGGGCGATCCGTCAATCGGTGCTGAGCGCCGGCGCGCGCAAGGCGGGGCTCATCGCAGAGCCGATCGCCGCGGCCATCGGCGCTGGCATGCCGATCACCGATCCGACCGGCAACATGGTCGTCGACATCGGCGGCGGCACCACCGAGGTGGCCGTGCTCTCGCTGGGCGACATCGTCTATGCGCGCTCGATCCGCGTCGGCGGTGACCGCATGGACGAGGCCATCGTCAACTACCTGCGCCGCCAGCAGAACCTGCTGGTGGGTGAAGCCACGGCCGAGCGCATCAAGACGTCGATCGGCACCGCGCGCATGCCCGACGACGGGCGCGGCAGCTCGATGCAGATCCGCGGCCGCGACCTGCTGAACGGCGTGCCGAAGGAAACCGAGATCAGCCAGGCCCAGGTGGCCGAGGCGCTGTCCGAGCCGGTGCAGGCGATCTGCGAGGCGGTGATGTCCGCGCTCGAGGCGACCCCGCCGGATCTGGCGGCCGACATCGTCGACCGCGGCGTCATGCTGACCGGCGGCGGCGCTCTGCTGGGCGATCTCGATCTGGCGCTGCGCGAGCAGACCGGGCTTGCGGTGTCGATCGCCGAGGAAAGCCTCAACTGCGTGGCGCTCGGCACCGGCAAGGCGCTGGAATACGAAAAGCAGCTGCAGCACGCGATCGACTACGACAGCTGATCCCTTTCGGGATCGTCCCGGCTGCGGCATAGTCCGGGGCGGGTGCTGCCGAGGCCGCACCCGCCCTGCACCGCCCCTGAGGCACACGTGACGCAGAGGCCACCCGCAGAGATCCGATGGCGAAACACGGCACCAACAGCGAAGACTATTCCGCCCCGCTGAAGCGCCTGCTTCTGGCGGTGTTGATCCTGTGTCTCACCGGGCTGTTCATCCTCTGGCGCATCGACAGCCCGCGCGTCGAGCGATTCCGCGCACAGGTGATCGACACCATCATGCCCGGGTTCGACTGGGCGATGGCGCCGGTCACCGGCGCGGTGAAGATCCTGCGCGACTTCCAGTCCTACCAGCGCATCCACGAGCAGAACCAGGAGCTGCGCCGCGAGCTGCGCCGGATGACCGCCTGGAAGGAGGCCGCGCTGCAGCTCGAGCAGGAGAACGCCAAGCTGCGCGATCTCAACAACGTGCAGCTCGATCCGCGGCTGACCTATATCACCGGCGTGGTGCTGGCCGACAGCGGCTCGCCCTTTCGCCAGTCGGTGCTGATCAACGTCGGCAGCCGCGACGGCATCGTCGACGGCTGGGCCACGATGGACGGCATCGGTCTAGTCGGGCGCATCTCGGGGGTCGGGAACAACACGGCGCGGGTGATCCTGCTGACCGACGCCAGCAGTCGCATCCCGGCGACGATCCAGCCCTCGGGCCAGCGGGCCATGGTGGTCGGCGACAATTCGGCCAACCCGCCGATCGATTTCCTCGAGAACCCCGACCTCGTGAAGCCCGGCGACCGCATTGTCACCTCGGGCGACGGGGAGGTTTTCCCGCCGGGGCTGCTGATTGGCCAGGTGGTGCAGGATCCGGGCGGGCGGCTGCGCGTGCGCCTTGCCGCCGATTACGAGCGGCTGGAGTTCCTGCGCGTGCTGCGCGACCACGGCGCGCGGCGGGTCAGCGCCCCGTCGGGGCTGATCCTGCCCGAAACCCCGCCCGAGGCACCGCAGCCCGAGGCGGTGACCGATCCGACGGTGCCACCGCTCAGCGACGCGGAGCCCGGATCGGGGCCGGAGGCCGGCAATGGCTGAGAGCAGCCGCCCGGCCAAGGTCTGGATGATGCGCGCCATTTTCGTCGCCCTGACCTTCGCGCTCATCTTCATCCACCTGCTGCCGCTCGACCTGATGCCCGCCGCCTATGCGGGACCGGACGTGCTGACCGCCCTGTGCTTTGCCTGGGCGCTGCGCCGGCCCGACTACGTGCCCGCGCTGCTGGTGGCGGGAGTCATGCTGCTGGCCGACCTGCTGTTCCAACGCCCGCCAGGGCTCTGGGCGGTGCTGGTGCTGATGGCCACCGAGTCGCTGAAGAACCGCGACGGGCCGCGGCGCGAGCAGACCTTCTTGATGGAATGGATCACCGTCGCCGTGGTGCTGGCGGTGATCACGATCCTGTTCCGGCTGGCGCTGGGGCTCTTGATCGTGCCCGAGGGAACCTCTTTCCTTGCGCTCATGCGATACGCCACCACCGTGATCTGCTACCCTCTGGTGGTTCTGCTGTCGCAGGGCCTGTTCGGCGTGCGCCGGATGGCGCCGGGCGATTTCGACCATGCCGGGAGACCGATGTGAGACGCACCCCCAAGGAAAGCTCCGACAGCTGGCGCCGCATATCGCGCCGCGCCCTGCTGCTGGGCGGCGCGCAGCTGGGCTTTGCCGGGATGCTGGGGCTGCGCATGCACCACATGCAGGTCGATCAGGCGGACGAGTTCCGCCTGCTGGCCGAGGAAAACCGCATCAACATGCGGCTGATCCCGCCGAGTCGCGGGCGCATCTTCGACCGCAAGGGCAAGGTCATCGCCGAGAACACCCCGACCTACCGCATCACCATCGTCCGCGAAGACGCCGGGGACGTCGAGGATGTGATCGCCAAGCTCTCGGCGCTGGTCGAGCTGGACGAGGACGAGCTCAACCGCGCGCTGGCCGAGATGCGCCGCTCTGCCCCCTTCCTGCCGATCACCATCGCCGACCGGGTGAGCTGGGAGTCGATCAGCCGCGTCGCGGTCAACGCCCCTGCCCTTCCTGGCGTCACCCCCGAGGTCGGCCTGTCGCGCTTTTACCCGCAGCACGGCAACTTCGCGCATGTGGTGGGCTACGTCGGCCCGGTGTCCGAGCGCGACCTCGCCCGCTACGAGGACCCCGAGCCGGTGCTGCGCATCCCGCGCTTCCAGATCGGCAAGGTCGGAGTCGAGGCCAAATACGAGGAAGAGCTGCGCGGCAAGGCGGGGGCCAAACGCGTCGAGGTCAACGCCGTGGGCCGGGTCATGCGCGAGCTCGACCGGCGCGAGGGCGACAACGGCGCCGACATCCAGGTGACCATCGACAGCGATCTGCAGGACTACGTGCAGGCGCGGCTGGGCCATGAATCCGCCTCCTGCGTGATCATGGACGTGGAAAAGGGCGACCTGCTGGCCATCGCTTCGGCTCCCTCTTTCGATCCCAACAAGTTCGTGCGCGGCATCTCGGTCGCCGACTATTCGATCCTGCGCGACAACGATCACCGCCCGCTCGCCTCGAAGACCGTGCAGGATGCCTATCCGCCGGGCTCGACCTTCAAGATGGTCACCGCGCTCGCCGCGCTCGAGGCAGGGGTCCTCTCGCCCGACGACACCGTCTGGTGCCCCGGCCACCTGGAGGTCGGCTCGCGCCGATTCCACTGCTGGAAGCGCTCCGGCCACGGGCACGTGACGCTGGAGCAGGCGCTGCAGCAGAGCTGCGACGTGTTCTTCTACGACGTGGCGATGAAGGTCGGCATCGACCGCATCGCGGATGTCGGTCGGCGGCTCGGGCTCGGCACCGCGCCGGACGTGCCGATGTCGGCGACAACCTCCGGCATCATGCCCAACAAGGAGTGGAAGCAGCGCGAGCGGGGCAAGGGCTGGCTGATCGGCGACACGGTGAACGCCTCGATCGGTCAGGGCTTCGTCCTGACCTCGCCCCTGCAGCTCGCGATCATGACCGCCCGGATCGCCACCGGCCGCGAGGTACACCCGCGGCTCGTCAAGACCATCGACGGGGTCGAGACCGAGCTTGTCGGCGGGCAGGCGCTCGACATCAATCCCAACCACCTGCGCTGGGTGCGCAAGGGCATGTCGTCGGTGATGAATACCACGCGCGGCACGGGCTACCGTTCACGCGTTGTCGCCGAAGGCTACGAGCTTGCCGGCAAGTCGGGCACGGCGCAGGTCCGCAACCGGGTGGTCAGCAACGACGAGGTTCCTTGGGTCGAGCGCGACCATGCGCTCTTCGTCGGCTTCGGCCCGGTGAACGCGCCGCGCATCGCGGTTTCGGTGGTCGTCGAGCACGGCGGCGGCGGCTCCTCGGCCGCGGCCCCCATCGTGCGCGACGTGGCGCTGCAGGCGCTCTACGGCGGCACGCCCCCGCTCGACGCCTACCCTTCGTCGGACCACGACAAGATCAAGGAGCTGCAGGAGCGGCTCGACCGCGAGCGCCGCGAGCGCGCCGAACAGGCACGGGGGCGCGCGTGAGCTATCTCGAATACACCGTCAAGACCACGCCCACGGGCTGGCGCAAGGTGCTCTACATCAACTGGCCGCTGGTGATCCTGCTGACCGCCGTGGCCAGCGTCGGCTTCCTGATGCTCTACTCGGTGGCTGGCGGACGACTTGACGTCTGGGCCGAGCCGCAGATGAAGCGCTTCGGCCTCGGGCTGGCGGCGATGTTCGTCACCGCCATGGTGCCGATCTGGCTCTGGCGGAACCTGTCGGTTCTGGCCTACCTCGGCGCGCTCGGGCTGCTGATCGCCGTGGAGCTCTTCGGCACCGTCGGCATGGGCGCGCAACGCTGGATCGACATCGGCTTCATGCGGCTGCAGCCGTCGGAGCTGATGAAGATCGCGCTGGTGATGGTGCTGGCCGCCTATTACGACTGGCTGCCGCTGAGGAAGACGTCGCGCCCGCTCTGGGTGCTGATGCCGATCCTGCTGATCCTGCTGCCGACCGGGCTGACGCTGATCCAGCCCGACCTCGGCACGGCGCTGCTGCTGATGATCGGCGGCGGGCTGATCATGTTCCTCGCCGGGGTGCACTGGGCCTATTTTGCCGTGGTGATCGCCGCCGGGGTGGGCACGGTCTTTACCGTATTCGAGTCGCGCGGCACCGACTGGCAGCTGCTGAAGGACTACCAGTTCCGCCGCATCGACACCTTCCTCGACCCATCCACCGATCCGCTCGGCGCGGGCTATCACATCACCCAGGCCAAGATCGCCATGGGCTCGGGCGGCTGGACCGGGCGCGGGTTCATGCAGGGCACCCAGTCGCGGCTCAACTTCCTGCCCGAGAAGCACACAGACTTCATCTTCAACACGCTGGCCGAGGAGTTCGGCTTCGTCGGCGGCATGTCGCTGCTGACGCTCTACGTGCTGATCCTGCTGTTCTGCATCTTCGCAGCGCTGCGCAACCGCGACCGGTTCTCCTCGCTGCTAACGCTGGGCATCGGGCTGACCTTCTTCCTCTACTTCGCGGTCAACATGTCGATGGTCATGGGCCTTGCGCCCGTGGTCGGCGTGCCGCTGCCGATGGTCAGCTACGGCGGCTCGGCCATGCTGGTGTTGATGATCGCCTTCGGTCTCGTGCAGAGTGCGCACATCCACAGGCCACGCTAGACTTCGCAAGGACTTCCATGACCACGACGATCCTCTTCGCCGCCCCGCAGGACAGCTGGGACGAATACCGCGCGCCGCTTACCGAGGCGTTGGACGCCACCGGGATCGACTACCACCTCTCCCGTGACATTCCTGCGGCCGAGGTCGAGTACATCGTCTATGCGCCGAGCTCGGGCCTGACCGACTTCACCGGTTTTCCCAAGCTCAAGGCGGTGCTGAGCCTCTGGGCCGGGGTCGAGAAGATCGTGGGCAACGACAAGCTTGCCGTGCCGCTTACCCGCATGGTGGACGACGAGGGGCTCACCCAGGGCATGGTCGAATATGTCACCGGCCACGCGCTGCGCCATCACCTCGGGATGGATGCGCATATCGTGAATCCCGACCATGTCTGGCTGAACAAGGCGCCGCCGCTGGCGCGCGAGCGCCCGGTCACCGTGCTCGGCCTCGGCATGCTGGGCAGCGCCTGCGCCCGGCAACTTGCGCAGATCGGCTTCCCGGTGACCGGCTGGAGCCGCACCCCGCGGGAGATCGAGGGTATCCGCTGCCTGTCGGGCGCCGAGGGGCTGGCCGAAGCGCTCGCCAGCGCCGAGATCGTCGTGCTGCTGCTGCCCTTCACCCCGCAGACCGAGAACACGCTCGGCGCCGAGCAGTTCACCCTGCTGGCACCCGGTGCCGCGATCATCAACCCCGGGCGCGGCCCGCTGATCGACGACGACGCGTTGCTGGCGGCACTCGACGCCGGACAGGTCGGCCATGCCACACTCGACGTTTTCCGGGTCGAGCCGCTGCCGCAGGACCATCCGTTCTGGGCGCATCCCAAGGTGACGGTCACTCCCCATATCGCCGCCGAAACCCGGGCCGACTCGGCTTCGCGGGTGATTGCCGAGAACCTGCGGCGCGGCGTCACGGGCGAGCCGCTGCTGCATCTTGTGGACCGGGGCGCGGGATACTGATAAGGCGCGGCGCATCTTAACTGGAGATGCTGCCGCCATGCCCCTGCCCGAGACCTTCGACCGCAACGTGAAGATCGCCCCCTCGATCCTCTCCGCCGATTTCGCCAATTTCGGCGCCGAGATCCGTGCCGTCGAGGCACAGGGCGCGGACTGGATCCACGTCGACGTCATGGATGGCCACTTCGTGCCGAACCTCACCTTCGGTCCGCCGCTGGTGAAGGCGATCCGCCCGCACATCTCGACCGTCATGGACGTGCACCTGATGATCGCGCCGGTCGATCCCTACATCGAGGCCTTCGCCGAGGCAGGCGCCGATATCATCACGGCGCACCTCGAGGCCGGCGCCCACACCCATCGCACCCTGCAGGCGATCCGCGCCTCGGGTGCCAAGGCCGGGCTCGCTCTGAACCCCGGCACCCCGGTCGAGGCGGCGGCACCGCTTCTCGACATGTGCGACCTCGTTTGCCTGATGACCGTGAACCCCGGCTTCGGCGGCCAGAAGTTCATCCACAGCCAGGTGGCGCAGGTGAAGAAGCTGCGCGAGATGATCGGCGATCGCGAGATCCACATCGAGATCGACGGCGGCGTCGACCCCTCGACCGCGCCGCTGGTGGTCGAGGCCGGCGCCGACGTGCTGGTGGCGGGATCCGCCGTCTTCCGCGGCGGCTCGGTCGAGAACCCGGCGCCCTACGGCGAGAACATCCGCGCCATCCGCGCCAGCCTCGAGGGCTGAGCCTCCGCGCCTCGGGAGCGGAGACCCCTCCTGCAATGAAGAAAGGCGCCGCGATTTCTCGCGGCGCCTTTTTTCATTCCTGTCGGATGCGGCTCAATGCCCGCCGAGAATGCCCGTGCGCACGTGGTAATCCGCAGCCAGCGCGTAATCGGGGTCGTCGTCGCTGTCGATGACCAGGTGCCCGGCCTTGGTCAGCAACCGGTGGCAGTCGCGCGACAGGTGGCGCAGCTGAAGCCGCTTGCCCGCGGCCTCGTACTTGCCGGCCACCGCCTCGATCGCCTGCAGCGCCGATTGGTCGACCACCCGGCTGTCGGCGAAATCGACGATCACCGCCTTCGGGTCGCCCTCGATGTCGAAGAGCTCGGCGAAGCCGTCGGACGAGCCAAAGAAGAGCGGACCCTGGATCTGGTAGACCTTGGCGCCCTCGGGCGTCGTGTAGCTCTTGGCGTGGATGCGGCGCGCGTTGTTCCAGGCATAGGCCAGTGCCGAGACGATCACACCGACGACCACCGCCACCGCGAGATCCTCGAACACCGTCACCACGGTCACCAGCACGATGACGAAGGCGTCCGTCAGCGGCACCTTGGCGAGGATACGCAGGCTGTTCCAGGCGAAGGTACCGATCACCACCATGAACATCACCCCGACCAGCGCCGCGAGCGGGATGAGTTCGATCAGCTGCGAGGCGAAGAGGATGAAGGACAGCAGGAAGAGCGCCGCGACGATGCCGGCGATGCGGGTGCGTCCGCCCGACTTCACGTTGATCATCGACTGGCCGATCATCGCGCAGCCGCCCATGCCGCCGAAGAAGCCGGTGACCACGTTGGCGGTCCCCTGGGCGATGCATTCCTGGCTGGCGCCGCCGCGCTGGCCGGTCATCTCGCCGACGAGGTTGAGGGTCAGCAGGCTTTCGATCAGGCCGATGGCGGCGAGGATCACCGCATAGGGCAGGATGATCTGCAGCGTCTCGAGGTTGAGCGGCACCATCGGCAGGTGGAACGGCGGGAAGCTGCCCTCGATCGAGGCCATGTCGCCGACCCGCGGCACGTCGAGCCCGAAGGCGATGACGATGGCGGCGGTCACCGCGATGCCCGCCAGCGGCGCCGGGATAACCTTGGTCACCTTCGGCAGCAGCCAGATGATCGCCATGGTCAGCACCACCAGCCCCAGCATCATCGCAAGCTGCGGACCCGCGAGCCACTCACCGGGCGTCACCCCCGGCACCGCTGTACCCGGCACCTTGAACTGCGTGAGCTGCGCCATGAAGATCACGATCGCCAGGCCGTTGACGAAGCCCAGCATCACCGGGTGCGGCACCAGCCGGATGAACTTGCCCCAGTGCATGACGCCTGCAAAGATCTGCAGCAGACCCATCAGCACCACCGTGGCGAAGAGGTATTCGACGCCATGGTCCGCGACCAGCGCCACCATGACCACGGCGAGCGCGCCGGTGGCGCCCGAGATCATCCCCGGCCGGCCGCCGATCAGCGCGGTGATCAGCCCGACGAGGAAGGCGGCATAGAGCCCGACCAGCGGATGCACCCCCGCCACGAAGGCAAAGGCCACGGCCTCGGGCACCAGGGCCAGCGCCACGGTCAGGCCCGACAGGATGTCGGTGCGGATCTGTGCGGGAGTGAGCCGCGCCGTCGGCGAGAGGCTCAGGTCGGGTTTCTGAATACGGCTGGCGTATCGCGCCAGGAGGGCTTTGGCCATGGGGAGCTGTTCCAATCGGTCTGTTTGCGCGCGCCCCTGCCCATAAGGCACAGAGGCTGCGGGCGCTACCCGGAGGCGCCGAATTTCGGCAGATCCGCCACGAATGGTGCAAATCCGGCATTCGGAGGGGCCGCGGGGCGGCAGATCCCGCCCCTTTCCTTCGCCGACGCCGCGGGGCAGGCTGCGCGCAAAAGGAGACCGCGCATGGCAAAGACGATGATTGGGGTGATCGGCGGATCCGGGGTCTATGACCTCGACACGCTGGAGGACCGCGCCTGGGTGACGGTGGACACGCCCTGGGGAGCGCCCTCGGACCAGATCCTCACCGGCACGCTGGAAGGGGTCGAGATGGCCTTCCTGCCGCGCCATGGCCGCGGCCACCGGCTGTCGCCCTCGAGCGTGCCCTACCGTGCCAATATCGACGCGCTGAAGCGGCTCGGAGTGACCGACGTTGTTTCGGTCTCGGCCTGTGGCTCGTTCCGCGAGGAGATGGCGCCGGGCGACTTCGTCGTCGTCGACCAGTTCATCGACCGCACCTTCGCGCGCGAGAAGAGCTTTTTCGGCACCGGCTGTGTCGCGCATGTCTCGCTCGCCCGTCCCACCTGTCCGAGGCTCGGCGCTCATGCGCTCGCCGCGGCGCGCGATGCGGGGATCACGGTGCATGACGGCGGTACCTATCTCGCCATGGAAGGCCCGCAGTTCTCGACCCTCGCGGAATCGCGCCTCTACCGCGAACAATGGGGCGCCGACGTCATCGGCATGACCAACATGCCAGAGGCCAAGCTCGCCCGCGAGGCCGAGCTCTGCTACGCCTCGGTCGCCATGGTCACCGACTACGACTGCTGGCACGAGGATCACGGCGCGGTCGAGGTCTCGGACATTCTCAAGGTGCTGCAGGGCAATGCCGAGAAGGCCCGCGCGCTGGTCTCGCGCCTGCCGGCGCTGCTTGGGGCGAGCCGCGCGCCCTGCCCGCATGGTTGTGACCGGGCGCTCGAACATGCGCTCATCACCGCCCCCGCGGCGCGCGATCCCGAGGTGCTGGCAAGGCTGGATGCCGTGGCTGGCCGGCTGCTCTGAAAGTACTCATTCCGCCATTGCCCCGCGCGCGCCGCCGCGCCAGACTGCCCGCCGAACAGGACAGGACACCGCCATGCCCCTCGATCTCTGGCTGACCTTCGTCGCCGCCTCTGTCGCGCTGTTGCTGATCCCGGGCCCGACGGTGCTGCTGGTGCTGTCCTACGCGCTCTCCAAGGGCCGCTCGGTGGCGCTGGCCTCGGCGGCGGGCGTTGCGCTCGGCGATTTCACGGCCATGAGCCTGTCGCTCGCCGGGCTTGGTGCGTTGGTGCTGGCCTCGGCCACCGCCTTTACCGTGCTGAAGTGGATCGGCGCGCTCTACCTGGTCTGGATGGGGGTGAAACTGCTGCGCTCGGCCCCCGGTGCCGGGCTGGCGGTGCCCCGCGACGCGGTGAGCGCGCGCGGTGTCTTCGGTCATGCCGCGGCGGTGACCGCGCTCAACCCCAAGAGCATCGCCTTCTTCATCGCCTTCGTGCCGCAGTTCGTCGACGCCTCGGCGCCGCTCCTGCCGCAATTCGCGCTGCTGGTGGCCACCTTCGTCACCCTTGCGGCGCTCAACGTGCTGGCCTATGCGCTGGCCGCCGACCGGCTGCGCCGGCTGATCGGCCGCCCCTCGGTGCTCGCCTGGCTCACCCGCGCCGGAGGCGCGGCGCTGATCGCCATGGGCGCCCTCACCGCCACGCTGCGCCGCGCCGCCTGACCCTGCCGCGCGCGGCATCTGTCACAGGATCCTTCCGATGAAGCCTCCCAAGTCCATTCCCGATTACATCCGCACGATCCCCGACTACCCGCATGCAGGGATCCTGTTCCGCGACGTGACGCCGCTCTGCGCCGACCCGCAGGGGTTCCGTCTGGCGGTGGACCAGCTCACCCTGCCCTTCACCGGCCAGAAGATCGACAAGGTGATCGGACCCGAGGCGCGCGGCTTCCTGCTCGGCGGCGCGGTGGCGCACCAGCTCTCGGCAGGCTTCGCGGCGCTGCGCAAAGAGGGCAAGCTGCCGCCGCCGGTGATCGCGCAGAGCTACGCGCTGGAATACGGCGAGGCGGTGGTGGAGCTCTCGGAGCACGCCATCGCGCCCGGCGAGCAGGTGCTGCTGGTGGATGATCTCATCGCCACGGGCGGCACCGCCGAGGCGGCGGTGGCGCTCGTCGAGCGGCTTGGCGGCACCGTGGTCGGCGCCGCCTTCATCGTCGACCTGCCAGACCTCGGCGGCCGCAAGCGGCTCGAAGCGCTCGGTGGCAAGGTCCACGCGCTCTGCGCCTACGAAGGCCTCTGACCAATAAGACGCGGCGGTGCCTCTCGGCCCGCCGCGCTTATTCTCTTTGCTAGTACGCCGTAGGAAAACCCGGCCGTTAGGCCAGAGCGGACAGCGCCCCCCTTCCCGCAGAACTCAGGCGGCGTTGCTGTTGGCTGCCTTGCGGGGCGCGTTCGAGTTGCGGTCGATGAAGTCGAGCACCAGCGGCCGGATGTTGCTGCGCCAGCTGCGCCCGGCAAAGATGCCGTAATGGCCCGCTCCCGGCTCGAGGTGCCGGCCCTTCTTGCTGTCCGGCAGGCCGGTGCAGAGGTCGAGCGCGGCGACACATTGGCCCGGGGCCGAGATGTCATCGTTGGCGCCCTCGACGGTCATCACCGCCACGTCAGTGATCTTGCCGATGTCGACCTTGTGCCCGTCCACGATGAAATTGTTCGAGGCAATCTCACCGTTCTTGAAAATCCGCTCGACGGTCGAGAGATAGAACTCGGCGGTCATGTCCATCACCGCGAGATACTCGTCGTAGAAGCGGTTGTGCGCGTCGTAATCCGAGGCCTCTCCACGGGTGACGCGGAGGATCTGCTCGGAGAACGCCTTGGAGTGACGCTCGGCGTTCATCGACATGAAGGAGGCCAGCTGCAGCAGCCCCGGGTAGACCGCCCTTCCGACGCCCGCGTACTTGTACCCGACGCGCTGAATCATCGTCTCTTCGAGCTGGCCCATGGTCACGCGGTGGCCAAAATCGGTGACGTCGGTAGGGGTGGCATTGGGGTCGATCGGCCCGCCGATCAGCGTCATCGTGCGCGGCTGCGCGGCGGGCTCGAGTTCGGCGAGATAGGCGGTGGCCGCCAGCGTCAGCGGCGCCGGCTGGCAGACCGCGATGACATTGGTGTCCGGCCCAAGCGCGCGCATGAAGTCCATCAGGTAGAGGGTGTAGTCCTCGATATCGAACTTGCCCTCCGAGACCGGGATGTCGCGGGCGTTTTTCCAATCCGTGACGTAGAGCTCGCAATCGGGCAGCAGCGAGACGGCCGTGGAGCGCAGCAGCGTCGCGTAGTGGCCGGACATGGGCGCGACCAGCAGCACCTTTCGCTCCTTGGTCGGACGACCGACCACTTCGAAATGCACCAGGTCGCCAAACGCCTTTTCGACCACGGTGGTCGGTTCGACGACGTGGTCGCGGCCATCGTTGCAGGTCACCGTGCGGATGCCCCAGTCGGGCTTGACCACCATGCGCTCGAAGGTGCGCTCGGTCACCTCGCCCCAGGCGGCCATCAAGCCGATCATCGGATTGGGGATTGCCGCGAAGGCCGGATAGGAAGCCATGGTCCGCGCGGTGGCCCCGAGCCACTGGTTGGTGTTCCGGAAGGTTTCCATCAGATCGTAGGTCGCCATTTGACGCATGATGCGTGTCTCCTGAGATGCGGTCGCTCACAGCGTCCGGCCTTGCGCACCTCCCGTCACGCAATCACCGCCGATCCGGTCCCCGGACCAATTCGCCGCTTTGCCCCCCGCTCTGCCGCCGTTATTCTGCAACATGCCGAAAGTAGAGGGGATTCGACCTTATGACAACTACTCCGGGCACGGACGTCACGTCTGACCGCGCAAGACTCGAAGCAAACATTGAGAAGATCGAAGCCCTTTCTCAACGCCTTATGGAAGCAATTTCGCGACGTAAGCCGATCAATCCCGCGTTAAATGGCCCGGATCCGTTGCTCTACGGCAAGGCCGCGCAGGCCTACTGGATGGAGTGGATGCAAAATCCGGCCAAGGTCTACGAGCAGCAGGTGTCCTACTGGGGCAAGGCGCTCAGCCATTACCTCGAGGCGCAGGCGGCCCTGGCCGGTGGCCAACTGACGCCGCCCGAGGATACCGGCCCCCGAGACAAGCGGTTCGCGAACCCGCTGTGGGACAATCACCCCTATTTCAACTTCATCAAGCAGCAGTACCTGATCTCCGCCGATGCGATCCACCGGTCGATCGACGAGATCGACGATCTCGATCCCAAGGAAAAGAAGCGCCTGCGCTACTTCGCCCGGCAGATCGTCGACATGATGGCGCCGACCAACTTCTTCGCCACCAACCCCGACGCGCTGCAAAAGGCGCTCGAGACCGAGGGCGAAAGCTTGGTGAAGGGGATGGAGAACCTCGTCGCCGACCTCGAGGCCAACAACGGCGAGTTGGTGGTGCGTCTCGCCGACGAGAACGCCTTCAAGCTCGGCGAGAACATCGCCACCGCCGAGGGCGAGGTGGTCTACCGCAACCGCATGATGGAGCTGATCCAGTACAAGCCCACCACCGAGAAGGTGCGCGAGACCCCGATCGTGCTCTTCCCACCGTGGATCAACAAGTACTACATCCTCGATCTCAAGCCGCAGAACAGCCTGATCAGGTACATCGTTGACCAAGGATACACGCTCTTCGTGGTGAGCTGGGTCAATGCCGACGAGAGCTACAGCGACGTCGGCCTCGAGGAATACATCGAGGACGGCTTCTTGACCGCGATCCAGCAGGTCCGGGATATTTGCGGTGTCGCGCAGGTGAACGCGGTGGGTTACTGCATCGCCGGCACGACGCTCGCGCTCACCCTTGCCCTGCTCAAGCAGCGGGGCGACACCTCGGTGAAGTCGGCGACTTTCTTTACCACGCTCACCGATTTTTCCGATCAGGGCGAGTTCACCCCCTTCCTGCAAGACGATTTTGTCGATGGGATCGAGGCCGAGATCAACGCCAGCGGCATCCTGAAGAGCTTCATCATGTCGCGCACCTTCTCGTTCCTGCGCTCGACGGACCTGATCTACACGCCGGCGATCCGCAGCTACATGATGGGCGAGACGCCCCCGGCGTTCGACCTGCTCTACTGGAACGGCGACGGCGCGAACCTGCCGGGCAAGATGACGGTCCAGTACCTGCGCGGGCTCTGCCAGCAGAACCTCTTCTCTCGCGGCGACTTCGAAATCCTGGGGCACAGGCTCGACATCACCGACGTGGACGTCCCCCTGATGTCGATCGCCGCCGAGGGCGACCACATCGCCGCCTGGAAGGACTGCTATCGCGGCGTACAGAAGATGGGCTCGCGGTCGAAGACCTTCGTGCTGTCGGAATCTGGCCACATCGCCGGCATCGTGAACCCGCCGAGCAAGAACAAGTACGGCCACTACCTGAACCCCGACCTCAAGCTCTCGGCCGAGGATTGGCAGGCCGGCGCGGCCTTCCACGAAAAGCAATCGTGGTGGCCGGTCTGGGAGGCCTGGCTGCGCAAACGCTCGGGCAAACTGGTCCCCGCGCGCGCCCCTGGCGATTCGGCGCATCCCGCGCTCTGCCCCGCGCCCGGCGAATACGTGCGGGTAAAGGCCGCTTAACCTTGCGTCAATTCAGGACGTTGCACGATTTTTGCTGCGCTGCGGCAAAAAACCTTGAAATGCTGCACTGCAGCATTCATATTGTGTGTAGCCGATAGACAAAGCGCGGGGTGGGCCCGCCAGGCTGAATACGGGAATTTAAGGATGGCTAAGACTCAAGACTTCACCGCCATGATGAAGGACATGATGGGCGCGTTCCCCGTGGACACCAAGGCCATGGACGAAGCCTTCAAGACTTCTGCAACGCTGAACGAGAAACTCTCGGCGGTTGCGCTCGAAGCGGCCGGAAAGTCCACCGAGATCTCCGCCAAGTGGACCAAAGAAACGCTGGCGAAACTCTCCGACATGTCCAAGGTCAAGAAAGAGCCGGCCGACTATGCCAAGGCAATGACCGATTTCGCATCGGCGCAGGCCGAGGTCGCTGCCGAGAACATGGCCGCCTTCGCAGAGATCGCGAAGAAGGTGCAGATGGACACCGTCGAGCTGATGATGGCCGCTGGCAAGGACTTCTCCGAGGATGCCTCCGCGGCGGTCAAGAAGGCCACCGACGACATGACGGCAGCTGCCAAGAAGACCACCACGGCCGCCACGAAATAAGACGGATTTCGCCCCGGCCTCCCCGGGGCGAGCCGCTGTTGCGCCTTTCCTCTCCTCCCATGTATCCGGCGCAATGCGTGGGGCGGGCTCATCAGAGCCCGCCCTTTTTCTGTGCCGCGCCCGGATCCGCAGAGGACGCCAAAGAAAAACGCGGCCCCGGGGGGCCGCGTTCGGATAAGGCACTGGGACCGCGCCTCAGTCGACGATGGTCGCCTCGGTTGCCGCGCGCAGCTCGTCCTCGGTGACGCCCTCGGCAGTCTCGACGATCTTCAGACCGCCCTCGACCACGTCCAGCACGCCCAGGTTGGTGATGATCCGGTCAACCACGCCCTTGCCGGTCAGCGGCAGGGTGCATTCCTTGAGCAGCTTGCTCTCGCCGTGCTTGTTGGTGTGGTCCATGACGACGATGACGCGGCCAACGCCCGCCACCAGGTCCATGGCGCCGCCCATGCCCTTGACCAGCTTGCCCGGGATCATCCAGTTCGCCAGGTCACCGTTCTCGGCGACCTCCATGGCGCCGAGGATGGCCGCCGCGATCTTGCCGCCGCGGATCATCGCAAAGGACATGGAGCTGTCGAAATAAGAGGTCTTGGGCAGCTCGGTGATGGTCTGCTTGCCGGCGTTGATGAGATCCGGATCCTCTTCGCCCTCATAGGGGAAGGGGCCCATCCCCAGCATGCCGTTCTCGGACTGCAGCGTGATCTCCTTGTCGCCCACGTAGTTGGCGACAAGCGTCGGGATGCCGATCCCGAGGTTCACATACATGCCGTCTTCGAGTTCCTCGGCCGCACGCGCGGCCACCTGGTTACGATCCCAGGGCATTACACGTCCTCCCGCTTGCGCACGGTGCGCTGTTCGATCCGCTTCTCATGCTCGCCTTGGATGATGCGATGCACGAAGATGCCCGGCAGGTGGATGTGATCCGGGTCAAGCTCGCCCGGCTGCACGATCTCCTCGACCTCCATCACGCAGACCTTGCCGCACATGGCCGCCGGCGGGTTGAAGTTGCGCGCCGTCTTGCGGAACACGCAGTTGCCGGTGGTATCGGCCTTCCATGCCTTGACGATGGAAAGGTCGGCAAAAATGCCCTCTTCGAGCACGTATTCCTCGCCGCCGAAGACCTTGGTCTCCTTGCCCTCGGCCACCACGGTGCCGACACCGGTCTTGGTGTAGAAACCCGGGATGCCCGCGCCGGCGGCGCGCATACGCTCGGCGAGCGTGCCCTGCGGGTTGAACTCGAGCTCGAGCTCGCCCGACAGGTACTGGCGCATGAACTCGGCGTTCTCGCCCACGTAGGAGCTCATCATCTTCTTGATCTGCTTGGTGTCGAGCAGCTTGCCAAGGCCGAAGCCGTCGACGCCGCAGTTGTTCGACGCGATCGTCAGATCCTTGACGCCGCTCTCGACCATGGCGTCGATCAGCAGCTCGGGGATGCCGCAAAGGCCAAAGCCGCCCGCCGCGATGGTCATCCCGTCGAAGAGCAGCCCGTCCAGCGCCTCTGCGGCGGAGCCGTAAACTTTCTTCATTCCGTCCTCCCGAAAGAAAGAGTCTGCGAGACTTGTCACCCGCGGGACCCGCAGAGTCAACGAAGCCTCCCCCGCCGTTCGCGGGGTTCGCGCCAAGTCACTTTCGCATGCGCAGCAAACTGGCGCCGCGATGCAGCATTCCCAAGATTGGCAGGCAAGGGCAAGCCCTTTTCTTCTAGGCGGAAATGTCCCCGTTCGGGGCGCAGGGGCGCAGGGGCGCAACGCCGGACGTGCAACGGCCCGCGCCAACGGGGGCGCGGGCCGATCCGCCGAGCCTAATCTGGGCGCGCTCAGTCGTCGCCCGATTTCGCCGCAGTCTTCTTCGCCGGCGTCTTCTTCGCGGTTGTCTTTTTCGCCGTGGTCTTCTTGGTGGTCGTCTTCTTCGCCGCAGCCTTTTTCGGGGCGGCTTTCTTCTTTCCGGACTTCGCGGCCTTCTCGGCGATCCACTCGAGCGCCTGTTCCATGGTGACGCTCTCGGGGTCCGTATCCTTGGGCAGGGTGGCGTTCACCTTTTCCCATTTCACGTAGGGCCCGTAGCGCCCGTCGAAGATGGCAATCTTGCCGCCGTCCGGGTGATCGCCCAGCTCTTTCAGCGCCTTGGCCGCCGCACGGCCGCGCCCGCCCGGGTTGGCGCGCTTCTCGGCCAGCATCTCGACCGCGCGGTTCATGCCGATCTCGAAGACATCCGCCGGGTCCTTGAGGTTGACGTAGGTCGGCTTCGCGTCGTCGGGCAGCTGGTGCATAATGTAGGGGCCGAAGCGCCCGAAGTTGCTCGACACCGTGCCGCCCTCGGGGTGCTCGCCCACTTCGCGCGGCAGCGAGAGCAGCACAAGCGCCTTCTCCAGCGTCATCTCGTCCTTGGACCAGCCGCGCGGCAATGAGGCCCGCGGCGGCTTTTTGTTCTCGGGGGTCGGCTCGCCGCGCTGCACGTAGGGGCCGAAGCGCCCGGCCTTGAGCCAGATCTCGTCGCCCTGATCCTCGCCAAGCAGCCGCTCGTCGCCCTCGGCCCCCTCGCCCGCGATCGGGCGGGTGTAGGTGCATTCGGGGTAGTTGCCGCAGCCGACAAAGCCGCCGGTGCGCGAGGTCTTGAGATGCAGCTGGCCGGTGCCGCACTTGGGGCAGACCCGCGGATCGGAGCCGTCCTCGCGCGGCGGGTAGAGCTGCGGCGCCAACGCATCGTCGAGCACGTCCAGCACCTCGGAGATCCGCAGCTCGGAGGTCTCGGAGATCGCCGCCGAGAAGTCGCGCCAGAACTTGCCCAGCAGCGCCTTCCAGTCCATCTCGCCCGCCGAGACCTCGTCGAGCTCGTTCTCAAGCTCGGCGGTGAACTCGTAGCCCACGTACTTGCGGAAGAAGTTGAGCAGGAAGATCGTGACGATCCGGCCCTTGTCCTCGGGAATCAGGCGGTTCTGCTCTTTCTTGACGTATTCGCGGTCCTGGATGGTGGTGATCACCGACGCATAGGTCGAGGGCCGCCCGATGCCGAGCTCCTCCATCCGCTTGACCAGCGTCGCCTCGGTGTAGCGCGGCGGCGGCTGGGTAAAGCTCTGAGTGCCCAGCACGGCACTGTTGTCCGACAGGATCGACGACACGCCGGAGGCGGCGGTGGCGCGTTCGGCAGCTTTCTCGTGCTGCGCCTTGAGGCCCGACTTGGCAAAAGCAGCATTCTCGCCCTGCATGATCTGCGGCAGGCGCTTGTCGTCGTCATCCGCGACATCATCGCGGCCCTCTTCGTAGATCTTCAGGAAGCCGTCGAAGACGATGACCTGGCCGGTGGCGCGCAGGCCGACCTGCTGGTCGTCCGAGCCGATCTCGACCGTGGTGCGCTCGAGCTTCGCGGCCTCCATCTGGCAGGCGAGCGTGCGCTTCCAGATCAGGTCGTAGAGCTTGCGTTGGTCGTCCTCGCGCAGCTTCAGATCGCCCGCGTCCTTCGTCATGTCGGTGGGTCGGATGCACTCGTGCGCTTCCTGCGCGTTCTTGGCCTTGTTCTTGTAGATGCGCGGGCTGCCCGGCACGTAGTTTTTGCCGAAACGATCGGCGATGGCCTCGCGGCAGGCGGTGACTGCCTCGGGGGCCATGTCGATGCCGTCGGTCCGCATGTAGGTGATGTGCCCCGCCTCGTAGAGCCGCTGCGCCGCGTTCATGCAGGCGCGCGCACCCATGCCGAACTTGCGGCTCGCCTCCTGCTGCAGGGTCGAGGTCATGAAGGGCGCCGAGGGGTTGCGCGTGCTGGGCCGCGCCTCGACCGAGAGGATCTTCAGCGCGCGCTTGGCCACGGCCTGAACCGCCATCTCGGCCTGGGTGGCGTTCTCGAGATCGTAGCGGTCGAGCTTCTTGCCGGCGAGCGTGGTCAGCCGGGCCTCGAAGTCCTGCCCGCGCGGCGTCGAGAGCAGCGCCTTGACCTGCCAGTATTCGCGCGGGTTGAACGCCTCGATCTCCATCTCGCGCTCGACGATGAGCCGCAGGCAGACCGATTGCACCCGGCCCGCCGAGCGCGCGCCCGGCAGCTTGCGCCAGAGCACCGGCGAGAGGTTGAAGCCGACAAGGTAGTCGAGCGCCCGGCGGGCGAGATAGGCCTCGACCAGCGGCGCGTCGATCTCGCGCGGGTTCTGCATCGCCTCGGTGACGGCGGCCTTGGTGATCGCGTTGAAGGTCACCCGGCTCACAGCCGTGTCCTTCTTGATCGAGCGGCGCTTGGTCAGCGCCTCCTTCAGGTGCCAAGAAATCGCTTCGCCCTCGCGATCGGGGTCGGTCGCGAGAATGAGCGCGTTGTCGTTTTTCAGCGCTTCGGCGATGGCGGCGACGTGCTTGCGCGAGTCGCTGCCGATCTCCCAGGTCATGTCGAAGTCGTGCTCCGTGTCGACCGATCCATCCTTGGCCGGCAGGTCGCGCACGTGACCGTAGGAGGCGAGCACCGTGTAGTCGGATCCCAGATACTTGTTGATTGTCTTGGCCTTGGCCGGGGATTCGACGACGACGACGGGCATTAATGAGACCTCATTGCAACGCTGTGCTCAAAACGGCTTGCCTGCCGCTATGGCGGCGCAACATGTGGGACGCAAGGGGGAAATGTCAATGTGGGCCGCTCGCGGGCCCCTTGCAACGTAGGCAGATTGCCGCGATTTGGCGCGGAATCCGGGATCAGGAGGGGCGGCTGAGCAGCCCGCCGGGACGGCGTTCAAGCCGGCCCTCGAGCTCCAGATCGGTGAGCGCCGGGGCGATCTGCCCGACCGCGCCGCCAAGGTCGCGGATCACCTGATCCTCGGGCACCGGCACTGGTCCGAGCCGGTCGAGGATGCGCTGATGCAGTGCCAGCGTCTCGGCCCGGCTGCGGCGCTCGGGCGGCGGCGCAGGAATCTCTTCGATCACCTCCACGAGGTCGGGTGGCTCCGGCCGGGCCAGCGCTTCGATCACGTCTTCGGCATGGCGCACCAGCTGGGCGCCGTCCCGCAAGAGCAGGTTGCAGCCCCCGGCCCGCCCGTCGAGCGGATGGCCCGGCACCGCCAGGACCTCGCGCCCCTGGTCGAGCGCGCAGCGCGCGGTGATCAGCGAGCCGGACTTCACCGCCGCCTCGACCACCACGACACCCCGGGCCATGCCCGAGACGATGCGATTGCGGGTCGGGAAATGCCGGGCCTGCGGCTGCACGCCCATGGGCTGCTCGGACAGCAGCACGCCGCGCGCCCGAATCTCGGCGGCAAGCATCTCGTTTTCCTTGGGATAAATGACGTCGACGCCGCCAGCCATGACCGCCGCCGTGCCGCCTCCGCCCCCGGCACCCTCCAGCGCTGCGCGGTGCGCCTCGGCGTCGATGCCGCGCGCCAGACCCGACACCACGAGCCAGCCAGCTTCAGCAAGCCCGCGCGCCAGCAATCGCGCCGTGCGGGCGCCGAGCGACGAGGCATTGCGTGCGCCCACCAGCGCAACGGTGGGGCGGCGCAGCAACGGCCCCTGCCCGATCACCCAAAGCAGCGGCGGCGCATCCTCCAGCTCGGCAAGCGCGGGCGGGTAGTCTGGCGCGCCGCGAAACACCAATCGGGCCCCGGCACGCGTGCCGGCCTCGAGCTCGGCCAGGACCACGCCCGCGGGACAGGTCCTGTAGTCCTCGACACCGGCCTCGGCCGCCACCGCCGGCAGCGCCGCCAGCCCCGCCGCGGCCGTCCCATGTTCCGACAGCAGCCGCCAGAAGGTCGATGGCCCCACTCGGCGCGAGCGCAAGAGACGGAGCCAGTCCAGCCGGTCGGCTTCCGTGGTGGGTGGGAGTGGGGGGTGGTTGGAAGTCTGTCTGGGCCCGGTCATCCTGATCCCGCCTCTTGCGAGATCCTCTCTACCCGATGACTGGTTAAGCAAGCATGAAGCGCCGCGCTCCACGGCGTCCGCCCTTTCGTCCTGGGCCAAGCGTTCCGGGGAGCGCGAGGGGCAGCAGCGCCCCTCGCCTCGGGCCCTGCCCCGCGCCCGCTGCGCGGCGCCGGGCCTCAGCTGCCGGCACCGCCCACGGTCAGCCCGCCGATCATCACGGTCGGCTGGCCCACGCCCACCGGCACCCATTGCCCCTGCTTGCCGCAATTGCCCATACCCGGGTCGAGCGCCATGTCATTCCCCAGCGCCCGCACGTGCTGCAGCGCGGTCGCCCCGTCGCCGATGAGCGTCGCGCCCTTGACCGGGGCGCCGACCTTGCCGTTCTTCACCCGGTAGGCCTCGGTGCAGGAGAAGACGAACTTGCCGTTGGTGATGTCCACCTGGCCGCCGCCGAAGCCCACCGCCCAGATGCCGTCCTTGAGGTCCGCCACGATGTCCTGCGGGTCGGCGGCACCGCCTTCCATGATCGTGTTGGTCATCCGCGGCATGGGCGCATGGGCATAGCTCTCGCGGCGACCGTTGCCGGTGGCCGCGACCCCCATCAGCCGGGCGTTCTGCCGGTCCTGCATGTAGCCCACGAGGATGCCGTCCTCGATCAGCACGTTGCGCGCCGAGGGCGTCCCCTCGTCGTCCACCGAGATCGAACCGCGGCGATCCGGCAGAGTGCCGTCGTCGACCACCGTAACGCCCGGTGCCGCAACGCGCTGGCCCATCAGGCCGGCAAAAGCCGAGCTGCCCTTGCGGTTGAAGTCGCCTTCGAGCCCGTGGCCCACCGCCTCGTGCAGAAGGATGCCCGGCCAGCCCGGCCCGAGCACGATGTCCATGACCCCGGCGGGCGCATCCTCGGCCCGCAGGTTGACGAGCGCCACGCGCAGCGCCTCGCGCGCCTGCGCCTGCCAGGCCGACGGCTCCAGCAGCCCGTCCAGCAGGTAGCGCCCGCCGCCCGAGGCCGCCCCCTGCTCGCGCCGGCCGTTCTCCTCGACGATGACGGACACGGTGACGCGCGTCATCGGCCGCACGTCCGAGACCAGCCCGCCCTCGGGCCGCAGGATCGCGACCTCTTGGCACGACGCGGCGATGGTGGCCGTCACCTGCACCACCCGCGGATCGAGGTCGCGGGCAAAGGCGTCGATCTCGCGCAGCGTGTCGAGCTTGACCGAGAAGCTGTGCCCCGCAATCGGATCGGCGTCGGTGTAGAGTTTGCGGTTGGTGCCCGCGGGCGGCGGGGCGAGCACGCCGCCGCCATCGCCCACCGCCAACCGCGCGGTTTCCACGGCGCGGGTGATCGCCTGTTCAGAGATCTCGGTGGAATGGGCGTAGCCCGCCACCTCGCCACGCACCGCGCGCAGGCCGAATCCCTCGGAGGCGTCGTAGCTGGCGGTCCTGATTCGCCCGTCGTCGAGCACCAAAGCCTCGCCGCGGCGGCGTTCGAGGAACAATTCGCCGTCATCCGCCCCCGCGACAGCATTACGCAGCTGCCCCAGTGTGCGGTCCAGATCGAGGGCCGTTTCAAAGGGCCGGAAGGGGCTTTCGCTCATGGGATTGTCCTTTTAGATTTGATCTGGATCAAAAAAGTGCGCTTTTGCCGCAAGCGTTCATCTTTATTTGATGGGCGCAATGTGCTTTTTAAAGTCCACAACAACAGGGAGGAGGCTCTTCGGGCGGCGGCTCGGGGGTGAATCCTCCTGTCCGCAGAGAAGAATGACAACCGGATCAGGTGATACATGCGTAAACTATCGATGCTGACGGGCCGCGCCACCGGCACCCTCGCCGCAGCCCTCGCCGCTGTGCAGGCCGCGCCCGCCATGGCGCAGGACTCGCTGGAGCTGGTCGGCCACCCGCAGGCCGGCGGCGTGGGCTTCCAGCCCGCCGCGACCGAGCTGGCGCGCGATCTTCATTGGCTCGACGGGATGCTGCTGGTCATCATCACCGCGATCTGCATCCTGGTCATCGCGCTGCTGGCCTTCGCCGCGGTGCGCTTCAACAGGAAATCGAACCCGAACCCCAAGAGCTTCACGCACAACTCTCCACTGGAGATCGCCTGGACCCTTGGTCCCATCGTGATTCTCGTGGTGATCGGTGCCTTCTCGTTGCCGGTGCTGTTCAAGCAGCAGGAAATCCCCGAGGGCGACGTGGTCATCAAGGTCACCGGCTACCAGTGGTACTGGGGCTATGAATACGTCGGCACCGACCTCGGCTACGAAGGCTACATGATCGGCGCGCCGGCCACCGGCGGCGACAACCGCATGAACCCCGAGGTCTCTGCCCAGCTGCAGGAAGCCGGCTACAGCGACAGCGAGTTCCTGCTCGCCACCGACAGCGCCGTGGTCGTGCCCGTGGGCAAGACCGTGGTCATGCAGGTGACCGGGGCCGACGTGATCCACTCCTGGACCATCCCCGCCTTCGGGGTGAAGCAGGACGCCGTTCCGGGCCGCATTGCCGAGCTGTGGTTCAAGCCCGAGCGCGAAGGCGTGTTCTTCGGCCAGTGCTCGGAACTTTGCGGCATCAGCCACGCCTACATGCCGATCACCGTCAAGGTGGTCAGCCAGGAGGCCTACGACGCCTGGCTCGCTGCCTCGCAGGACGAGGGCGGCTACGTCGACGTGCGCCAGTTCCTCGCCGCGTCGTAACTCTTTACACCACGGAGGCGCGCCCCGAGGAGGAGGGCGCGTTTCCAAGACCTGAATCGAGACCCAGATGAGCGACCTCACCACCAATCCCGCAGCCCAGGCAGCCCGCGTGTCCGAGTACGACGCGCAGTTCGGCGATTATTTCGCCCTGCTCAAGCCGCGCGTCATGACGCTGGTGGTCTTCACCGCCTTCGTCGGCCTGCTGGCCGCTCCGGTTCCGGTTCACCCCTTCATCGGCTTCTGCGCGATCCTCTTCATCGCCGTGGGCGGCGGCGCCTCTGGCGCCCTGAACATGTGGTGGGACGCCGACATCGACGCGGTGATGAAGCGCACCGCCAAGCGTCCGATCCCGTCGGGCCGCGTGCAGGCGGGCGAGGCACTGGCCATCGGGCTCGCGCTCTCGGGCTTCTCCTGCGTCTTCCTGGCGCTGGCCACCAACGTCCTCGCGGGGGGGCTGCTGGCCTTCACCATCTTCTTCTACGTGGTGATCTACACCATGTGGCTGAAGCGCTCGACGCCGCAAAACATCGTCATTGGCGGCGCCGCGGGCGCCTTCCCTCCGATGATCGGCTGGGCCGCCGCGACCGGGTCGGTCAGCGTCGAGGCCGTGCTGATGTTCTGCCTGACCTTCATGTGGACCCCGCCGCACTTCTGGGCGCTGGCGCTGTTCATGCGCTCCGATTACGACGACGCGAAGGTGCCGATGCTGACCGTGACCCATGGCCGCCGCTCGACCCGCAAGCATATCCTCGTCTACACCATCTTGCTAGCCGCACTGGCCATCGGCACCGGCTTCACCTCGGTGGGCGGACCGATTTACCTTGCGGTGGCGCTGGTACTGAACGTGCTCTTCCTCAAGGGTGCCTGGGACATCTTCCGCCGCGACGAGACCATGTCCGAGGCGGACAACTTCAAAACCGAAAAGAGCTTCTTCAAGCTCTCGCTGCTCTACCTCTTCGCGCATTTCGGCGCGATCCTGGTCGAGGCGGGGCTGGCCCGTTTCGGCATCGATCTTCTGGGGGCTTTCTGATGGGCATTGCGCACGAACACGAGCTGCACCAGCGCCGCCGCGGGCGCAATATCGGGGTCGGGCTGACCCTGGCTGCCTTCATCGCGATCGTCTTTGGGCTGACCATGGTGAAGATCGGCTCGGGGGACTTCGGCGCCGCCAACGCGCCGCAGCAGGAAGAGGTCCAGAATGGCAACTAAGGGGACCACGAAAACCCTCTGGTCGCTGATCGGCGTGGTGGTCTTCATGGGCGCCATGGCCTGGGCAGCGGTGCCCTTCTACAACTGGTTCTGCCGGGTCACCGGCTATGGCGGCACCACCAACGTGGCCACCGGGGAATCCTCGCAGATCCTCGACCAAACCATCAAGATCCGCTTCGATGCTTCCAAGGATCGCGGCTTCCCCTGGGAGTTCAAGCCGCTGCAAACCGAGATGACGCTGCGCATCGGCGAGGACGGGCTGGCCTTCTACGAGGCCTACAACCCCACCGACCGCCCGATTGCCGGACAGGCCGCCTACAACGTGGCCCCCTATGATGCGGGCGCCTATTTCAGCAAGATCGAGTGCTTCTGCTTCACCGAGCAGGTGCTCATGCCCGGCGAGCGGGTGGAAATGCCGGTGAGCTTCTACGTCGACCCGGAGATCGTCAACGATCCCGACGCGAAGTTCGCCAAGCACATCACGCTCAGCTACACATTCTACGAGATCGACCTGCCAGAGGAGACGCAGGCCGCTCTCGCCAAAGAGGAAGCGGACACCAGTTCCGTGAACTGACCGCCTGACCAACGAGGGAATCGAGATGGCGCATGCAAAGAACCACGACTACCACATCCTGCCTCCATCAGCCTGGCCGCTGATCGGCTCGGCCTCTGCCTTCGTCATGCTCTTCGGCGCGGTGCTGTGGATGCACGACCACGGGCCGTGGATTTTCCTCGCGGGCTTCGTCGGCGTGCTCTACACCATGTTCGGCTGGTGGTCGGACGTGATCGCGGAAAGCCGGGTGGGCGACCATACCCCGGTGGTGCAGATCGGCCTGAAGTACGGCTTCATCCTCTTCATCATGTCCGAGGTGATGTTCTTCTTCGCCTGGTTCTGGTCGTTCTTCAAACATGCGCTCTACCCGATGGGTCCGAACTCGCCGGCCGTCGACGGCGTCTGGCCGCCCGCGGGAATCGAGACCTTTGATCCCTGGCACCTGCCGCTGATCAACACGCTGATCCTGCTCTGCTCTGGCGCCGCGGTGACCTGGGCGCACCACGCGCTGGTGCATGAGAACAACCGCCAGGACATGAAGTGGGGCCTGATCATCGGCATCGCGCTCGGCGTGCTCTTCACCGTCTTCCAGGCCTATGAGTACACCCACGCGGCCTTCGGCTTCTCGGGCAACATCTACGGCGCCAACTTCTTCATGGCGACGGGCTTCCACGGCACCCATGTGATCATCGGCACGATCTTCCTCTTCGTCTGCCTGCTGAGGCTGATGAAGGGCGACTTCACCCCGACCAAGCACATCGGCTTCGAGGCCGCCGCCTGGTATTGGCACTTCGTCGATGTCGTGTGGCTCTTCCTCTTCGCCTCGGTCTACATCTGGGGCGGCTGAGCCAGGCCCCCGCGCTTCGTCCTTCGGGACCGCAGACGCCCGCCCCTTTCGGCGGGCGTTTCGCATCTGCCCGACTCCGCGCGCGACGGCAGGGCTTCGGCAAACGTGCTTGCAGAAGAGAAGACGCAGCGGCAGCGCGCGTCTTCTCTTTCCAGATATGCCGGGGTGACTGCGGCGCATCCGCAGAGGAGCGGACGCCCTGCTCTTTGGCTGCAGTTCCCGCCCCTCTTGCAAGGCCGCTCAATCGCGCCTTGATGTGCCCCGCGCAGAGGCGCTAAAGCAGGCGGGACGCACAGGCGCCCCGACCCTCGACTGAAAGCTGGACCCGGACCTACGTGACCCGCTACCTCGCTCCTCTCCTCTTTGGCCTGATCGGCGCCGGGATCCTGGTCTCCCTGGGCAGTTGGCAGCTGCGCCGGCTCGAATGGAAAGAGGCCGTGCTGGCCGAGATCGACAGCCGCATCTCCGGCCCGGCCGAGCCCCTGCCGCAAATGATCTCGCCCGACGAACAGCGCTACCAGCCGGTCGCCCTGCAGGGCGAAATCCTGCCCGGCGAAATCCGCGTGCTGGTCAGCCAAAAGCAGGTCGGCGCGGGCTATCGGATCATCTCGCCCTTCCGGGTCGAGGGGGCGCCGAGCGGGCCGCGGCTGCTGTTGCTCGACCGCGGCTTCACCGCCGATGCCGACAAGGACGCCGCGCGCAGCACCGGTCCGGTCACCGTGACCGGCAACCTGCACTGGCCGGACGACCGCAACAGCGCGACACCGGAGAATGACCTCAAGGCGAACATCTGGTTCGCCAGGGACATCGGCGCCATGGCCGAGGTGCTGCAGACCGAGCCGTTGCTCGTCGTCGCGCGCGAGATCGACCCCGCCGACCCCAAGATAGAGCCGCTGCCGGTCAGCCCCAGCGGCATTCCAAACGATCACCTGCAATATGCCATCACCTGGTTTTCGCTGGCCGTGGTGTGGCTGATCATGACCGGCTATTACATCCGCCGGCAGTCTAAGACAGGAAAGGCCTGAGCCCTCATGCGCTACATCTCGACCCGCGGCAAAGCCCCGGCGCTCAGCTTCGAAGAGGCCATGCTCTCTGGCCTTGCCCGTGACGGCGGCCTCTACGTGCCCGAGACGGTGCCGGTGATGACCCCTGGCGACATCCGCGCGCTGAACGGGCTATCCTACGAGGAAGTCGCCTTTCGCGTCATGCGCCCCTTCGTCGGCGACACCTTCAGCGACGAGACCTTCGGCGATCTGATCTCCAGGGCCTATGCCGGTTTCGGCCACAACGCCCGCGCGCCGATGGTGCAGCTGGCGCCGAACCACTTCCTGCTGGAGCTGTTCCACGGCCCGACGCTGGCGTTCAAGGACTTCGCCATGCAGCTCATCGGCCAGCTCTTCCAGGAAGCGCTGACCCGCCGCGGCGAGCGCGTCACCATCGTCGGCGCGACCTCGGGCGACACCGGCTCGGCGGCGATCGAGGCCTTCAAGGGGCTCGACGCGGTGGATGTGTTCATCCTCTTCCCGCATGGCCGCGTCTCGGAGGTCCAGCGCCGCCAGATGACCACGCCGCCCGAGGCCAATGTCCACGCCCTCGCGCTCGACGGGCATTTCGACGACTGCCAGGCCAAGCTCAAGGACATGTTCAACGACTTCACCTTCCGCGACGACGTGCGGCTGGCGGGAGTGAACTCGATCAACTGGGCCCGGGTGCTGGCGCAGGTGGTCTACTACTTCTCGTCGGCGGTCTCGCTCGGCGCGCCCGACCGCAAGGTCAGCTTCACCGTGCCCACCGGCAACTTCGGCGACATCTTCGCCGGCTACATCGCCAAGAAGATGGGTCTGCCCATCGACCGGCTGGTGGTGGCGACCAACCAGAACGACATCCTGCACCGCTGCCTGTCGACCGGCGACTACCAGACCTCGGAAGTGCACCCGTCGATTAGCCCCTCGATGGACATCCAGGTGAGCAGCAACTTCGAGCGCGCGCTCTTCGATGCCTACGGCCGCGACGGTGCGGCCGTGGCGCAGCTGATGGACGAGCTGAAAGCGGGCGGCTTCCACGTCAGCCAGGGCGCGCTGCAGGCGCTGCGCGAGCATTTCGAGAGCGGCCGCGCCTCGGAAGACGAAACCCTGGCCACCATCGCGCAGGCGCGCGAGACCATGGGCGAGCTTCTGTGCCCGCATTCCGCCATCGGCGTGAAGGTCGCCGAGGAGCATCGCACCCCCTCGGTGCCGATGATCACCCTCGCCACCGCGCATCCGGCCAAGTTCCCCGACGCCGTCGAGAAGGCCAGCGGCATCCGCCCGCCCTTACCCGCGCGCATGGCCGATCTCTTTGACCGCCCCGAGCGTGTCACCCGCGTGCCCAATGACCTTGCGGCACTCGAAACCCTCATCCGGGAGCGTATCTCCAAGTGACCGTGCAACTCACCACCCTTACGAACGGCTTCCGCGTCGTTTCGGAAAACGTCCCCGGCCTGCAGTCGGCCTCGCTTGGCATCTGGGTCACCGCCGGGGGCCGCAACGAGCGGCTCGAGCAAAACGGCATTGCCCATTTCCTCGAGCACATGGCCTTCAAGGGCACGAAGACCCGCAGCGCGCTGCAGATCGCCGAGGCGATCGAGGACGTGGGCGGCTACATCAATGCCTATACCTCGCGCGAGGTGACCGCCTATTACGCCCGCGTGCTGGAGAACGACACCAAGCTCGCCATGGACGTGATCGGGGACATCCTGCTCAACCCGATCTTCGAGCCCAAGGAGATCGAGACCGAGCGCCACGTGATCCTGCAGGAAATCGGCCAGGCGCTCGACACGCCCGATGATGTGATCTTCGACTGGCTGCAAGAGCAGGCCTATGGTGGACAGGCGCTCGGGCGCACCATCCTCGGCGAGGCAGCCAACGTGAAGGGCTTCGGGCGCGACGATCTCGCCAACTTTGTCACCGAGCACTACGGGCCGGGCCAGATGATCCTTTCGGCCGCCGGCGCGGTCGATCACGAGGCGCTGGTGGCGCAGGCCGAGGCGCTCTTTGGCCACATGGCGCCGCGGCTTGCGCCGATTGCCGAGAACGCGCGGTTCACCGGCGGAGAGTTCCGCCGCGAGAAGACGCTCGAGCAGGCGCATCTGGCGCTGGCCTTCGAAGGGCCGGGCTATCGCGACCCCGCCTTCTACACCGCGCAGATCTACTCGATCGCGCTCGGGGGCGGCATGTCCTCGCGGCTGTTCCAGGAGATCCGCGAAAAGCGCGGCCTGTGCTACACGATCTTCTCGCAGACCGGCGCCTATGCGGAAACCGGGCTCAACACGATCTACGCCGGAACCTCCGGCGAGGAAGTCGGCGAGCTTGCCCGGCTGACCATCGACGAGATGAAGCGCGCCGCTGACGACATGTCCCCCGAGGAGGTCGCCCGCGCCCGCGCGCAGATGAAGGCCGGGCTGCTGATGGGGCTGGAAAGCTCGTCCTCCCGCGCCGAGCGCATGGCGCGCATGGTGCAGATCTGGGGCGAGGTGCCGCCGATCGAGGAGACGGTCGAGAAGATCGACAATGTCACCACCGGCGACGTGCGCGACTTCGCCGAGACCGTCGCCGCCGAGGCGCCTGCGGCGCTGGCGCTCTACGGGCCGGTCTCGGGCGCGCCGGGGCTGGGCGAACTGCAGGCGCAGCGAGCCGCGTGATGCTGGGACGGCGGCGGAAGTTCAGGCTCGACAGCGAGCGCCTGATCCTGCGCCCGCCGCTCCATGGCGATTTCAACGCCTGGGTCGCGCTGCGGTTGCAGAGCAAGGAATACCTCACCCCCTGGGAGCCGTCCTGGGCCGAGGATCACCTGTCGCGGCGCGCCTTTACCAACCGTGTCTACTGGGCGCAGCGCTCGATCAACGCAGGTTCGGCGGTGCCGCTCTTCATTGTCCGGCGCGAAGACCAGCTGCTGATCGGAGCGATCACCCTGGACAACATCCGGCGCGGCCCGGCGCAGTCGGGCACGCTCGGCTACTGGACCGGCCAGCCTTTCTCCCGTCACGGCTACATGCGCGAGGCGATCGCGGCGCTGGTGCATCACGCCTTCACCGCGATGGACCTCAGCCGCATCGAAGCTGCCTGCCTGCCGGAGAACGTTCCCTCGCGAGGGTTGCTGGAAAGCTCGGGCTTCAAGTACGAGGGCGTGGCGCAGAGCTATCTGCAGATCAATGGCCGCTGGCGCACCCATGTGCTTTACAGCGCGCTGCGGCTGGACCGGCGCGGGCGGACACAGGTCGGCTGATGGCCCGCGGGGAAGGCCGCTGCCACGCGTTCGCAGAGCGCCCAAAGCTTACCCCACGTAAATTTTAACTTCGCGCGGGGCCATCCGGCTTAGGCTGCTTCCCGAAAGGAGCCCCGCCATGCCGCGTCCTGTCCTTGCCTCAGCCGCCGCGCTGATTCCTCTGCTGACCGCCCCCCTGCCCGCCGAGGCGCAGGAGCGCCGCGCGTCTCACTGCATCGCCATCGCCGACGCCGCACCCGGCATACAGTATCTGCACCAGGCGGCCTGGACCGACCCGGTGCCCGAGTATTCGGTGCGCATCCAGTATCTCTCGCATGCCTCCTTCCTGATCCAGACCCGCGGTGGGCTGAACGTGGTGACCGATTTCACCGGCTACATCGGCAACGTGCCGATGATCCCAGACGTCGTCACCATGAACCACGCGCACACAAGCCACTGGACCCCCTATCCCGATCCGGCGATCCCGCACATCCTCGAGGGCTGGGGGCCCTTCGGCGAGGGCATCGAGCATCACCTAGACCTAAGCGAGATGCTGGTGCGCAATGTCTCGACGGACATCCGCTCGGCCTACGGCGGAACCGAGGAAAACGGCAATTCGATCTTTGTCTTCGAGGTCGAGGGGCTCTGCATCGGCCATCTCGGCCACCTTCACCACGAGCCAAGCGACGCGCAATACGCCGCACTCGGCCGGATCGACGTGCTGATGGTCCCGGTGGACGGCGGCATGACGATGCCGCTCGAGGATATGGAGCGCGTGGTCGAGAGGCTGCGCAGCTCGCTGATCCTGCCGATGCACTGGTTCTCCGGCGCCTCGCTGGAGCGCTTCATCGCGGATGTGTCGGACACCTTCGTGGTCGAGCGCCGCGACAGCTCCGAGCTGGTCATCGGCCTGAACACCCTGCCCCCGCAACCGACGGTCATGGTGCTGCCGCCCGAATGGCTCGGCGAATGAGATCCCGGTGGCGCTGGACGTCGTGCCCTGGCGGGGCCAGTATGGCCGCGCACCGCCTTCCCGCGGCGCCGATACAGGAGCCTTGCGCCATGCCCTTCTCTCACGCCCTCTTCGCCGAAGGCCGCGCAACATGCTGAAATCCGTAGTCTTTGATCTCGACGGCACGCTGATCGACAGCGCCCCGGACCTGCACCGCGCCACCAATGTCGTTCTGCGCAGCGAGGGGCTGCCAGAAATCACCTTCGAGCAGGCCCGCAGCTTCATCGGCAAGGGCGCGTCGGTGCTCATCGAGCGGGTGGTCGAAGCCGTGGGGCTCAGCGATGATCCCGACGCCCACGCCCGGCTGCTGGGCAAGTTCATGCACGAATACGAGCGAGATCCGGCGCTGACGGTGCTCTACCCCGGGGTGATCGACGCGCTGGCGCGGCTCGAGCTGCTCGGCTGCGCCATGGGGCTGTGCACCAACAAGCCCGAGGCCCCCACCCATATCGCGCTGAAGCACTTCGGGCTCGACCGCCACCTGCGCGCCGTCGCCAGCGCCGACACCCTGCCGGTGCGCAAGCCGGATCCCGCGCCGCTGATCAAGGTCATGCATGATCTGGGCGGGCCGGGGCTTTACGTCGGCGACAGCGAAGTCGACGCCGAGACCGCCGAGCGCGCTGGCCTGCCGTTTGTCCTCTTCACCGAGGGCTATCGCAAATCCCCGGTGGGGGAGCTGCCGCACGCCTATGCCTTCGACCACTGGGACCAGCTTCCCGGGATCGTGGCGCAGCACTTCGCCGCGCAAGAGGCCTGAGCCGCGCAGTGTTCAGCGCTTGACGGCGATCATGTCGATCAGCGCCGAGCGCCCGTTGTGGCCCCGGCCCTCCTGGATATTGAGCTCATAGTCCTCGAGCACTTGCACCTGCATGTCGGCAAAGGCTTTGCGAAGCATGCCGGCGGTGTAGAGGTTCTCGGCCACGCCCGGGCCGCCGGTGCCGTAGCGCAGCTGCTGCGGCGTGTAGCCGTGCAGGAGCAACACGCCTCCGGGCTTCAGCGCCGCCTTCATCTTGTCGAACAGCATGGCGCGCCCGGCGGGGCCGACGAACTGGATGAAGATGCCGACAACAAGGTCGAATTCCGCCACCGGCCAGGACCAGTCGAAGACATCCTGCACCGCGTAGTCGACCTCGACTCCGCGCTCGACGGCCAGCCGCCGCGCCTTCTCGACCGCGGGCGCCGCGCCATCAAATGCGGTGACCTTCAGACCCTGCCCCGCAAGGTAGACAGAGTTGCGCCCCTCGCCATCGGCAACGCAAAGCGCCCGCGCGCCCGGCTTCAGCCAGTGGTTTCGGCGGATCAAAACGCCCGAAGGCTCGGTTCCATACACGTAGTCCTCGACGGCATATCGTTCGTCCCACATGGGCGATGCTCCTCAAAAATACATATGGCTCAGATAGAAAGGCGCCCGAAGGCGACAAGCGCGTGGCAATCGTTCACAGCCTTTTGCCATTGACCCCGGGGCGGCGCACTTGCGAAAACATGACTCCCTATAGCACGAAATTGCCGCATCTTGCGGCACAGCAGGAAAGACCCGCGCGATGATCCGCCGTCCGATGCGCAACTGGCTGCCGTTCGGCCTTGCCGCTGCCCTCACTGTCACAGCTCCTACCCTTGCCTTTGCCGAGGCGGACCCCGCCGACTGGAACGCCGTCTTGGCCGAGGCCAAGGGGCAGACCGTCTACTGGAACGCCTGGGGCGGGGCCGAGAACGTCAATGCCTTCATCGACTGGATGGGCGAGCTCGCGCAGGAGAATTACGGCGTGACGCTGGAACACGTGAAGCTCTCGGACACCGCCGAGGCGGTGAGCCGTGTGCTGGCCGAAAAGAGCGCCGGCAAGGACACGGGCGGGGCCATCGACCTCATCTGGATCAACGGGGAGAATTTCGCGGCGATGAAGCGGCAGGAGCTGCTCTTTGGCCCGTGGTCCGAGGCGCTGCCGAACTGGCAGCTCACCGACCCCGAGGCCAATGCCGCGCTCACCGCCGATTTCACCGTGCCGACAGAGGGCTTGGAAAGCCCTTGGGGCATGGCGCAATTGGTGTTCTACCATGACACCGCCCGCCTGTCCCGGCCACCGCGCAGCATGGCGGCGCTGGCGGAGTGGGCAGAGCAGAACCCCGGCCGCTTCACCTATCCGCAGCCGCCGGACTTTCTCGGCTCGACCTTCCTCAAGCAGGCGCTGATCGAGCTGACCCCGGACACGGATGCCCTGTCGCAGCCGGTCGAAGAGGCCGATTACGCCTCTGCAACCGCCCCGCTGTGGGATTGGCTCGACGCGCTGACCCCGAATCTCTGGCGCCAGGGCAAAGCCTACCCGCAGAACGCCCAGCGGATGATCCAGCTCGTGGCCGACAGCGAGATCGACATCGGCTTCGAGTTCAACCCCAACGCCGCCTCCAACGCCATCGCGAACTTCCAGCTGCCTGACACGGTCCGCAGCTTCGTGCTCGAGGGCGGCTCGCTCGGCAACGCCAGCTTCGTCGCCATCCCCTACAACGCCAATGCCAAGGCGGGGGCGATGGTGATCGCCAACCTGCTGCTCTCGCCGCAGGCGCAGGCGCGCATGGCCAGCCCCGACGAGTTGGGCTTTGGCACGGTGCTGGCGATGGACCGGCTTTCGGACGATCAGGTGCGGCTCTTCGACGAGATCCCGGTCGGCATCGCGACGCTGACCCCCGAAGAGCTGGGGCCCACCCTGCCCGAGCCACATCCGTCGTGGATGGAAAAGCTCGAAGAGGATTGGACCTCGCGCTACGGCGTGGCCCCCTGAGTGGGCCTCTCGCCGACCCGCGCGGCGCCGGTCCTGACGCTCTTGGCACTGCTCGGGCCGGTGGCGGCGGGCTTGGCGGGCACGCTCGCCCCGGCCTTTGGCCTGATGCCCGCCCTCGGCGGAACCGACCTCAGCCTTGAGCCCTTCGGCGACTTGCTGGGGTGGCCGGGGCTGCCCCGCGCGGTGGCCCTGTCGCTTTTCACCGGCCTCGCGGCGACGCTGGTCTCGCTGGCGCTGACGGTGCTGATCTGCGCCGGCTGGCAGGGCACCCGCGCCTTCAGAGCCCTCGAACGCGCGCTCTCTCCGCTTTTGTCGGTTCCCCATGCCGCCGCCGCCTTCGGGCTGGCCTTCCTCATCGCTCCCTCGGGCTGGATCGCCCGGCTGATCGCGCAGCCTTTGGGGTGGGAGCGCCCGCCGGACCTCTTGATCCTGCAGGACCCTTTCGGCCTGTCGCTGATCGCCGGGCTGGTGGTGAAGGAGATGCCGTTCCTGTTGCTGATGACCCTCGCCGCCCTGCCCGCGCTGCGCCCGGCACAGAGTCTCGCCACCGCGCAGGCCCTGCGGTACGGCCGCGTCGCCGCCTGGTTCAAGGTGATCCTGCCGCGCCTCTATCCACAGATCCGCCTGCCGGTTTACGCCGTGCTGGCCTTCTCGGTTTCGGTGGTTGACGTGGCGATGATCCTCGGGCCGGGCACGCCGCCGCCACTGGCGGTGCAGGTGCTGAGATGGATGAACGATCCGGACCTCGCGATGCGTTTCCGCGCCGCCGCCGGGGCGCTGCTGCTGCTGGCGTTGACCTTGGCCGCATTGCTGCTCTGGCGCGGCGCAGAGATCACGCTCGCACGGCTCGCGGCGCGCTGGCTGGTGGCCGGAGGGCGCGGCCACGGCGAACGGCTACTGCGCGCATTGGGGCTCGGCCTCGGCGCGCTTTCGGCGGCGCTGGTGCTGCTGGGGCTCATCGGGCTGGCAGTCTGGTCCTTCGCCGGGCTGTGGCGCTTTCCCGAACTGCTGCCACAAGGCTGGAGCCTGCGCAGCTGGATGCGCCACGGACCCGAGCTGCTGGCGCTTTTCGCGCGGACCCTGCTGATCGCCGCCACGTCCTCTGGCATCGCCATGATCCTGACGACCGCCTGCCTCGAGGCCGAGCAACGCCACGGGCTACGGCCCGGCGCGCGGGCGCTCTGGCTGCTCTATCTGCCGCTGCTGGTGCCGCAGATCGCCTTTCTGCCAGGGCTGCAGGTGGCCGGGCTGCTCACCGGACTCGATGGCACGCTGGCGGCGGTGATCGCTGTGCATGTGGTCTTCGTGCTGCCTTATGCCTTCCTGTCGCTCTCTGACCCCTACCGCGCGCTCGATCCGCGCTACGCCGCCGTCGCCCACGCGCTGGGGCGCGGCCCCGGTGCCACCTTCTGGCGCGTGCGCCTGCCGATGCTGCTGCGACCCTGGCTCACCGCCGCCGCGGTCAGCGCTGCCGTCAGTGTCGGGCAATACCTGCCGACTTTGCTGATCGGCGGAGGCCGCGTGCCAACCCTGACCACCGAGGCGCTCGCCCTCGCGTCCGGCGGCGACCGGCGGGTCATCGGTGTGACCGCTCTGGCGCAGACCGCCGCGGCCTTCCTGCCCTTCGGTCTGGCATTGCTGATCCCGGCGCTGGCCTGGCGCAACCGGCGGGGAATGCGACATGGATAGGGGGCTGGTCTTGGATCACCTGCGCATCCTCCATCACGGCGCCCCCCTGCTGGCGCTCGACGCCACCGTCGTACCGGGCGAGGTGCTGACGGTCATGGGGCCCTCGGGCTCGGGCAAGTCCACGCTGCTCGCCGCGGTCATCGGAACATTGGCGCCCGGGTTCACGCTGGAGGGGCGCATCACGCTCGACGGCACCGAGATCACTTACCTGCCACCCGAGCAGCGCCGCGCCGGCATTCTCTTTCAGGACGAGCTGCTGTTTCCCCACCTTTCGGTCGGCGGCAACCTCGGCTTCGGCCTGCCGCCGCGGCTGCGCGGCAGGGCCCGGCACGAAAAGATCGACACCGCGCTGCGCGACATCGGCCTCGAGGGATTTGCCACGCGCGACCCCGCCACGCTTTCGGGCGGGCAGAAGGCCCGCGTCGCCCTGATGCGGATGCTGCTCGCCGAGCCCCGCGCGCTGCTGCTCGACGAGCCCTTCTCGAAGCTCGATGCCGCCCGCCGCGGGCAGATCCGCGCGCTGGTCTTCGAGCGGGCACGGGCTCAGGGCCTGCCAGTCCTGCTGGTGACCCACGACCCCGAGGATGCCAAGGCCGCTGGCGGACGGGTGATCACCCTCGGCTGAGCCCCCTTGCGGCCTGCGCCGATCCGCGAAAAGGTTGGGCGAAATGGGGCTCATGGGAGGAGACGCAGCTTGGAAATCGGACTGGATCTCGGCACCAGCTCGGTGATCGGCCTGCTGTGCGAGGCAGGCAGGCCGCGCGCCGAAGCGCGCCGCCCGCTCACCACCGCGTCGCCCACGCCCTACGCTTCCGAGCAGAACGCCGAGGACTGGTGGCAGGCGGCCCGCGCGGTTCTCGCCGAACTGATCGCGCCCCTGCCCGAGGCCGAGCGCCGGAGCATAAGCGCCATTGCCCTGTCGGGACAGATGCACGGTGCCGTGCTGCTCGATGCGGCGGGCGCGGTGCTGCGCCCGGCAATGCTGTGGAACGACGGCCGTGCCCATGCCGAATGCGCCGCGCTGCAGGAGGCGCTGCCCGGGATCGGCACCCTCGCGGGGGTTCCACCGCTGCCCGGCTTCACCGCTCCGAAGCTGCTCTGGCTGGCGCGGCACGAGCCCGAGACCCACGCCCGCATTGCCCATGTACTTCTGCCCAAGGACTACCTTGGCCTGCGCCTGCACGGCGGCTACGCCACCGATCCCTCGGATGCCGCCGGAACCCTTTGGTTCGACCAGGCGCAGAGGCGCTGGTCCGAGGCCCTCTGTGCCGCCTCCGCGACCGATCCGGACTGGCTGCCGCCGGTGCTCGAGGGCGCACAGGTCGCCGGAGAAATGCTCCCGCAAATGGCAGCCGAGCTTGGTCTCTCGCCCAAGGTGCAGATCGTCACCGGCGGCGGCGATGCGGCCACCGGTGCGGTTGCCGTGGGCGCCGTGGAGGATGGCACCGGGCTCATCTCTCTCGGCACGTCGGGGCAGTTCCTCTTGGCGGGTAGCGCCTATCGCCCCAACCCTGGGGCCTTCGTGCACGCCTTCGCCCACACCCTTCCGGAACGCTGGTACCAGATGGCCGCGATGCTCAACGGTGCCCGCCCGATCGCCTGGTTCGCCGGGGTGTCCGGGGCCGAGATCGGCGCGCTGCTGCAGGAAGCTGCAGAGGTGCCCGAAACCCGCGTGCCGCTCTTTCTGCCCTATCTCACCGGCGAGCGCAGCCCGCATGGCGACCCGCACATCCGCGGCGGCTTCTTCGGGCTCGAGGACAGCACCAGTCGCGCCGCGATGATGCGCGCGGTGGTCGAGGCAGTGGCCTTCTGCTTTGCCGACGCGGTGCAAAGCTTCGGGCCTGCCGCGCAGGGGCTGGCACCTTTGCCCGCGCTCGGCGGCGGGGCCCAAAGCGACTTGCTGCTGCAAAGCGTCGCGGATGCCAGCGGACTGAGCCTCTTCCGTCCCGAAAGTGCCACCAGCGGGCCCTCTCTGGGCGCGGCCAAGCTCGCGGCGCTGGCCACAGGCGCGCTGTCGCGCAGCGACCTGGCCCGGCGCCCCGAGGCGCGCGAGATCTTCGGCCCCCGCCCCACTGCCGCACTGCAGGATCGTCTCGAAGCCTGGCGCGCGCTCTACCGCGTGCTGAAGCCGCTCGCTGTCCCGCGCTGATCAGGCGCGATTCAGTCGGTCCTCGATCGCCTGCGCGTAGTCTGCCATGCGCAGCCGGAACTTCTTTTCGAGATTGGCCCGCGCCAGCTTCAGCGACTGCACCATGAGCCGGGCCGAGAGCGTCTTGGGCTTCAATTCGAGGTCCATCGCCACCCGCGTGCGGCTGCGCGACAGCGCCACGAACTCGATCCGCGTCATCACCTCGAGCCCGTCCGTCAAGCTGCGATAGACCAGCAGGTTCGGCGCATCCTCCTCGACCAGCGTGATATCGGCCGACCGCGCCTTGCCGCGGAAGTTGAACACCGCGTGCCAGGCATGGCTGCCCGCGCCCTCCGGGTTCACCCGCCGCAACTCGATCCCACGCCGCATGATTTGCCGCTCGAGATGATCGAAATTCGTCGCCTCCGCGTAGACCCGCTCGACCGGAACCGCGATGTCTTCCTTGGTGGAGATGTCCATTGCCTGCCTCGTTACCCAGTTTTCCCCATTTGCCGCCGCATCTTGGCCTATTCAAGGCGGTCCGCAAGCCAGTTGCGCAGCAGGTGGTTGGCGATCGAGCCGCGTCGCGCCGGCACGAGGCCCGGCTCGAGCCCGGCAAAGGCATCGGCGAGCCGCTCGCGGCTGACCCATTGCGCGGCCTCGATTTCGACCGGGTCGATGGTGATGGCCTCGCTTGTCGCCTCGCCGTGGCAGCCGAGCATCAGCGACGAGGGCCAGGGCCAGGGCTGGCTGGTGAGCAGCGAGACCGGACCGACCTCGACCCCTGTCTCCTCCATCACTTCGCGGCGCACCGCCGCCTCGACCGTCTCACCGGGCTCGATGAAGCCGGCAAGGCAGGAGTACATTCCCTCGGGCCAACCCGGCGACCGGCCCAGAAGGCAGGCATTGCCGCGGGTGATCAGCATGATAACCACCGGATCGGTGCGCGGGAAATGCTGGCCGCCGCAGGATCGGCAGACCCGCTGCCAGCCCGCCTGCGTCACATCAGAGGCCGACCCGCAGCGCGCACAGAACCCATGCGTATCGTGCCAACCGAGGATCGCCTTGGCGGTGGCGGCGAGCTCGGCGTCGCGCGGGGTGAGCGCCATCAGCAGCGTGCGCAGCTCGACGAAACGCGCGCCCTCCGGCGCATCCGGGTGGACCTGCACGCTCGGGTCGACAAAGCCCTCTTCCTGCGGCGCGTCGGGCTCCCAGGCAGAAATGTCGTAGGCCAGCACAACCTCGCCCGCCTCGCGCCCAAGGAGCACCGGCCGCGACCGCGCCGCGCCGAGCAGCGGATGATCGAGCGGCAGCCGGAGCAGCCCGGCACAGGAGGTGCCGCGCGACGCCTCATCGGCAATGAGAGGTTTGCCGCGCCAGAACACCACGCCGCGCGCGCCGGGGCGCTGCATCAACGCCGCAAGGCCCGGGACGTCGCCGCGCAGCTCCGCCGCCCGATCGAGCCCCGAGCCGCCAAATGTCACCTCTTCCGCCTGCCGCATGCCGTGTCTCCTGCTGGGTCGGGCAAGGGATGGCACGCGGCGCGCGGACTGGCAACCGATGCGCCCTCCGAGCCGTGCCGGAGGCGCGATGCACAGCCCCCGGCGCATGTCGCAGCGTCATCTGCCAATACGCGATGCCGCGCGAGGCAATCGTTGCAAGACCGTCTTGAAGCTGCACTATTCCCGCAGCGACGAGACTCGAAGGAGAGCAAGATGCGCAAACTTCCCCAAACCCCGATCAGCCGCCGAGGCTTTCTCGCTGGCAGCGCCGCGAGTGGCGCGCTGATCGCGCTGCACCCCTATTCGGCCCGGGCGGCGGCCAATCAGGCGCACCTGCGCATCATGGAAACCACCGACCTGCACGTGCACGTCTTCCCCTACGACTATTACGCCGACAAGCCGGTCGACACCGTGGGCCTGTCACGCACCGCCTCGATCATCGAGAGCATCCGCGCCGAGGCCACCAACACGCTGCTCGTCGACAATGGCGACTTCCTTCAGGGCAACCCGCTGGGCGATTACATCGCCTACGAGCGTGGCATGAAGGACGGCGACATGCACCCGGTCATCACCGCGATGAACACGCTGGGCTATGACGCGGGCACCATCGGCAACCACGAGTTCAACTACGGGCTCGGCTTCCTCGAGAAATCCGCCGCAGGCGCGAACTTCCCCATCGTGCTTGCGAATATCGCCAAGAAGCAGGGCGCGAACCCGCGCGAGGACGAGACCCTGTTCAAGCCCTACGTGATCCTCGACCGCGAGGTCACCGACGGGGCCGGCACTACCCATCCTATCCGCGTCGGCATCATCGGCTTCACCCCGCCGCAGGTGATGAACTGGGACCGCAAACATCTCGAGGGCAACGTCGAGGCGCGCGACATCGTCACCACCGCCGAGGCGTTCGTGCCGCAGATGAAGGAAGAGGGCGCCGAGATCATCATTGCGCTCTCGCACTCCGGTATCGGCGCGGCGCAGCACGAGGACGGGATGGAGAACGCCTCGGTACCGCTGGCCGCCGTCGACGGGATCGACGCGCTGATGACCGGTCACAGCCACCTCGTCTTCCCCTCGCCGGATTACGACGGGCAGGACGCCATCGACCTTTCGGCGGGCACCATCCACGGCAAGCCCGCCGTCATGGGGGGGTTCTGGGGTTCGCACATGGGGCTCATCGACCTGCTGCTCGAGCGCGACGGCAACGCGTGGAAGGTGGTCTCGACCACGTCAGAAGCGCGCCCGATCTACGAGCGCGGCGAAGACCGCTCGATCACGGCGCTGGTCGAGGACGACGCGGAGGTGCTCGACTCGATCCGCCCCGAGCACGAGGCGACGCTGGACTACGTGCGCCGCGCGGTGGGCGAGACCTCGGCGCCGCTCTATTCCTACTTTGCGCTGGTGGCGGATGACCCCTCGGTGCAGATCGTCTCGATCGCGCAGAGCTGGTACATCGCGCAGATGATGAAGGGCACCGAATACGAGGGCCTGCCGATCCTGTCGGCGGCAGCGCCGTTCAAGGCCGGTGGCCGCGGCGGGCCGGAGTATTACACCGACGTGCCCGCGGGCCCGGTGGCGATCAAGAACGTCGCGGATCTCTACCTCTATCCCAATACGGTGCGCGCGGTGAAGGTCACTGGCGCTCAGATCAAGGGCTGGCTGGAGCGGTCTGCGGGCATGTTCAACCAGATCGAGCCCGGCGCCAGTGATGCACCGCTGCTCAACCCTGACTTCCCGAGCTACAACTTCGACGTGATCGACGGGGTGACCTATCAGATCGACCTGTCGCAACCGGCGATGTTCGACCGCGATGGCAATGTGGTGAACGAGGAGACCAACCGGATCGTCAACCTCGCCTACGAGGGCAAGCCGATCGATCCCGAGGCCGAATTCATCATCGCGACGAACAACTACCGCGCCTCGGGCGGTGGCAGCTTCCCGGGCACCGGCGACACCATCGTCTTCGAGGCGCCGGACACCAATCGCGATGTCATCGTGCGCTACATCGTCGAGCAGGGCACCATCAACCCGAGCGCTGACGACAACTGGAGCTTCGCCCCGATGGACGGCACCACGGTGCTCTTCGAGACCGGCCCCAAGGCACGCGACTACATGGAAAGCGTCGCGCTCGACATCGAGGACGCGGGCGACACCGAGGAGGGCTACGCGCAGTTCCGCATCAAGCTCTGAGGATCCCGCCGGGGGCGCCTCGCAGCGCCCCCGGCAGCACCTCGACGAGCCGCTAATGCGGCGCGGCAGCGGGATCGCGACGACCTGGAAGACACGCGCGATCATCGAACCACCCTCCGTGGTCCACGAGGTTTCTGTGGTGCCTGCCTGACTCAAGCCTGACTCAAAGGCAGACAGCATGGCACGACACCGCGGCCTCGACATTCCCCCGCGCGATGGGTCACATGGCGGCGCCCGATGCAGAAAGGCCCGCCATGACCACCCCACTCCCCTTCGCCGCCGTCATCTTCGACCTCGACGGAACGCTCGTGGACAGTGAACGGGTCGCGCTCGAGGCCGGGCGGCGCGCCTTCCTGCGTTTCGGCGAGACCGTGGCGCCGGGGTTTCTCGAAGCGCTGATCGGCCGCGACCGAAACGCCGTGGCAAGCGCCCTGCGCGACACCTACGGGCACCTCGACCAGCCGATGCTGCTGCAGGCGATCCGCGAGGAGAGTATCGCCCTGCGCGCGGCCAGCGGCTTGCCGCTAAAGCCCGGCGTGCAGCTGTTGGTCGAGGAGATCGCCGCGCTCGGTCTGCCCATGGCGGTGGCCACCAGCTCGGGTGCGGAGGAGGCCGAGCGCAAGCTCACCCTCGCCGGGCTGCGCGCACATTTCACTGCGGTGATCGCCTTCGACCACGTCGAGAACCCCAAGCCCGCGCCCGATCCCTACCTCCTGGCCGCCGAGGCGCTCGGCCATGCGCCGGAGCTCTGCCTCGCCTTCGAGGACAGCGACACCGGTGCCGCCAGCGCCCGCGCCGCGGGCATGCGCGTGGTGCAGGTGCCCGACATGCTGCCCAGCGACGGGCTCCATGCGCACCACCTCGCGGCTTCGCTGATCGAGGGCGCGCTGGCGGCCGGCCTGCCGCTGCGCAAGGGCGCCGAGGACCTCTCTGCCTAACTTTTGATCATTCGATTAAAAATCAGCAGGGCCGGCGCGCGACTTCCTCCGATCAGGTCTTCCCACCGCCGCATTTCCGGGCAAGCTCGCCGCAAGACGTGACGAACACGCCGAAAATCCTGGCGGCCCGACCGCCGCAACACGGAGGAAGACACCATGACCCCCCGCGCCTTCGCGCTGGCCGCCACCCTCGTGGCCGCCGCCACCGCCGCTTCGGCCCAGACCGCCCTGCCCTTCGCGCTCGACTGGAAATTCGAAGGCCCCTCGGCCCCCTATTTCGTCGCCATCGACAAGGGCTATTTCGCCGATGCCGGTCTCGAGGTGGAGATCTCCGCCGGATCCGGCTCGCTTGACGCCATCCCCAAAGTGGCCACCGGTGCCTTCCCCGTGGGCTTTGCCGACATCAACTCGCTGATCAAGTTCCTCGACCAGAACCCCGGTGCGCCGGTGACCGGCGTCATGATGGTCTACGACAAGCCGCCCTTTGCCATCATCGGCCGCAAGTCGCTGGGCGTCGAGGCCCCCAAGGACCTCGAGGGCAAGGTGCTGGGTGCGCCGCCGCCGGATGGCGCATGGGCGCAGTTCCCGATCTTTGCCGCCGAGAACGATCTCGACACCTCGAAGATCACCATCGAGCCCGTCGGCTTCCCGACCCGCGAGCCGATGCTGGCCGAGGGCAAGGTGGCCGCTATCACCGGCTTTTCCTTTACCTCCTATCTCAACACCGCCCGCCTCGGCGTGGATGAGGCCGACATCTCGACCCTCCTGATGGCCGATTACGGCGTCGACCTCTACGGCAACGCGATCATCGTCAACACCGACTGGGCCGCCGAGAACAGCGACCTGCTCAAGGGCTTCCTCGCCGCCGTCGCCACAGGCTGGAAAGATGCGGTGGCCGATCCCGCCGCCGCGGTGGAAAGCCTCGTCTCGCGCAACCCCGCTGCGGATGCTGAGCTGGAAACCCGCCGGCTCGAGTTGGCGCTCGACGCCAATGTGGTCACCGACTGGACGAAGGCGAACGGCTTCGGACCGATCGACGACACCCGCATGCAGAGCGCGCTCGAGCAGATCAAGCTGACCTACGAGTTCCAGCACGAGCCCGATGCCGCGCTCTACTTCACCGGCGACTACCTTCCCGAGGGCGGCTTCCCGCTCGAGTGAGACCCTGACGAAGACCGCGCCGGGACGGCTCTACCGCCCCGGCGCACCCATGCAAGGCAAGACATGACCAACCTCATCGAGATCAAGGGCGTGCGCCACGCCTACAAGACCGCCAATGGCCCTCTGCCGGTGCTGGACGGGCTGGAGCTGTCGGTGCCCGAAGGCGGCTTTGTCGCCGTCGTCGGCCCCTCCGGCTGCGGCAAGTCCACGTTGACCAAGTTGGTGGCGGGCCTGCTGAAACCCGACGAGGGCGAGGTCTGGCTGCACGGCGAAAAGGTGAAGAGCCCGCGCGCCACCGTCGGCATGGCCTTCCAGAACCCGGTGATGCTGGAATGGCGCTCAATCCTCCGGAACGTCATGCTGCCGCTCGAGATCGTGCCGACGAAACTCAACAAGGCGCAGCAGGAGGAGCGCGCCCGCTACCTGCTCTCCCTCGTCGGTCTCGAAGGCTTCGAGGACAAGCGTCCCTCCGAGCTCTCGGGCGGCATGCGCCAGCGCGCCTCGCTCTGCCGCGCGCTGGTGCATTCGCCCGAGGTGCTGATCCTCGATGAGCCCTTCGGCGCGCTCGACGCCTTCACCCGCGAGGACCTGTGGCAGATCATGCACCAAGTGAAGGAGAAAGAGCCCTTCACCGGCGTTCTCATCACCCACGATCTGCGCGAGTCGATCTACCTCGCCGATCAGGTGGTGGTGCTCTCGGGCCGCCCGGCCCGCACCCAGTTCACCCTCGACACAGGGATAAGCGGCGCGCGCGACATCGAGCACCTCTATACGCCGCAGGCTGCCGAGATGCTCGCCACGCTGCGCCACCAGATCGAGATCGCCCAGGGCCGGGCCCCCGCGGGGGCTTCCACGTGATGCGAGTCTTCCTGCCCGCTTATCCTCTTTCCAAATACGCATATCCCGCCGCCGAAACCCGCGCCCCCGCCGGTCAGGCCGCGCAGCGGAGCCCCTCATGACTTTCCGCCAGTTCGCCGTCCCCTGCCTCGCCATCGTGATCTTCCTCGCGCTCTGGGAGGCGCTGGTCTGGGCCATGGGCTGGCCCAACTACAAGATGGCCTCGCCCTCCGATCTGCTGCCCGCCTACGAGCGCTACTGGAGCCTGTTCCTCACCATGGGCTGGCAGACCCTCTGGCGCACCGTGGTGGGGCTCTTGATCGCCGTGGTCTTAGGCACCGCGCTCGGCATGGTCATGGGCTTCTCGCGCACCATGCGCGATGCGCTCTACCCGCTGCTCGTGGGGTTCAACGCCGTGCCCAAGGCCACCGTCGTGCCCATCGTGGCGCTGATGTTCGTCGGCATGCACGATTTCAACACCGTGCTCATCGCCTTCATGATCTCCTTCTTCCCGATCGCCGTCTCGGTCTCGATCGGCCTGTCGACGCTGGAGCCGGAGTACCGCGACATCCTGCGCTCTCTCGGCGCCAGCCAGTCGACCATCTTCTGGAAGATCGCGCTGCCCAAGACCCTGCCAGAGTTCTTCGGCGCGCTGAAGGTGGCGGTGACACTGGCCTTCATCGGCACCAACCTGATGGAGATCGTCAGCCCGCACGGGCGCGGTCTCGGCGCGCTGTTCGACAGCGGCAAGACCAACTCCGATTACCCGCTGATGTTCGCGGTGCTGATCGCCTTGGCCTTCCTCGGGATCGTGCTCTACTACGTGGTGGTCGCGCTCGAGAAGGTCTTCGCGGGCTGGGCCGAACGCCCGCAGGGCTGAGCAGCGCTCAGCCCGTCTCCATCCGCGCCAGCAGCCAGTCGCGCATGTCCGGGTCCTCGAGCGCGTAGCGCCCCCGGCCCGGCCGCCAGACCAGCTGCCTGTCGCGCAGAGCGTCCAGCGCCTTTTGCACCGCCTGCGCAGAGGTCTTGCGACCGGCGATCCCGGCGATGCGCTGCACGGTCTTCTCGTGGAAGGGCGCGAAATTCGCTCCGTCGCGGATCAGCACCTCGAGCACTGCGCGCTGCAGCGTCGTCAGCCCGTCGAAATCCGAACCGTATTGGTCCCAGACCCGCGCCCGCAATTCGTCCGCGCGCTCCTGCAGCGTGCGCTTCAGCCCGGCGCTGCCGGGCAACCAGGCGGCATGTTGCTGCACCACCTCGACCAGCTTCTCGGGACGGTGACCCAGCAAGCGGAAGGCCTGCGCCACATCCTCGGGATCGAGCTTGTTGTCCTCGGCCAGCCGCGGGTTGATCGCCGCCACCAGCGCCTCGACGTAGGGCCGGCCAAGCGTCGGGAAATCCTCGACCCGCGCGCCGTAGAACGGCTGCTGGTTGGTCGACAGCAGCCCTGCCAGCCCGTCGCGGTTGGAGCCGGTGCAGAGCACGAAGAGCCGCGCGCCCTCGGGTCTCTGGTTCATTGCATCGCGCGCCGCCTTGAGCGCGAACATCGCGTCGAGCCCGGCCTCGGAGGTCACCGCCTGCTGCGCCTCGTCGATGATGAAGACCACGTCCGCCTTCGCCCGCGCGCCGATCTCCAGCAGCGCCTCGGTGAGCGTGAGGTTGCGCCCGTCCGCGACGCCGCCGATCTCGGCCCGCAGCCCGCCGATGCTGATCGACTTGATCGGCACCGCGTTCGCGGCACGGGCGACGCGCTCGGCGGGGGTCGGCATCCCGGCGATGTCGGCGGCGAGCGCGTCTGCGATGAGTTGGCCCGGGTCGGCCTTGCGATCCGACCAGAGGTCGACCAGCACGGCGTGATCGCCGCGCGCCTTGAGCACCGGCAGAAGGTCGCGCCGCAGGAAGGTGCTCTTGCCGGTCCGCCGCGGGGCGGCCAGCATGAGCCCCGAAGGGCTGCCCATCAGCGGGTCGAGCGACAGCCGCCCGGCAATGGTCTCCGCCAGCTCTCTGCGCGGGACGTAGAAGGCGCCGCGGTTGCTCCTGTCGGTCATCTGTGGATTCCCATGTGTCGCCGACACCTTTATAGCCATGTCGATAAAGCAAGATAGAATGCGACCGCGCCCCGACAAGGGCCGCGCTGTCCGACGACTTTATGCCGATCAAGGTAAAGTTTGCGAAAATCCAAAGAGGGCCGGACAAAAAATCTCTGCCCTGCCCCCCTTGCAGTCCTGCCACCGGGCGGCCTATATCAGCGTCGAGAGGTTGGCGCGGGCGAGCGCCTCGCCAACCCGGTCAGGTCCGGAAGGAAGCAGCCGTAACGAGCCCCGCTTGGGTCGTTGTCCAGCCTCTCACCTTATCCCCCTCAGGACGACCAGACCCTGCGAAAGCGACCGCAATCCACCGCGGCTCGATCGGAGCCGTCGACGCTCGACCTCGGAAGTCGGCACGCGCACCGCAGCAAGGGTGACAGGTCCGGCAGAGGAGCGCAGGCCGCATCCCGGACCACCCTCTTGTCGAAAACACAAGAACCCGGACCCCTGCTGGAGGGACCCGGGTGAGTGCAGGATGCCAGATCAGGGTCTGTTCAGGCGCTCAGGTCGGCTCGGGCAATGGCGCCCTGCGAAACTCGATTCCGCATTGCTTTTGCGTGCTGGCACTCTGCAGCGCATCCATCTGCCCCTTGAGACGCGCAAGCTCATCCGCGTTCGCGCCGTTTCCGCTCACGAAAAAGGCCGCGGGCCAAAACAGCACGATCGCGACGCCGGTCGCGACAGCGTCGGTGCTTGCGGTCTGGTTCTGAACACGCATCGCTCGAGCCGAATACTCGGAAACGCGCTGCGCTTCCTCGGTGATCTGGCGACAGGAGTAGGATTGGAACTGCATTGGAGAAACATATTGGGCTGAAATGTCTTGGGACTTCTTTGCACAACCAGAAATTGCAATACTCGCTACAAGCCCAAAGGCGATAATCTTAAGACTCATATCAATATTCCTTAAAAAAATGCATCGCACAAAATGAAGGCGGCTCAATACCCGCCCTTTTCAAGGTCTTGCGCGCCCATTATATTCGGTCTTCGCCATAATTGCACCTCAATTTACGCCGGGCGCCCCGGTGAGGCACCACATCTCACTGAGACAAAGCGAGCCGGCCGGCGCCCAAATCCACACCGCCTGCCAAAAGAAAAGACGCGCCGGGAAACCCGGCGCGTCTTTCGCGGATGTCAGCGTCGGGAGGCGCCGCTCAGAACAGGCCGGCCTCTTTGGCCAGCAGCGCGGCCTGGGTGCGGTTCGACGCGCCGATCTTGCGGTAGAGCGTCTTGACGTGCAATTTCACCGTCGGTTCGCGAATGTCGAGATCGCGGGCGATCTCCTTGTTCGACTTGCCATGGGTCAAGCCCTCGAGCACTTCCAGCTCGCGCGGCGACAGGCGCTCGGCCATCGGGTGGCTCGGCGTGGCCTCTTCCTGGCGCATGAAATCCAGCGGCGCGTATTGCTCGCCCATCGCCATGAAGCGCACAGCGTTGACCAGCGACTTGGCGGAGAGCGTCTTGGGCAGGAAGCCCGCGGCGCCAGCCTCGAGCACCTGCTCAGCGACGTCGCGATTCGCAGTGCCGGAGATGATCGCCACCCGCTGCGAGCCCTCGAGCGCGCGCATCTTGTTGAAGCCCTCAAGCGCGTTCATGCCGGGCATCGAATAATCGAGCAGCACGAGGTCGAACTGCTCCCCCGCCTTCACCAGCGCTTCGGCTTCGGAGTAGCTTGCGACGCAGACGGTCTCGAAAGTGCCTTCGCCTTCAAGAAAAATCTGGAGCGTGTCGCGCAGCAGATCATGGTCGTCGGCGATCAAAACGCGGAGCATATTGGCCGGTCTGGTTACCGCCTGTGCCGCCTGCTGTGCCATCATCGTCCATCTCCCTGCAACCTCACGGCGAATCGCCGATCATCATTCTCTAAACAAATAGCAAAGTTATTGGCGGATTGCGGTTAAATTATGGACAAAACAGGGCCTGTGGCACGCTTGCACATCCTGGCCGGGCCTAAGTCCTCTCGTTTTACGTGCATTTTCGCCGCCAATGCCCGCCTGAGTATCGGTATCGCATCCCGGATCGCGCAACGGCAAGGCTGCACCTGCGGCAATTCCCACCTATTCAGGCGTCGGATCCGTCCCTACCCGGACGGATAGGGGACCCTCCGATTGCCCCGATACCGCTATTGTCGCGTATGTGACACTATGGGTTCAGCTACCAAGGAGTCGCTTAACATGCTCGGTCTTCCGCCCCTGCGCACGCTCATCGCCCTCGCTCTTTTCGTCGCGCCCGTGGCAGCTGCGGCGGCGCAGAACCTGCCGGTGCCCGAGGAGAAACCCCTGCTTGTGGTCAGTGGAGCGATCTCGAACACCAATGTGGACGACACCGCCTCCTTCGATTTCGAGATGCTCGAGGGGCTGGACACGGTGACCTTCACCACCAAGACCATATGGACGGACGGCGACCAGACCTTCACCGGTGTGCAGCTGAGCGACCTGATGGACCTGGTCGGCGCCACCGGCGACGAGATCAAGGCGACGGCGATCAACGACTACGCGGTGAACATCCCCCGCGCGGATTGGGTGGACGGCGGACCGATCGTTGCCTTCCTCAACAGCGGCGAGAAGATGGCCGTGCGTGACAAGGGCCCCCTCTGGATCGTCTATCCCTTCGACCAGCGGCCCGAGTACCAGACCGAGCAGATTTACTCTCGTGCAATCTGGCAGTTGGACCGCATCGTCGTGCTTGACTAGCACGCCCGCTTCATGCCCATGGAAGCATGATCAACTTGAACTTGCCCGACGAAAATTCGACCCACAGCCGCGCGACCTTGGTGCAGACCGGGGGCGCGGCCTCGGCGCTCCTGCTTTGTGTCGGCCTTGTGGTCTGGCTCGGGTGGCTGGTTCTGAGAGAGATCGACGACTTCTCCGTCGCCAACTCCGACAACCTTCAGTGGAGCCTCGCGCAGGCGGACGTCGAATTCCTGCAGTTCCGTCTCTCGATGAAGGAGGCGCAGGACGATCCCGCCGCGATGGAGGACGTACGCCGACGCTTCGACATCTTCTACAGCCGCATGGTGACGATGAGCAGCGGGCGGGTGTTCCATGCCCTGCGCGAGTCGGTGCAATCTTCTGCGCCGCGCATGCGGGTGCTCGACTTCCTCGAGCAGACCGTCCCGCTGATCGACGGGCCGGACGAGGACTTCCTCGCCGAACTGCCCTCGCTGCTGGAGCAGTCCGAACAGGTCACCGCCGATGTTCGCGCCTTTTCGCTCGCGGCGCTGGCGGCCTTCGCCGAGGTCTCGGATTCCCGCCGCGAGGGCATTACCGAGCTGATGATCTACATCGCCGCGGTGCTTCTGGCGCTGTTCATCGGCCTGACCCTGCTGGCCTATGCGATGTTCCGGCTGTTCCGTCTCGCGCAGAAGCGCGCCGACGCGCTGCAGTTCGCCAGCACCCGGATGAAGACCATCGTGCAGACCTCCCCCAACGCCATCGTCGTGACCGACGAGGTGGGCGTGGTGCGCGAGTTCAACACCGCTGCAGAGGCGCTCTTCGGCTTCACCCGCGCCGAGGCAGTTGGCCGGCTGGCACTGGAGCTCATGGTCCCGACTGAATCGCTCGCTCGCCACCAGCTCGGCGCGCTGGCCTTCCTCGACGAGCACCGCCGCCCGCGCCCCGAGGAGCAGCACTTCGAGATCACCCTGCAGACCCGCGACCTGCATCTCTTCCCGGCGGAGATTTCCGCCGACAGGGCCGAGGCCGACAACCCGCTCTACGTCTTCTACATCCGCGACATCTCGAACTGGAAAGAGGCCGAGGAGCAGATGACCGAAGCGCGCGACCGGGCCCTCGCCGGTGAGCGCACCAAGTCCGAGTTCCTCGCGGTGATGAGCCACGAGATGCGCACCCCGCTGAACGGGCTGCTGGGCGCCATGCAGCTGATGCGCGACCAAAGCCTCAGCGCGCGCCAGAGCCAACTGCTCGACCGCATGCAAAGCTCGGGCCGGCTGCTGCTCGAACTGGTCAACGACGTGCTCGATCTGGCCAAGTTCGAGGCGGGCAAAATGAAGGTCGAGGAAGCCCCCTTCTCGATCAACCGCCTTCTCGACGGGCTGGTCGAGACAGCCCAGCCGTTGGCGCAGACCTACGGCAACGAACTCAACTGGCGCTGGTCCGGCCCCAGGGGCGACGGCGCCATCGGCGACGCCCGTCGTCTGCGCCAGGTGCTGCTCAACCTCGTCGGCAACGCGCTGAAGTTCACGCGGAACGGCAGCGTCGAGATCGAGGTGGAATACGTCAATGCCGCGAAGACCGAGGTCGAGTTCCGCGTCATCGACAATGGCATCGGCATCGCCGAGGAAGACCTTACCCGCATCTTCCAAGACTTCGAGACGCTCGATTCCTCCTACGCGCGCGAAGCGGGCGGCACCGGGCTCGGGCTCGGCATCGTGCGGCGCTTCATGCGCTTGATGGGTGGCGAGATCGGCGCCGAAAGCGAACCCGGCGAAGGCAGCCTGTTTTGGATCCGCGTGCCGCTGCGCCCCTCCGAGGACCTCGGCATCGAGCCGGAAGAGCCGCGCGATTGCCCAGAGAAGCCGCAGCGGCCGCTCGACGTTCTGCTGGTCGAGGACAACGAGATCAACCGCTTCATCGTTCGCGAAATGCTCGAGGGAGAGGGCCACAAGGTCACCATAGCCGAGAATGGCGAGGCTGGCGTGGATTCGGCGGCCCTGCACCGCTACGACGTGATCCTGATGGATATCTCCATGCCGGTCATGGACGGCACCACCGCGTCGGCTCACATTCGCGGCGGCACCGGCGCCTGCGCCGAGGTGCCGATCATCGCCCTCACAGCCCACGCCCTGCCCGAGGAGCGCGAGCGCTTCCGCAAGGTCGGGATGACCGCCTGCCTGACCAAACCAATCGAGCGCCCGCTGCTGCTGCGCACCTTGGCCGAGGTAACCTCGGGGGCCATCCCGGCGATCCCGCCGGAGATCGTCGCCGCGGCTGCCGCCGCCCCCTCGCTCACTGTGGTCAAGCCGCGGCCGGAGGGCGCAGGCGCGCCCGACACGGAACTGCTCGACGAGGAGCGCCTCGGTGCCTTCCTGTCCGAGGTGCCGCGTCCCACGGTCGACAAGCTGCTGGAGCGGTTCTACGCCGAGATGGATCGCAACATTGCCGCACTCGCGGAAACCGCGCCCGACGATCCCGATCTCGGTCCGGTCGCGCATCAATGCGCCGGCTCCTGCGGTCCCTTCGGCGTCGAAGCGCTGCGCCGCGCACTGGGACGCATCGAGACGCAGGTGAAACGCGGCGATCAACCGTCGAGGGCCGAACTCGCCGCGCTGGCCGATCTTTGGCAGCAGAGCCGCAGCGCGCTGGAGAGCCGACTCGAGGCGGCCTAACCGCCTTGCGCAGCGCCTGAAAACCGAGTCGGCAAGGTCCTTCCGCAGCCCGCTTCGGGCCTCCGCGCCGCTTTTCCGCCCCGCTTTGTCACAGTCTTGCCGCGCCCGCCCCGGGCGCGGATTAGTGCGCCTATCCTACTGGATAGGTCTCTCGCCGCTTGCCCCATCCGACTCCCCTCTGGTGCGGGCGACAGGGTCGCGGGAGCGCAGGTAGAAATGGTGTATCGGACGCCAAGCGCCGATCCCGTTCCAACGTTCCTCGATCCTGTCCCCGGCAGAGAAGGATGCCCGAAGATGCCCCGCTTTTCCGTCGTCATTCCCTGCTACAACGCCGAAGACACCCTCGCCGAGACGCTCGAGAGCCTACTCGCGCAGACCGAGCAGGACTGGGAAGTGCTGATCATCGACGACGGCTCGAGCGACGACACCCGGTTGATCGCCGCCGCCATGGCCGGGATCGATATGCGGTTCCGCCTGATGAAGAGCAACGGCACCGGCCCCAGCGCGGCGCGCAACATGGCGCTGGCAGAGGCCGATGGCGAGATCATAGCCTTCCTTGATGCCGATGACACCTGGCATCCCGAGAAGCTCGAGAGGCTCGACGCCTTCTTCGAGGAAGAGAGCGCCGACGCCTGCTTCGGCCGCGTCACCCTCTCGGATGGGCGCACCGTGGGCACCCCCACCGGTCCCTTCGAGGGCACGCTGACGCTGGATGCGCTGCTGTCCGAGAATCCGGTCTGCACCATGTCGAACTTCGCGATCCGCCTCGAGAGCTTCCTTGCCAGCGGCGGCTTCAACACCGACATCACCCATAACGCCGACCTCGAGTGGCTGGTCCGGCTGATCGGCGACGGTGCCAAGGTCGTGGGCATCGACGCCCCGCTGGTCACCTACCGCGTCTCTGACCGCGGCCTGTCCTCCGATCTCGAAGGCATGAAGGCCGGCCGCGCGATCGCGCTGATCAGCGCCGCGCGCTACGGCTTCAGCAGCACCGCCCGCAGCGAAGCCGCGCATCTTCGTTTCCTCGCCGCGCGAGCCCTGCGCATCGGCGCTTCGGGCCGGCAGGTGCTGCGCCTTGGTCTCATCGGCTGCACCACCAGCCCCAGGGGCTGGTTCTCGAACCCGCGCCACGGTGCCCGCGTGCTGACCGCCGCGCTGTTTTCCACGCTGCTGCCCCGCCTGCTGCGCAACGCGCTCTTCTCGCGCTGAACCCCGGGGAGGTCCCCCAATGCCCCGCGCCTCTATCATCGTTGCGACACATAATTCCGCGCAGCGGCTGCAGGAGACCCTGCGCAGCCTCTGCGCGCAGAGCTTTCCCGACTTCGAGATCATCGTGGTGGACGACGGCTCCGCCGATCACAGCGCCGAGCTGGCAGAGGACTTCGGCGATCTGCGCATCCGCGTGCTGCGCCAGCGCACCCGCGGGCTCCCGGCCGCGCGCAACACCGGCATCGCCGCCGCGCGCGGGTCCCTGGTGGGCTTTTGCGACGCAGGTGATCTCTGGGCGCCGGAGAAGCTGGCCGAGCACATGGCACTGATGCAGTCCGCGCCGAGCGTCGGCCTGAGCTTCTCGGCCTGCGACATGATCCGCGACGAAGGCCCTCGGTACAGCCTGTGGAAAACGCCCCGGAAGCGCCTTTACGGAGCAGCGGCGATCTTCAAGCGCAACCCCATCGGTCCCGTCTCCACGGCCCTGTTCCGCCGTGCCGCCCTGCAGCGCATCGCCTTCCGTCCGCCGCAGGAGACCGAGCGCGACTGGTGGTTCGACGAGACCTTTCTGCAGGGCGAGGCCCTGGAGCTCTGGTTGCGCTTCGCGCTGGTCACCGACTGGGAGATCGCCGCGATCCCGCGCACGCTCTGCAGCTGCCGCCGCGCCGAGCCCCACACCTCGGTGGGCAAGCAGCTCGCCGCCTGGGAGCGTATGGTGACCAAGCTCTCGGCACAGGATCGGCAGTTCTTCGGCCGGTACGCGGCCGCCGCCCGCGCCTACCACCTGCGCCACCTCGCGCGTTGTGCCATCGCCAGCGGTGATGCGCCGGGTGCTGCCCAGCTTCTGCGCGGGGCGCTTGTCTCCTCGCGGAGGCCCTTGACCGAAGAGCCCGGCCGGACGCTGGCGATTTGCGCCACTAGCCTGTTTCTTTCCATGACCAGCATCCCGCTGCTGAGCCGGCTTTCGCGTCGGCACGGCCGCTCGGCGTGACCCCTCATCGCATGGAGATTTAGCCAATGCCGCGCATCGCCCATCTTCACGACGACCACACGTCGGGCGACCTGTCTCGCTATCTTGCGTTTCTGGGCCGCGATGCCGCGCTTGGCGCCACCGCCGAGCACCACGCGGTGCGCGTGTCACGCTTTGCCGCGGGGGCGGTCTCCCTCAGGGCAGAGGTGATCGTCTCGCACCTGCCGCTGCGCCTGCAAAGCCTGCCGGGTCTCATGGCCCTGCGCGCCCGCCACCCGCGCGCCACGCTGATCCATGTCGAGCATCTGCATTGCGAGGGGTCGGCGGCGGCGGCGCGGAACCGCGGCCGGCAGCGCGCCATTCTGCGCAGCGCCTATGCGCTGTTCAATCACGTCGTCGCCCTGAGCACCCCGCAGGCAAACTGGATGCGCCGGCACGCCCTCGTCAACCCGGGCCAGCTCTCGGTGATACCGCCCTGCGCCGATCTCGCGCCTTTTGCCGCCCTGCCCGACCCCCGGGGCCCGGTCCGGCACATCGCCGCGATTGGCCGCCTGCACCGGCAAAGCGGCCTCGATATGCTGATCGAGGCGTTCAGCGTCGTCTCCAACCCCGACGCCCGGCTCGACATCTTCGGCGACGGTCCGCAGCGCGGCGAGCTGCGCGCGCTGGCCCGCCACGACCTGCGCATCCGCGTACATGGCAGCACCACCCGGCTGGCGGCGCTGCGCCGGGCCGACGCCATCGCCATCCCGGCCCGCTGGCAACCCTCCCCGCTGGCCGCGCAAGAGGCGCTGGCCGCCGGGCGCCGGGTCCTGCATTCGGGCCGCGACAGCCTTTCCGAGATCCAGGGACCTGGGCTGGTGACCGTCGCCGACCTCTCGGTCGCCGCCTGGAGCCGGGCCCTCAGTGACGTTCTGGCCGAGACCGATGCCGTGCCGCGCCTCGCCGTGGCGGCCGCGCGCGAGCCCACGGTGCAGGGCTGGCAGGCGTTGCTCGGCCGCCTCGGCTGCCGCAAGACCGCCAAAAGCAGTTCCTTCGCAACGATCTGATGCCGCCGCTCAGCGGGCGCAGAGGGCCGCCTGCCGCCGCCCCTGCGCCACCAGCCAGTCGCGCAGCGCCCGGCCCATGGGTTTTTCGAGACTCGCGCGGTCCCACGCCAGCCCGTAGGGCACCGAGAGCGGCATGCGCAGATCGAACGGCGCAACAAGCCGCCCGCTGGCCAGTTCTTCGCCGATCATCGCCAGCTGCCCGAGCACGAACCCCCGCCCCGCCACCGCCGCGTCGATGGCGCTAGACGACAGCGCGAAGCTGAGCGCCGAGCCGCCCGGGTCCGGCGGCGGGGCGACGCCGCACTGCGCCGCCCAATCTGCCCAGCCCGGCACCTGATGCGCGGCAAAGCTCTCCATCCAGGAGATCTGCAGCAGCGGGTAGTCGTAGACCTCCTCGGGCCGCTGCAGCTTGCGCCCCTCTAGCAGCGACGGCGCGCAGGCGGGCAGGATGCAGTCTGTGAAAAGCTCGGCATACTGGCCATGTGGCGGGCTGTCGTCGAAGTAGAGCCGGAAGTCGACGTTGTCGCGGGTCAGATCCGGCTCTATCTCGGTGCCGACCAGCCGCACCGGCGCGCCGGGGTTGTCGGCGGTCCATTCGAAGAGCCGAGGCCCGAGCCACTTGTTGGTCACCGTGGTGAGCGAGCTGATCACGAAGCCCCTGCTGTTGCGCGCCCGCGCCAGCGCCTCGCCCGCGTGGGCAAGCTGCGCGAACCCCTTGCTTACCTCGGCATGGTAGACCCGGCCCCAGCTGGTCAGCTCGAGCTGCCGTCCGCGACGCTCTAGCAGGGCGACGCCCAGATGCTCCTCGATCCGCCGCACCTGCTGGCTGATCGCGCCGGAAGAGACGCCCAGGTCCTCGGCGGCGCGGCGCACCGAGCCGCAGCGGCCCACGGCCTCGAAGGCCTGCATCGCGCGCAGATGGGGCAGTCCGGGCATGGCGGTCCTTCGAGGGGCTGTCGGCGTCGGCGGAGTGAACCACGCGCCCCGCCCCTTGCCAAGCCGTTGGCCGGGCGGGACGGCTCAGAGCAGGAAGTCGTCCTCGGTCAGCTCCTCGTCCGCGTGGATCAGCAGGGTCTGCGCGGCGCCGTCGACGTCGAAGCTGAGGCTGGCGGTCCCGTCCTCCTGGCTCAGCGCCGCCATCAGCGCCTCGCCATCCGCCCATTGCCCGAGCTGCGAGAGGTCAATGCGGTCGGCCCCAGAGAAATCGGTGATGGTGACATTCCCCGCCGCCGCGCTCACGCCGAAGTCATCGGCGCCGTCGCCGCCGGTCAGCGTGTCATCGCCCCCGCCCCCCCAGAGCGTGTCGTCGCCGCTGCCGCCCTCGAGCAGCTCGTCTTCCTCTGTGCCGTGCAGCTCAAGATGCGCATCGCCCGCCTCGTCGAGCCACCAATGGCTGCCCTCCTGGGTGATGCTGGCGTCGCTGATCTGCCCCTGCAGCGCGCGGTCGCCGCTGCCACCGAGCAGGTTGCTGAGCCGGGCGCTGCCATTTGGCACCACGCCCTCACCTTCGGCGATCTGCACCCCGTCCTTCTCGACGTACATAAGGCCGGTCTCATCCACGCCCACCGTCCAGCTTGCCGTCTCACCCTCGGTAAGCGCATCCTCGGCCACGATGTAATGGGTGTATCCGCCTTGGCTGACCGAAAAGACCACGGCATCGCTCGGCCCGAGCTGGCCAAAGGCGATGCGGTCCTCGCCCGCCCCGCCGAATTCAAAGACCTGCTGGCCGCGCGCATCGGTGAGATCGTCGAAGCGCAGCTCTGCTTCGAACTCGAAGGCCCCGCCGATCTGCGGCAGGTCGTCGTCGGTTGGCTCGGGAAGCACGGGATCGACCGCGCCGCCCCCGTCCTCCGCCTCCGTCTCACCGGGGTCATAGACTTGCGTGCCCTCTTCGGGCGTCCAGATCTCGCTTCCCTGCACCAGGCTGACGTCGCTCATCTCGCCCTGCAGCGTCGTGGAGCCGGAGCCGCCGAGCAGGTTCTCGAGCCGGTCACTGTCCGCCGGCACGATCCCGTCGCCCTCGGCGATCTGCACCCCGTCCTTCTCGATGTACATGAAGCCGGTCTCATCCACGCCCACGGTCCAGGTCGCGGTCTCGCCCTCGGAGATCGCATCCTCGGCGACGATGAGCGCAGTGACGCCGTCCTGCACGATCTCGAAGAGCACCGCGCTGCTTGGGCCGAGCTGGCCAAAGGTGATGCGATCCTCGCCCGCCCCGCCGAATTCGAAGATCCGCTGGTCGCGCGCGCCGGTGATGTCGTCGAACCGCAGCCTCGCTTCGAACTCGAAGGCGCCGCCAATCTGCGGGATCGCGTCGCTGTCCGGATCGGGGCCTGCTGGATCGGTCGGATCGGCAGGGTCAGGGTCCGTGGGGTCGGTGCTGCCGCCAGTCTCGCCACCAGTCTCTCCCCCAGCCTCTCCGCCGTCACCGCCCGCATCCGCCCCGCTGCCGCCGGCCGGTACCCAGGTGCCGCTCGCCTGGGTGACAGACACCCCCGAGATCGCGCCGACCAGTGCCGTCCCGTCGCTGCCGCCAAGGATGTTGGTCAGACGCTCGCTGTCGGCTGGCACGACGCCGTCGCCTTCCGCGATCTGCAGCCCGTCCTTCTCGACATACATGAAGCCGGTCTCGTCGACGCCCACGGTCCAGGTGGCACTTTCGCCCTCGACGATGGCGTCCTCGGCGACGATGAGCCAGCTCGCCCCGTCCTGCACGATCTCGAAAAGCACGGCCGTGCTCGGGCCGAGCTGGCCGAAGCTCAGCCGGTCCTCGCCCGCACCGCCGAATTCAAACACCTTCTGGCCCGGCGCGGCGGACAGATCATCGAAGCGAACCGTGGCCTCGAACTCGAAAGCCCCGTCGATCTGCGGCAGCTCCCCCGTGGTCTCGACCGGGTCAACGGGGTCAACCGGATCGACAGGATCACCCGGCTCCACCGGATCGGCCCCTTCGCTGGCCGCCGGAATGCCCATAGCCTGAAGCTGCGCCGCCGAGGAAACCTCGGAGGCCAGCACGCCCACCAGTGTCAGAGAGGCGCCTCCGGGAAAGCTTAGTACCGCGTCGCCTGTGCCGTCGCCGACTGTATCGCTCACCGCGACGTCGCCGACGTCCAGCGGATTGCCCTCGGCATCGGTCAGCCCCGAGACGTCCAACAGGTCGTTGCCCGCGTAGGTGCCATCGCCAAGAGCGCTCGGCGGCGCGAAGCCCTCCACCGCATCGTGCCCACCACCGTTTGACAGCGCCAGCGTATCCTCCCCGGCGCCAAGGATGATGTGCTCGACCTCGTCGTAGATCAGCGTGCTCGTTCCGTCAGAGACACGTCCGTTTTCGGGGTTGATGTCGCCCAGGTCGAGGCGCAGCGCGTCGGTGACAAGCGACAGGTCGAGCGTGTCGCCCAGCACCTCGTCCACGCCCTCGGCATCCACCGTGTCGTTGCCGAAACCGTTCTCGATGTGGAAAGTGTCGTCACCCCACCCGCCCCAGTAGCTGTCGTCGCCGGTGCCCCCCCAAAGCGCGTCGTTGCCGTAAGAGCCGCGCATCCAGTCGTTGCCCGCGCCGCCAACGATCGTATCCGCGCCCTCGTTGCCCTCGAGCGTGTCGTCGCCGTCGCCGCCGCTGACATAGTCATCGCCTTCCTGACCGTAGAGCGAGTCGCTGCCCGCGCCGCCCTCCAGCACGTCGTTCCCCTCGTTGCCGGACAGGGAATCATCGCCCTCGCCGCCGATCACCGTGTCGGCACCGATGCCGGCATGCACCGTGTCGCCACCGTCGCCGCCGTAAATTAGGTCGTCCCCGGCATAGCCGAGAATGCTGTCCTCCCCCGCCGCGCCCCAGAGCGTGTCATCGCCCTCGCCGCCACCGAGTTTGTCGTCGCCCGCGCTGCCGGTGATCAGGGTGAAATAGCTCCAGTCGGTGCCCGCGCCGAGTTGCGCGTCGGAGACCGCTGGGGCCGTGGTGTCGCCGATCAGAAAGCTGCCGCCCTCGTAATGGAGAAAGAGCACAAGGTTGGCCTGGTCGAACTCCGCCTCGACCCCGTCCGGCAGACCCGCGAGGTCGAGCTGGTGCCCCGCGGAGCTTTCGGAGATCGCCGCCCAGAAGGTCGGATCGTTCCAGTTCTCCTGCGTCACCGCGTAGACCGTCATCGCACACACCCTGACATAGCTCCCCAACACCCGGGGAATCGCACACGGGGGCTGGTCTGCGCCCCGAATTAAGACTGGATAGGGACAAGATGCGACAAGTTTAAGGCGCCGCGAACGATCACGGCCCGATTTGTGAAACAGCAAGTCCCATCAGGCAAAATTGTCTTGAGTATATCAGCAATGCCGAAGGTTTTTGCGCGCCGACGGCGCCGCCCGACCCAGATCAAACCGCAGCCGATCAACCCCGCGCGTTCTGAGAGGCAGGCTTATCCCGCGAACGGCAGCAGGGCGGGTGCGGAACCTCATTCACTGCAAAAAAGGCGAGGCACAGCCTCGCCTTGTCGCAAGCTGCGCCTGAGATGGCTCTCAGGCCATGCCCTTCTTGCGTTCGACCAGCCCGCGCAGGTCCTCGGCCTCGTGCCGCGCCTCGCGCAGACCCTCCATAGCCGCAGAGAGCTCGGCCTCGGTCTGCGCCAGCTGATTGGTCAGCTCGGCCTCGCGCTGCTGCAAGTAGGTGATCGCCTGGTCGCGGGTCTCCTCGGCTTCGTGCAGCTCGCGGCTCATCTTCTCCAGCTGGTCGACGTCGGCCTGGGCGACGCGCTTGAACCGGTGCACCAGCCAGTTGGCGAACCAGCCCATGCAGAAGGCCACGAAGAGGATAACCGCCGTCGCGATCACGAATTCCGTCCGGTTCATTCTTCTGCCCCTTCCATGCCTGCCTCGCCCGTCCCTGCCTCGTCCTGCGCCGCGTTGTCCTGCGCGGCGTCACTTTCTTCCGAGGCCCCCGACTCACCGGTGGCTTCGGCGCCTTCCTGTTCGATCTGCTCGAGCGCGGTCGGCTCTTCCTCGGTCGGCTCGGGGCGGATCAGCTTGAATTCGATCCGGCGGTTCGCCTCGCGTCCCTCTTCGGTACTGTTATCCGCAATCGGCAGTGTTTCGCCATAGCCTTTCACGCGATAGCTTGAGGTCAGCACGCGGCGGTTGCGCAGTGCGTCGAGCACCGATTGCGCCCGGTCGCGGCTCAGCGCCTCGTTCATCGACTCGCGGCCCTGGCTGTCGGTGTGGCCCTGGATCTCCAGTGGGATGTCGCCGCAAAGCTTCAGCAGATCGGCGAGCTCGTCCATGATGTCCTTGGCCGAGGAGTCGAGATTGGCCGAGCCCGGCTCGAAGCTGATCTTCCGGTCGCCGATGATCTCGACGATCTGCGCCTCGCATTGCTCGGGGGTTGGGATGCCCAGCTCGGGGTCGAGCTTTTCCTGGTAGGTGACGTCGATCTCGTAGTCGGCGCCCTCGCCCAGCTTGTCCGAGAGCAACCCGGCGATCTCGGCGTTCGCGTCCTTATTGCCCGTATTGCCCGAGACCCGGACCAGTTCGGGGGTCACCCGCAGCGCGCCGTTGCTGAGCTGTCCGAGCGCCTCGAGCCCGGTCAGCACGCGGGTCGACCAGCCATTCGGCAGCCCCTCGACGACGCGCGCGGCGGTATAGACACTGTCCGAGCCGAAGAGCGCCTTGGCCAGGCTGTCCGCGGTCTCGCGCGAGAGGTCCGAGTTGATCCGGCCGCGCAGCTGCACCGAGCCCTCGGGCGAGAGCGTGGCGGTGAACTCGGGCGGGCCCTGGTCGGTTTCCTGCGGCGTCTCGGGCAGCGTGGCGTGCAGGGCAAAGACCTGCGGCAGCGCCGTATCGAGTTCGCCCACCACCCGGTCGAAAAGCCCCTGGCTGGTGCCTTCCAGCGCCACAAGCGAGACATCGGCATTGGAGAAGGTGACCGAGCCCCCGCCCAGCTCCTTCACTGCCGAGATCGCCATTGCCCCGGCCTCGCCCCAGCGCCGCGAGGGCACGCCCAGTCCGAGGCGGCAGTTGGCCGTGCCCTCGAAACCCGTGTCCTGCGCCGCCTTGAGGATACGCTCGCGCGCAGCCTCGGTATCGGCGGAACAGGCGTCGAAGCGCGGCCCCTCCTCGTCCATCAGGAAGCGCAGGGTGAAGGGGGTGATCACCGGCCGCGGCGCGGACAGATCAAGCGTCAGATCCACGCCATTCGGTGCCCGGCGGCGCAGGGTGCGCTCGATCTCGCGCCGGTCGCTCTCGCTGTCAGTCATCGCCTTGATGTGCACCCGACCCGCCGAGACCGAGATCTTCGAGCGCGGCAGATCCTCGAGCGCGCGGCCGGCGAAGTCCACGGCAGCGCCCCAACCCTCGGGCTTGGGGAAATCGGCCTCTTCGAGCAGGTCGGCCACCTGCTGATCACCCTCGGTCATCTCCGAAAGCACGCCCAGCAGACGCTCACGGTCGGTTTCGCCGGGCACCAGCCCGATGATCGAGATACCGGACTCGTTGCGCAGGATCTCCATCGAGAAGCGCGGCGCCTGGATTTCCTCGGCATCGGCGACCAGCATCTGGTCGATGACCCGCGCTGAATCCACCGCGGAGCCTGCCACTGTCATCGCCCGGAACCGCGCCGCCTCGTCGGGCGCGGTTCCGATGAGAAAGACCTGCAAACCGTTCACATCGACCTCGGCCCAGTCCTGCCCATCGCGCAGCAGCGCATCGGCGACATCCTGCCGCGAGGCGGTCTCGACCATCTGCATCGAGAAATAGGCGGTCCCGGCACAGAGCGCCGCAGCGGCAGCAAAGGCGGTAGCCGGAAGGAGATAGCCGGAAAGGCGCATCAAAGCGTCCCTTTCTTGATCAATTTTTCATCTCTGATACGCCCGCCCCCGGGTCGGCGCAATCATGCCAAAAGCGCGGCGGCGAAAAACAGCACGGGCAGCAGGCCGGCGTCGCGGTTGGACCGGAACAGCCTGAGCAGCACGGCATTGTCGTTCACGTCGAGCTTGCGCATCTGCCAAAGCATATGCCAGCCAAAGGCCCAGGGGCCGGCGATCAGGATCACCAGCTGCAGGATCTCGCCGCGCGGCGCGGCCAGTACCACTGCAAGCCCCATCAGCGCGACCGAGATCACCAGGAAACGCGCCAGCATCGCCGGGGTGCGTGCGTCGCCGAACAGCCGCGCGGTGGATTTCACCCCGATCAGCGCGTCATCTTCCTTGTCCTGGTGGGCGTAGATCGTGTCGTAGAACAGCGTCCAGGCCATGCCCGAGAAGTAAAGCGCCACCGCGGGCCAGCCGAGGCTGCCGCTATGCGCCGCCCAGGCCAGCAGCGCGCCCCAGTTGAAGGCGATGCCAAGGAACACCTGCGGCCACCAGGTGAACCGCTTGGCGAACGGGTAGATCGCAACTGGCCCCAGCGCCACGACCCCCAGCAGGATCGCCATCGGCGGGAACGTCAGCAGGATCGCGAAGGAGATCAGGCATTGGACCACCGCCCAGGCCAGCGCCTGCTTCACGCTGACCTGCCCCGAGGGGATTGGCCGCGAGGCGGTGCGCGCCACCGAGCCGTCGAAATCGCGGTCGGTAATGTCATTCCAGGTGCAGCCCGCGCCGCGCATCAGGAAAGCGCCGATGCCGCAGCCGACGAAGATCCACAGGTCGAACCAGCGCGCCTGCCCGTCCGCGACCATCGACAGCAGCAGGCCCCACCAGCAGGGCAGCAGCAGCAGCCACGTCCCGATCGGCCGGTCGGCGCGCGACAGGCGCAGGTAGGGGCGCGTCCAGGCCGGGGCGTGGTGATCCACCCAGTTGCCCCGGACGGCGTCGGAAACCTGTCCTTCGGGATCTGGCGCTGCGCCGGGATGGGTCATATGGTCCGCCTCATGACTGCTAAGGTACGCCTGTATGTAGACGACCCGCTGGGCGCGGGACAACCGGTCGCTCTCGAACGCGAGCAGGCCCACTATCTCTTTTCCGTGATGCGGCTGCCGGTCGGCGCGCCGGTTGCCCTGTTCAACGGCCGCGACGGCGAGTGGCTGGCCGAGGTGGCCGAGGCCGGCAAGAAGGGCGGCACGCTGACTTGCGTGGAACAGACCCGCCCGCAGGGCACGCCGCCCGACCTCTGGCTGCTCTTCGCGCCGATCAAGAAGGCGCGCACCGATTTCATTGTCGAAAAAGCGGTGGAACTGGGCGTGCGGCGCATCGTGCCGGTGCAGACCGCCTTCACCAATTCCGAGCGCATCCGGCAGGACCGGCTGCAGGCCCACGCGGTCGAGGCGGCAGAGCAATGCGGCGCCACCTTCGTGCCCGAGGTGGCCGAGTTGCAGAAGCTGGACCGGCTGCTGACCGATTGGACCGAGCGCCGCCTGCTCTTCTGCGACGAATCCTCTGCCGGGGCCGGCACCGATTATGCCGCCGCCCTGTCGGGCGATCCCGCTCCCTGGGCCGTGCTGATCGGCCCCGAGGGTGGCTTCTCGGAGCCCGAACGCAAGAAGCTGCACGGCATGGACCAGGCAACGTCCATCGCCCTCGGTCCGCGCATCCTGCGCGCCGATACGGCGGCCGTGGCTGCGCTGACGCTCTGGCAGGCGCATTGCGGGGATTGGGCATGATCCGGCGCGCCCTGCCCGGCGATGTCGCAGCGCTCGACGCCTTCCTCGCGCCCCATGCTGAAACCTCGATGTTCCTGCGCAGCAATATCGCCGCGCACGGACTCGGCGACAGTGGTCACCGGCTTGCCACCACGGTGCATATCTGGTCCGAACGCGGCGCGATCCGGGCGGTCTTTGGCCGAACACGGCGTGGCGACGTCATCTGCCAAGCGCAGGGCGCTCCCACAGAGGCGTTCCGTGCCTATGCCGAGATCATCGCCCCCCTGCCGGTGACCGTGATCAGCGGCCCCCCGGAGCAGACCGCCGCGCTCATTTCGGCGCTGGGGCTCGGGGACGCCGCCTTCAGGCTGAACCAGGTGGAGCCGCTCTACAGGCTCGATCTGGCCAGGCTGCCAGACTGCGCGGATGTCATCCGACCGCCCGGCCCCCAGGACGCGTCGCTGCTGGCGGACTGGTTCTTCGACTACGGGGTCGACATCAAGGCGACGGCCGCCGACGAACCGGCCCGTCAGGCCGCACGCGAGCGCGCCGACTATTGCATCACCAAGGGCTCGCTGCGCCTGCTCATCGACCAGGGCCGGCCCGTGGCCATGAGCGATTTCAATGCCGAGGTTGCGGATCTCGTTCAACTCGGCGGCGTCTTCGTGCCGCGCGCCCTGCGCAATGCTGCGCGCGGGCGCCGGGTGGTCCACGCCCAGCTCCGCGAGGCGCAGGACCGCGGCATTCGCACCGCGGTGCTCTTCGCCAATAACCCGGCGGCGGCGCGCGCCTATGAGGCGCTCGGCTTCGAGCATATCGGCGGCTACCGCGTCGCGGTGCTGCGTGTGCCGCAAACGGCGAGGACGCACGCATGAGCTTCCTGCGCCCCGAGGCCGAGGCCACGCTGATGCGCTGGCGCGAGGTTCTGGTGGGGGCCGGTGCCGTGGCGCTCGGCCTCTACTGGGCGCTCTTCACCGGCGGGCTTCTGGCGCTGCTGGGATGGGCCGTGGCGCTGGCCGGCGCGGCGCTCACCTTCGCCGGGGTACAGCGCGCGCGCTTCCGCACCGGCACTGGCGGGCCGGGCATGGTACAGGTGGTCGAGGGGCGGATCAGCTATTTCGGCCCGCTCACCGGCGGCTTCGCCGACTTGTCGAGCCTCACCGCCCTCAGCCTCGATCCCTCCGCCAGGCCGCCGCATTGGCTGCTGCGCAGCGAAGACGGCACCATGCTGGCGATTCCCCTCACCGCCGAGGGCTCGGAGCAGCTCTTCGACATTTTCGCCCAATTGCCCGGGCTGCAGACCGAGCGGATGCTGTCGAAGATGCAGGCGCGTGGCTCCGCACCGGTGCTCATCTGGCAGCGCGCCAGCGCACAAAACCACCCCCTCCGTCTGCATTGACAAGGGCTTCGGTTGCGCCCATCCCTGACCTTCGACACCAAAGGCGAGCAAGATCGGAGCCCAAGCCATGTCCATCCCTCAATCCGGCGGCGGGCCGATCGAGCATCACGCGCAGCTTGCCGAGTACCTCGAAGAGGGCATCAAGCCCAAGGACGACTGGCGCATCGGCACCGAACACGAGAAGTTCGGCTACCTGACCGACACGCATGCCCCGCTGCCCTATGACGGCGAGCGCTCGATCAAGGCCGTGCTCGAAGGTCTGCGCGACCGTCATGGCTGGGCCGAGGTCACCGAGGGCGGCAACCTCATCGGTCTGACCAAGGACGGGGCGAACGTCTCGCTTGAGCCCGGCGGCGCGCTCGAGCTGTCGGGTGCCCCGCTTGAGACCATCCACCAGACCTGCGACGAGGTGAACGAGCACCTGCGCGAGGTGAAGGGCATCGCCGACGAGATCGGCGTGGGCTTCATCGGTCTCGGCGCCGCGCCCGAATGGAAGCACGAGGAAATGCCCCTCATGCCCAAGGGCCGCTACAAGCTGATGGACGCCTACATGGGCAAGGTCGGCACCACCGGCACCACGATGATGCGCCGCACCTGTACCGTGCAGGTGAACCTCGATTTCGGCTCCGAGCTCGACATGATCAAGAAGATGCGCGTGGCGCTGGCGCTGCAGCCGGTCGCCACCGCGCTCTTTGCCAACTCGCCCTTCCTCGAGGGCAAGCCGAACGGCCTCAAGAGCTACCGCGCCTACGTCTGGCGGCATCTCGACGCCGCGCGGACCGGCATGCTGCCCTTCGTCTTCGACGAGGGCTTCGGATTCGAAAGCTACGTGGAATACGCGCTCGATGTGCCCATGTACTTCGTCTACCGCGACGGCAAGTACATCGACGCACTCGGCCAGTCCTTCCGCGACTTCATGGCCGGACGCCTGCCCGCCCTGCCCGGCGAAAAACCGACGCTCTCGGACTGGGCCGACCACTTGACGACGCTCTTCCCAGAGGCGCGGATGAAGAGGTTCATCGAGATGCGCGGCGCCGATGGCGGCCCCTGGCGCCGGCTCTGCGCCCTGCCTGCCTTCTGGGTAGGCCTGACCTACGATCAGGGTGCGCTCGACGCCGCCTGGGACCTGGTGAAAGGCTGGGACGACGCAACCCGCGAGGGTCTGCGCGTTGCCGCCTCCGAACAGGCGCTGCAGGCCGAGGTGAACGGCATCCGGATGCACGATCTGGCCGCGCAGGTGCTGGAGATCGCCGAGGCCGGGCTCAAATCCCGCGCCCGCCCCGGCGCGGGTGGCCTGCTGCCGGACGAGACACATTTCCTCAACGCGCTGAAGGAAAGCATCGAGAGCGGCACGGTGCAGGCCGACGAGATGCTGGCGCATTACGAGGGCGACTGGGGCGGCGATCTTTCGAAGATCTACGGCGCCTACAGCTACTGAGGCCCGCCCCCTGCCACCGAGATCCCAAGCCGCCCGGTCCGAAAGACCGGGCGGCTTGCGTCAGGGCGACCGCGTGCCGACACGGACAGGGGCGCGGCTCGGCGGCGGGCTCTGCCATGTCGCAATCTGTGCAGTCGGGATCTGCGCGGTCGGGATCTGCGCGGACCGGATCTGTGAGGTCGGGGAAATCGCTGCGCTTTAGAGTCCTCGACGCCACGCACTGGGTGGGGGCTGAAACGGCGTGGCGCCGAGGGAAGCCATATGCAGCTACAGTTCCATGTATCCCGCTCAAATCAGGCAATACTAAGGTCGCTCTGAGACCTTAGTGCAGCAGGCCGGGCAGATTGTCCCGGGTCGGCGAAAGCCCGCGCAGATCACCCCTTCAACGGCAGAAAGACGCCCATCGCACGGAAACCCCGGAAAGCGTCAGGACTTACCGGAAGTTCCACGCGACCGCGTCAACGCCGCGCCCCCCCGCCGAACCGGCACAGCGCGCTGCGGCGGCAGGGCACAGTTTTTGCCGCCCGTGCGCCCACGGCCATCAACACTGGGACAAAAATGCGCAGCCACTGAGACCCCGGCTTGGCGGGGCATCGCGCTCAGCCGCGCTCGCCGGGCTCCGGCCCGCTGACCAGAACCAGACGCAGGACGTTTTCGCGGCCGTCCCGCCGGTAGCTGACCTCCGTCGCGAGACGCCGGATCAGATACCAGCCGAAGCCGCCCTCGGCCAGATCGCCGTCATGGCCCAGAGGCTTCAACCGCCCCTCGGGCAGGGCGAGGCCCGGCATCGGCCGTCCGCGATCGCGCAGTTCCAGGTGAATTTTTCCGGGCGCCCCCTGCAGCCGCAACGTGATGCGCCCCAAGTCCTGCCCGGCATAGGCATGTTCGACGATGTTGTTGAGCGCCTCGGCCAGTACCAGCTCGGCGCAGCTTCGCGCGCGGGCATCATGACCACCGCGGCCAAGCGCCTCCGTCACCTGCCCAAGCGCCGCGCGCACCTCCGTGGCGCTGCTGGAGATCTGCAGCCTCAGCCCCGCGCCGCCCGGCTCCGGCCCGTCGGCCCCCATGACCGAGCGCAGCGCCATGGAACCCATCTCCCTTCAGCCCTCGGAGCCATCCACCGGGGACCGCTGGGCGCCCAGCGGGGCTTGCGCGACCTCCGCCTCGGCCAGCGTCGGGTAGAGTGCAAAGATCGTGTCCATCCGGGTGAGACGGAACAGCTTGTCGACCATCGGCGTGAGCCCGGCGAGGTCGAGCCGCTGCGGCGGCGGCATGGCCTTTTTCACCGCGACCACGGCGCCGAGCCCGCTGGAATCGATGAACTCCACCTGCGAAAGGTCGAGGATCACCCGGCCCGCCTCGGATGAGAGCGCAGCGCGCATGGCGTCCTTGAATTGGATCGCCACAGCCGCATCGATGCGCGGCTCGCCAACGGCGATGATCTGCGGCTCCGTTCCCCGGCACGTCAACTTCATTACGTCCTTGCCTCCTGAAGTTCGCCCCTCTGCGGGCGGCAACGCCTCCGGCAGGTGACCGGCCCAGCCTGCCACGGCCGCTCACGGCCCCTCACCACGCATCACAACGCATCACCGGCCGCCCTGCCAGCTCTCTGCCACCCTGCCCGATCCGCGCGCGGTGCCGGGCCGACACCGCCGACGCATTGCCGAGGCGGCGACAAGCGCCCATATTCTCAGCACGCTAGACGGCAATCCTTACCATTCGGTATTCAGGTGTCGTGACCCTGGGAGGAGAGAGCATGCAGGATGTGGTGATAACCGGTGCCGCGCGCACCGCGATGGGCGGGTTCCAGGGGATGCTCTCCGGGCTCAGCGCGGCGCAGCTCGGCGGCGCCGCGATCCGCGCGGCGCTGGCCGAGGCCGGGCGTCCGGCGGTGGACGAGCTGCTGATGGGCTGCGTGCTGCCCGCCGGCCAGGGCCAGGCCCCGGCGCGCCAGGCGGGCTTCAAGGCCGGTCTTGGCGAAGAGGTGCCCGCCACGACCCTCAACAAGATGTGCGGCTCGGGAATGAAGGCGGCGATGATGGCCTGGGACCGGCTGGCGCTCGGCCAAGCCGAGGTCATGGTCGCCGGCGGCATGGAGAGCATGTCCAATGCCCCTTACCTTCTGCCCAAGATGCGCGGCGGCGCCCGTCTGGGTCATGGAGAGGTGATCGACCATATGTTCCTCGACGGGCTCGAGGATGCCTACGACAGGGGAGAAAAAGGCGGCGGCCGCCTCATGGGCAGCTTTGCCGAGGATTGCGCCGAGGCCTTCCAGTTCACCCGCGAGGCGCAGGATCAATACGCGCTCGCCTCGCTGTCGAACGCGCTCGACGCCGAGCGCAGCGGCGCTTTCGAGACCGAGATCACCCCGGTCACCGTGCACGCCCGCACCGGCGAGGAGGTGATCACCCGCGACGAGCAGCCCTCCCGCGCCCGCCCCGAGAAGATCCCGCATCTGAAGCCCGCCTTCCGCCCCGGCGGCACGGTCACGGCCGCCAATTCCAGTTCGATCTCGGATGGCGCCGCGGCGCTGGTGCTGACCACCCTCGCCAATGTCGAACGCACCGGCGCCCTGCCCCGCGCCCGCATCCTCGGGCACGCCAGCCATGCGCAGGCCCCCGGCCTCTTTCCCACCGCGCCGATTCCCGCCGCCCGCAAGTTGCTCGAGCGCATCGGCTGGCGGCCTTCCGACGTGGATCTCTGGGAGGTGAACGAGGCCTTCGCGGTCGTGCCCATGGCGTTCATGAAGGAGATGGGCCTGCCGCGCGACGTGGTGAACGTGAACGGCGGCGCCTGCGCGCTCGGCCACCCTATCGGCGCCTCGGGCGCGCGGATCATGGTCACCCTGCTGAACGCGCTCGAAACCCGCGGGCTGAAGCGCGGCGTGGCGGCAATCTGCATCGGCGGCGGCGAGGGCACGGCCATCGCCATCGAGCGGCTCTAATCCCCCAGCGCGCGCCCTGCGCGGCCTTCTGCGACGGCGCGGGCCCTTGCGGCCAGCACCGCCGCCTGCCATGAGCAGGCCCCATGAGCGCTGAATACACCCCTCCGCAGGGCGAGATCCCGATCCTGCACGCGGACCACGAGATCCTCGTGGTCGACAAGCCCGCCGGGCTGCTCTCGGTGCCCGGCAAGGGCCCGGAGCTGGCCGACTGCCTGATCGAACGGCTCAAGCAAGCCTTCCCGCAGGTTCTGCTGGTGCACCGGCTCGATCGCGACACCTCGGGGGTCATGGTCTTTGCCCTGACGCCGCACGCGCAGCGCCACATCGGCCAGCAGTTCGAATACAGGCGCACCAAGAAGACCTACCTCGCCCGCGTCGCCGGCAAGCTCGAGCCGAAGACCGGCCATATCGACCTGCCGCTGATCGTCGACTGGCCCAACCGCCCCAAGCAGATGGTCTGCCATGAGACCGGCAAGCCGGCGCAGACCGACTGGCGGGTGATCAAGTGCAGCGACGAGGAGAGCCGGGTGCACCTCATGCCACTCACCGGCCGCAGCCACCAACTGCGGGTGCACATGCTGGCGCAGGGTCACCCGATTCTCGGCGATCCCTTCTACGCGCCGGAGACCGCGGCCAACTATCCGCGCATGATGTTGCACGCCGAAGAGCTGCGCCTGCGCCACCCCGACGGCGGCCTCGGCCTCAAGTTCCGCGCCCCCGCCCCGTTCTGAGCACGGTGCCAAACGCGTCTTCGAGGTGAAGATACCCACCGACGGAGCTGGACGCCGCGCACCGGCGGCAGAGGGTCACTCGGCCGCCAGCCGCTGCTCGCGGTGCCCGATCGCGGCGATCTCGGCGATCACCCCGCGCAGCAGCCTGCGGAAGGCGTGGAAGTTGCCGTTCGGCTTGATCGCCGCCTCATCCATGTAGAGCCCCCGGTCGATCTCGATCTGGATCGCGTGCTGACGCCGCGAGGGGCGCCCGTAGTGCATCGTTGTGTAAGCCCCGGCAAAGGGCGAATTGCGCGCCACCACGAGCCCGGCCCGGCTGAAGGCCTGCTCCACCAGCTCGACGATCTCCGGCGCGGCAGAGGCCCCGAAACGATCGCCCAGCACGATCTGCGGGCGCGCCCCGCCCTTGCGCAACATGCTCTCCACCGCCTCGTGCGGCATCGAGTGGCAATCGATCAGGATCGATTCTCCGAACTGCGCCTTGGCGGTGTCGAGCAGCGCCTGCAAACGGGTGTGGTAGGGCTTCCAGTAGAGCCCGATTCGCCGCTCGGCCTCGGCCAGCGGCAACTTGCCACTGTAGATCGCCCGACCGTTGGCGACCACGCGCGGCACCACTCCCAACCCGCTCGCCACCCGCGGGTTGTGGCCGGTGCGGCGCACCCCCTCGATGAGCGCGGGATCAAGCTCGTCCGACGACCGATTCAGGTCAAGAAAGGCCCGTGGCGCCCCGGCCCGCAGCAAGGGCGCGCCGAATTGCGGCGCGCAATCGAACAGGCGATCGACAAAGGCATCCTCGGAAGATCGAATCAAGGTCTCGTCGAGGATGGTCCCGCGCAGGAAGCTCCAGGGGTAATCCCGGCCCGAATGCGGAGAGGCAAAAACCACCACCGAACTGGGCGTTTCAGGCAGGTCGAGGTGATACGCGACTTTGGGCATAAGGGCTCCTTGCGAAAACAAGATAGCCGGAACCGATTTCTGCCAAAAGCCCTTGATCCCCCCTCCGACTCCTTTTATAGAGCCCTCCACCGGCGCTGCTCACCGCGGACTTCCACAGAGGAAAGCGGAGCGAAAGCAAAGAAAAGCGCAGGCCATACGGGCGGTTAGCTCAGCGGTAGAGCACTACGTTGACATCGTAGTGGCCACTGGTTCGATCCCAGTACCGCCCACCACTATTCACCGCTTCGGGATGCGTCCCGGGGCACAACGCAACGCCAGGCGCTCGCGCGCCGCGAAAGAGGAGAGACTTGATATGAAAGTCGCAAACTCGCTCCGCTCGCTCAAACAGCGCCATCGCGACTGCCGCGTCGTGCGTCGTAAGGGCCGCGTCTACGTGATCAACAAGACCCAGCGCCGTTTCAAGGCCCGTCAGGGCTAAACGAAGCGCAGGACGAGATCCGGCTGAGGGCCGCCCAAATGGGTGGCCTTTTTGCTGTCTGGGACCCTCACATCCCCCCTGCCGCGCCTCAAGAAAAAGCCCCGCAGATTGCGGGGCTTTTCCAGTTTCTAAGCCGGAACAGGCGGACTTCAGAATCGCGGCACCGCGGGCTCGGCCCCGGCGGCCTGCGCGGCGCCGACAAAGGCGCGAATCAACTCGGGCGATTTCTCGCCACGTGCGCGCTCCACGCCCGACGAGACGTCGATCTGGCGCGCCCCGGTCAGCCGTACCGCCTCGGCGACATTCTCGGGGGTCAGCCCTCCTGCCAACATCCAGGGCACCGGCCAGCGGCGACCGGCAACAAGCCGCCAGTCGAAGGCCAGCCCGTTGCCGCCCGGCAGCGCCGACTCCTTCGGCGCCTTGGCATCGACCAGCAACTGGTCCGCCACCTTGCCATAGGCCTCCAGCGCCGGCAGATCAGCCTCCGAGGCGACGCCCACCGCCTTCATCACCGGCAGGCCGTAGCGGGCGCGAACCTGCGCCACGCGCTCGGGCGACTCGTGGCCATGGAGCTGCAGCATGTCGAGCGGCACCTCGGCGACGATCTCGTCGAGCAGCGAGTCGTCCGCATCCACCACCAGCGCCACCTTGGCGAGTCCGACGGGGGCCAGCAGCGCCAGCGCGCGCGCCTCTGCGACGCTCACGGAACGCGGGCTTTTGGGAAAGAAGACGAAGCCTGCGTAGCGCGCCCCGGCCTCGGCGACGACAGCTACGTCCTCAGGCCTGCGCAGCCCGCAAATCTTCACCTGAATGTCCATGTCGGCCCTCCGGCTCGCGTTGCGGTTCCACCGCGAAAATATCCCCGGGGGACGCGAGCGCAAGCGAAAGGGGGCACACGGCCCCCTTCCCTTCTAGCCAGCGATGCGGCGCGAGTCGCCCTCAGGCGCTCTGGTCGAGGATCGCGAGAACCTCGTCCTTGTCCTTGTCGCGTTCGTCCTGGGTCTTCTTGAGCTGGCGCTCCAGACGCTTCACCTCGGTCTTGCGCTGCGCAGCCACGGCGCGGTGCTTGTGCTCGCGCAGCCATTCCCAGACGAAGCCGATGAGCAGCCCGGCGATGATCCCGCCAAGGATGACGATGAACACCGGCACGGTCGCCGAGAGCTGGAAATTGAGCAACGTGGCAAGCTCGGCCGGCAACAGGTTGAGCGTCACCGGGCCACGGTTGGCCAGAGACACGCAGATCAGCACAACGGCCAGCACGGCCCAGAAGGCGTAGCGAATGTATTTCATCGAGGTCACTTCCCGTTCAGTCGGTCCCGCAGGAGTTTGCCGGTCTTGAAGAACGGCACGCATTTCTCCTCGACGTCAACCGCTTCGCCGGTACGGGGGTTCCGTCCCTGCCGCGCGTCGCGCTGTTTCACCGAAAACGCCCCGAAGCCGCGCAGCTCGACGCGGTTGCCATGCGCCATAGCCGATGTGATTTCTTCGAAGATCGTGTTCACGATCCTCTCGACGTCCCGCTGGTAGAGATGCGGGTTCTCTTCCGCGATCTTCTGGATCAATTCCGATCTGATCATCCTCGCCCATCCCTGTATCGCATTTTCGGAGCCTCCCCCGTTGTACGACCTTTGCCCGGGGCGCGCCAAACACAAACCGCGCGAATCAGAGAAAAACCCATGGAAAGCAGCGTATTGCGCGGCTTCACGCCGGTGTAACCCCTTCGATACCCCAAAGCAGGCCCATTGCTGCGTCGCGGCTAGGCGAAAGCACCCCCCCGCGATTCGCCCCCCAAATGCGTCCGCAAAGAGGCAGAGCGGTCTCTAGATACCTCTCGAAGCCGCCCGGACCGGCGCTAGTCCAGCGCGTCGATCTCCGCCGCCACAAGCTGCTGAAGGCGCCAGAGATTCGGGTCGTGAATGCCCTGCGCGGCCAGCGCGGTCACCGTGCGGTGCAGGTATTCGGTGTTTGACCCGGCGTGACCGCAGGCGCGCGCGATGATCGCCGCGGTCTGCTCGAGCGACAGGTCGCGGCGCAGGTCCTGTCCCTTCGGCGGCGCATAGAAGGTGAGCGCCCGCACCGGGCCTTCGGCGGCCTCCACCTCGATCCAGGCGTAGGACTCCGCCACCTCGGCAAAGGGCACCTCGCGGCGCACCAGCGCCTCGAGCGCCGGCAGCACCTCCGGCTCTGCGATCTCCTGCAGCAGCGCCGTGCAGTCGCCGCCCGGCATCAGCGCCATCATCAGCCCCGGCGCCTCGGGGGTGCCACGCCAGGAGGTCAGCTCGATACAAAAGGCGCGGTGCCAGCCGATCGCCCGCCCCGGCCGCGAGGCCACCGGGCGGAATTCCGGCTTCCACAGCAGCGAGCCATAGGCAAAGACCTGCAGTGGCCCCTCGGGCCGCTGCGCGAGGATCTCCCGCGCCTTGGCGGAGACGGCGGCCTCGTCGAGGCGGGTCCAGCCCCAATGCAGCGCATCGTCGCCCTCGGGGACGTCGCGAAACACCCGGCTCACATGCTCTTCGGTAAGGTGAAGCTCTCTATCCATGCTCCGCATATCGTCCCTGAGACCAGTTCCGCGCAAGAGCGCGGGTCGCCCTGCACAATCCCCTGTGCGCTGCCGCGCGGGTCAGAGCAAAGGCGCAGGACCGGAGGGGACAAACGAAAAAGGCCCCGGTCTCCCGGGGCCTTCCTCAATTCAGCAAGCGCGAGGCTTACTCGTCGCGCTTCAGAGCTGCGCCGAGGATGTCGCCCAGCGATGCGCCGGAGTCGGAGGAACCGTACTGTTCCACGGCTTCCTTCTCTTCGGCGATCTCGCGTGCCTTGATCGACAGGCCCAGACGACGGGTCTTGCTGTCGATGTTGGTGACGCGGACGTCCAGCTTGTCGCCGACCGAGAAGCGCTCGGGGCGCTGGTCTGCGCGGTCACGCGACAGGTCGGAACGGCGGATGAAGGACTTCATGCCTTCGTATTCCACCTCGATGCCGCCGTCTTCGATCGCGGTGACTTCGACGGTCACGATCGAGCCGCGCTTCACGCCGCCAACCGCGTCAGCGAACTTGTCGCCGCCGAGAGCCTTGATCGAGAGCGAGATGCGCTCCTTGTCGGTGTCCACTTCGGTGACAACGGCCTTGACCACGTCGCCCTTGCGGTACTCCTGGATGGCTTCCTCGCCGCGCTGATCCCACGAGAGATCCGAGAGGTGAACCATGCCGTCGATCTCGCCGGGCAGGCCGATGAACAGACCGAATTCGGTGATGTTCTTGACCTCGCCCTCGACCTCGGTCCCTTCCGGGTGAGTCTCGGAGAACACTTCCCACGGGTTGCGCATGGTCTGCTTGAGGCCGAGCGACACGCGACGCTTCGCGGGATCGATCTCGAGAACCATGACTTCGACTTCTTGCGAGGTCGACACGATCTTGCCCGGGTGGACGTTCTTCTTGGTCCAGGACATTTCCGACACGTGAACCAGACCTTCGACGCCCGGCTCCAGCTCCACGAAGGCGCCGTAGTCGGTGATGTTGGTCACGCGGCCGGTGTGCACCGAGCTCAGCGGGTACTTCACGGCCACCAGATCCCACGGATCTTCCTGCAGCTGCTTCATGCCGAGGCTGATACGGTGGGTGTCCTTGTTGATCTTGATGACCTGGACCTTAACGGTCTCGCCGATCGACAGGATCTCGGACGGGTGGTTCACACGGCGCCATGCCATGTCGGTGACGTGCAGCAGGCCGTCGACGCCGCCCAGGTCTACAAACGCACCGTATTCGGTGATGTTCTTGACCACGCCGTCGACCGTCTGGCCTTCGGTGAGGTTGGCGATGACTTCCGCACGCTGCTCGGCGCGCGATTCCTCGAGGATTGCACGGCGCGAGACAACGATGTTGCCACGGCGACGGTCCATCTTGAGGATCTGGAACGGCTGCTTGAGACCCATGAGCGGGCCGGCGTCGCGCACGGGGCGGACATCGACTTGCGAGCCGGGCAGGAAGGCCACGGCGCCGCCGAGGTCGACGGTGAAGCCACCCTTGACGCGGCCGAAGATCGCACCTTCGACGCGGGCGTCGTCGGCATAGGCCTTCTCGAGACGGTCCCATGCCTCTTCGCGGCGGGCCATCTCACGGCTGATCACGGCTTCGCCGCGGGCGTTTTCTGCTGCGCGCAGGTAAACCTCGACTTCGTCGCCGACCGAGATCTCGGGGGCTTCGCCGGGGTTTGCGAATTCCTTCAGCTCGACGCGGCCTTCCATCTTGTAGCCGACGTCGATGATGGCCTGGCCCGCTTCGATCGCGATGACCTTGCCTTTAACAACGGACCCCTCTTCGGGGGTGTCCATTTCGAAGCTTTCGGAAAGGAGGGCTTCGAACTCCTCCATGGTTGCGTTTGCCATGTGGCGTATATGTCCTTTACATCGATTTTTCTGGCCGGGTGGTTGTCTCCACCGGTCTTCGGATTGGTCTTTCGGGCGCTCCGCATATGACAAAGAGGGCCGGTTGTCCGACCCTGCCCGTCTCGATGTCCGCGGCGTTGGTTGCCTTGCTTGACGCGCGCGATATAGACCCGCAGGCTCCGCAGATCAAGGCCGAAGGCTTGGCGGTGCCGCGTCATACTGGCCGCGGGGCCGCTTGGACGACCTCCGGCGGGCCTATCGGGAAACGAAAGAAGCCCCCGCGCCCGCCTCTCCAGCCAAGCACGAACGAAGGATTTGGCGCCGAAGCGAATTGCTGTATCGTCGGCCTCCGGAGGACACCCGCATGACCCGATCCCGGCCCTCAGCCGACCGCCACGCCGCCCGCGTCGTCGAGACGGCGACCGACCCGGCCGCCGCGGCACGCTCGCGTCTCGCTGCCTCCTGGCGGCGGTCGCTGGCGCATCACGGGCTCGACCCGGCACGGCAAGACGGGGTGCACCGGATCACGGACCAGGCGCTCTCCGAGCGGCGCGAACAGGCCGAGCGGCTTCTGCATATCGCCGCGCCGAAACTCGACGCGCTCTACCAGATGGTCGGCAGCTCGGGCTGCGGCGTGCTTCTGACCGATGCCGAGGGCGTGGTGCTCGACCTGCGCGCCGGCTCGGGCGATCTCGGGGTGTTTCGCGCCTGGGGTCTCTGCCCGGGCTCGGACTGGTCCGAGGCCTCGGAGGGCACAAACGGCATCGGCACCTGCATCGCCGAGGCCCGGCGGGTGGTGATCCACCGCGACGAGCATTTCCACGCCCGCAACACCGCGATGAGCTGCATGGACGCGCCGATCTTCGGCCCCCAGGGCGAGCTCATCGGCGCGCTCGATGTCTCCTCGGCCCGCGCCGACCAAACCGAGGCCTTCAACCGGCTGATCGCCGCCATGGTCTCCCAGACCGCCCGGCAGATCGAGGCCGACACCTTCCGCGCCGCCTTCCCCGAGGCGCGGATCATCGTCGCCGATGCCGAGGAGAGCGAGGCCTCGGTGCTTCTGGCGGTCGATGGCGACGACCTGGTGCAGGGTGCCACCCGCGCCGCGCGCCGCTCCTTCGGGTTGGAGAGCAGCGGGCCACTCGTCGCCCGCCCGGCCAGCGACCTCTTCGGCCGCGACGATGGCCCCTCGGGGTTTGATCGCGCCGAGCGCGCCGCCATGGTGCGGGCGCTGGCGCGGGCCAGGGGCAATGTCTCCGAGGCCGCGCGCACGCTTGGCGTCGGTCGGGCGACCTTCTACCGGCGGATGAAAAAGCTCGGGCTGTCGTAGCGCCCAGCGCCGCCGCGCGTCATCTCCCTGCCCAAACCTGTCTCAGGGCTGAGACAGATCCGCCCGTCCCGCGACTTCCCCCGGGCTGACGCGGCCTTCGCGCCTCGCCACACTCTCCTCATCCCCGGTGGAGGACCGGGCCCTGAGGAGGACAGACATGAACGAGATGACCCAAGTCGCGGCTGGCTACCAATCGCCCTTCCGCACCCGCTACGACAACTTCATCGGCGGCAGGTTCACCGCCCCGGTGAAAGGCCAGTACTTCGACAACATCACGCCGATCACCGGCGCCAAGGTCTGCGAGGTGGCCCGCTCCACCGCCGAGGACATTGAGCTGGCGCTCGACGCCGCCCATGCCGCGCGCGAGGCCTGGGGCAAAACCTCGGCCGCCGAGCGCTCGAACATCCTGCTGAAGATCGCGGACCGCATCGAGGAAAACCTCGAGTTCATCGCCACCGCAGAGACTTGGGACAACGGCAAGCCGATCCGCGAGACCATGGCCGCCGACATCCCGCTGGCGGTCGACCACTTCCGCTACTTCGCCGGCGCGCTCCGGGCGCAGGAAGGCAGCATGTCCGAGATCGACCACGACACCGTGGCCTACCACTTCCACGAGCCTCTCGGCGTGGTCGGGCAGATCATCCCCTGGAACTTCTCGGTGTTGATGGCGGCTTGGAAGCTCGCCCCGGCCCTTGCCGCCGGCAATTGCGTCGTGCTGAAACCGGCCGAACAGACCCCCGCCGCGATCATGGTCCTTATGGAGTGCATCGCCGATCTGCTGCCGGACGGCGTGCTCAACATCGTCAACGGCATGGGCGCCGAGGTCGGCGCGCCGCTCGCCCGCAGCCCGCGCATCGCCAAGATCGCCTTCACCGGCTCCACCGAAACCGGGCGCAAGATCATGCAGGCGGCGACCGAGAACCTGATCCCGGTGACGCTCGAACTGGGCGGCAAGTCTCCCAACATCTTCTTCTCGGACGTGATGGCCGAGGATGACGCCTATCTCGACAAGGCGGTCGAGGGCTTCGTGCTCTTTGCCTTCAACCAGGGCGAGGTCTGCACCTGCCCCAGCCGCGCGCTCATCCAAGAGGACATCTACGAGGAGTTCATCAAGCGCGCCATCGCCCGGGTCGAGGCGATCCAGCGCGGCGATCCGCGCGACATGTCCACCATGGTCGGCGCGCAGGCGAGCCAGGAGCAGCAGGACAAGATCCTGAGCTACCTGACCATCGGCGTTGAGGAAGGCGCAGAGGTGCTCACCGGCGGCAAGGCGGCAAAGATCGAGGGGCTGGAGAACGGCTTCTACATCGAGCCGACGATCCTCAAGGGGCACAACAAGATGCGCGTCTTCCAGGAGGAGATCTTCGGCCCGGTCGTGTCTGTCACCACCTTCAAGGACGAGGCCGAGGCGCTCGCCATCGCCAATGACACGATGTACGGGCTCGGCGCCGGCGTCTGGACCCGTGATGGCACCCGCGCCTACCGCTTCGGCCGAAACATCGAAGCCGGCCGGGTCTGGGTGAACAACTACCACGCCTACCCGGCCCATGCGGCCTTTGGCGGCTACAAGCAGTCGGGCGTCGGGCGCGAGAACCACAAGATGATGCTCGACCACTACCAGCAGACCAAGAACATGCTGGTCAGCTACAACCCCAACAAGCTGGGCTTCTTCTGATCAGAATTTCCTGATCCCCAGCCACCTGGCCGGCGCGGGCGTATCCCCAAGCGCGCGTCGGCAAGGGGTCCGCCGGCCAGGCCCTCCCGCCTGGCCGGTGGTTCTTTTCGCACCCATGCCCCTCCAGGCCATCGCTTGCCCGTCATTTTCCGCGTGCTACCCTCCGCCTCAATCCAAGATTGGCAAGGCTCAGGAGGCACTCGCATGAACATCATCTGGCTCGGACACGGCTCCTTCCGCATCGAGATCGAGGACCAGGTCCTGCTGATCGACCCCTGGGTCAAGGGCAACCCGGCCTTCCCCGAGGACCGCATCGAGGACGCCCTGAAGGACGTCACGCAGATCCTCATCACGCACGGCCATTTCGATCACACCGACAATGTCGTCGAGGTCTCTCAACGCACCGGGGCGCCGGTCTCGGGCATCGTCGAGCTTGCCGGGCAGCTGCACGGCAAGGGCGCGATCGAGGGCCACGCCTTCAACAAGGGCGGCACCATCTCTTTCGGCAATGTCAGCGTCAGCATGGTGCCCGCCTCGCACAGCTCCTCCCTGCCGACCGACGAAGGCCCCAAGTATGCGGGCATGGAAACAGGCTTCATCATCAAGGGCGAAGGCAAGACCATCTACTTCTCGGGCGACACCACGATCATGGCCGACATGGCCTGGATCGGACAGTATTATAAGCCCGACATCGGCATCCTCAGCGCCGGCGGCTATTATACGATGGATATGGAGATGGCAGCCTGGGCGTCGAAGACCTACTTCGACTTCGACACGGTCATCCCCTGCCACTACCGCACCTTCCCGGCGCTAGAGCAATCGGCAGCCAAGCTGGCCGAGGGCCTGCCGGGCGTGCAGGTGATCGAGCCCGAAGTGCTGACGGCAATCTCGCTCTAGACGGCCCAGCCAAGCCGGGCGAGGCCAGCCTGCCGAGGCGGGCAGGCGCTCGTCCGGCGCTGTCGACCTCAGTCCGGCGGATCGGCGTGCTGCTTCCGATGTCACAGCGCGCCCCCGCCGCACCGCCACCCGCTTCCCGCCCCCTAAGGTCCCGCCTATAGTCCCGCCCAAGCATGGCACCACAGGCGAAAACCGGGCAGAATGACAGGTCCCCACCCGCTCAACATCCTGATCGTCGGGCAGCACGGGCGGCTGCAGTACGAGGCCGTGCTCTTCGCCCTCTCGCTCGATGCCGCCACCCCCGAGGGCCGCGCCCGCCTCTTCGTCGCCGAACCGCAGCCGGGCCCGCTCTGGGACGATGATCCGCGCATGACCCCCGAGGCCTGCGACATCCTGCGCGACCTCGGTGCCCGCATCGTTCCCTTCGAGAGCCGCCACTTCGGGCAGGCCTACCCCTACGGCAACAAGATCGAGGCACTTTTTGCCCTGCCTGCGAAGGAGCCCTTTGTCTTCTTCGACACCGACACGCTGATCACCGGCGATCTGTCAGAGGTGCCCTTCGACTTCGCCCGCCCCACCGCCTCGATGAGGCGCGAGGACACCTGGCCGAAGATCGAGCTCTACGGGCCGGGCTACACCGAGACATGGCGCGCCCTCTACGACCGCTTCGGGCTCGACTTCGAAAGCTCGCTCGACCGCTCGTGGCCCGACGAATACTGGCAGCGCTACCTCTACTTCAACGCGGGCTTCTTCTTCCACGCCTGCCCGCAAGACTTCGGGCAGCGCTTCCTCGACTACGCCCTTTCGATCAGGGACGACCCGCCCGAGGCGCTGGTCTGCCAGAGCCTCGACCCCTGGCTCGACCAGGTGGTGCTGCCGCTGGTGATCCACAGCTTCGGCGGTGGGCGCGACACCCTGCCCGAGGGAATGCTCGACGGCAGCCACAGCTGCCACTACCGCGCCATGCCGCTGCTCTATGCCCGCGAGAGCGACGCGCTCATCGCCTTTCTCGAGGCCATCGCCGCGCCCAAGCGCATCAAGAAACTGCTCAAGGACCACGAGCCCTTCCTGCGCTACATCTACCAGGGGCGCGGCGCCAAGGTCCGGGCGATGTTCGACCGCAACGATCTGCCGCGGCGCGAGCAGGGCATCCGCAACCCGCTCAAGCGCGCCGGGCTCTGGATGCGCTGAAGCCCGCCCCAACTTGCCACGCGCGGAAACCTGCACCCCCTCGCAAAAGCCTCTTCGCGGTGCCCCAAGACTCATGTTAGGTTGATATCAACCCAAAGGACGGAGGAAGTCCCATGAGCACCGCCCCCACGCTTCTTGTCGGCACCACCAAGGGCGCCTTCCTGCTCGCCAAGGGCGAGGACGGCTGGAGCGCCGAAGGCCCCTTCTGCAACGGCTGGCCGATCAACCACATGGCGGGCGATGCCAAGACCGGCACGATCTGGGCAGGGGGCGGCAACGAGTGGTTCGGTGCCGGGGTCTGGCGCAGGAACGGCCGCGCGAATGGCAGCGCGAATGGCGACGGCTGGGAGCTGGCGAAGCTCGCTGGCGGTCAGATGGACGACTGGATATCCAATGACCCCGAGCTCGCTGCCCGGCTCGGGATGACGGCCTCCGGCCCCGCTCCCTATACCGGCCAGTTGCAGGCGGTCTGGTCGCTCAAATCCGCGGATGGCACGCTCTACGCCGGCGGCAAGCCCGCGGCGCTCTACGCCAGCAAGGACGGCGGCGAGACATGGGAGGAGATAGAGAGCCTGCGCAATCACCCCTCCGCCGACGACTGGATGCCCGGGGCAGCGGGGCTCACCCTGCACACGATCGTCGCCGATCCGGCCGATCCCAAGCGCATGTGGCTGGCGATCTCTGCTGCCGGGGTCTTCGCCACCGAAGACGGTGGCGAGACATGGGAGCGCCGCAACCGCCGGTCCAATGCCCCGGCCACGCCCAGCTCTCATCCCGCCGCCGGCGACGGGCAGGAGACCGGCCATTGCGTGCACAACATGGGCCGCGCCGCGGGGGGCGGTGACGTGCTCTACCAGCAGAACCACCACGGCGTGTACCGCTCGCGCGACGGCGGTCGCAGCTGGGACGAGATCACCGAGGGGCTTCCCTCGACCTTCGGCTTTCCGATCGGGCTGCACCCCAGCAACCCCGAGACGATCTGGACCCTGCCGCTCAACGGCGACACCGAGGGGCGCTACCCGCCCGACGCGAAGGCCGCGGTCTGGCGCTCCCGCAATGCGGGTGAAAGCTGGGAGGCCTGCAGAGACGGGCTGCCGCAGCAGGGCTGTTTCTTCACCGTGCTGCGACAGGCGATGGCGGTGGATGCCGCCGAGCCCGCCGGGGTGTTCTTCGGCACCAACTCGGGCTCGGTCTTCGGTTCATTCGACGAGGGCGACAGCTGGAGCGAGCTGGCGCGCCACCTGCCGACGGTGCTCTGCGTCGAGGTCATGCCACGCGCCTGAGCCGTCCCCTGTCCCCGCGGGGACAGAGGTCGGGCGTCCCCGCGGGGACGGAGAGCCCGCGTCCCCGCGGGGACAGGGCTCACTCGGGCGCGCCGCCCAGCTCGAAGACCATGGTGACCTGCGTGCTCACCACCGTCTCGCCGGCCGCGACGGGCACCTTGGCGCCGCGGGCCATCTCCATCATCGGCGCCGGGGCAAAACCGCCGCCCGCCTCGGCGATCGAGATCACCGGGCCGAGCGTCACCCCGGCGGCCTCAGCCAGAACCCGGGCCTTGTCCATCGCGTCGGCGACGGCGGCGCGGCGCGCGTCCTGCATCACCGGCTTCGGCTCCTGCAGACCGAAGCTGAGGCCCGAAAGCTGGTTGGCGCCACCGTCAAGAACCGCGCCCAGCACCTCGCCGATCCGGTCCAGGTCGCGGACCCGCACGGTCAACATATTGCCCGCCTCGTAGCCGGTTATGCCGCGCGTGGTGCCGTCCTCGCCGTTCGACCAGACCGGCCGCAGCGAGATGTCGGAGCTCTGGCGGTCCGCCGCGGCGATGCCCAGCTCGTCGAGCCGCGCAAGCAGCGACTCGGCCACGCGCGAGGCCTCGTCCATGGCGGCGCCGGCCTCGGCGTTCTCGGCGGTGATGCCGAGCGAGACCGTGGCCATGTCTGGGGCCGCGGCCACTTCGCCCTCTCCGGTCACGGTGATGCGCGGCAGCGGCGCCTCCTGCGCCTGCGCCAGCGCCGGGGCGGCCAGCGCGAGACAGGTGGCGGCCATGAGGGCGGCGCGGCGGGGAATACTGGTCATAAGCACATCCTTTGGCTTGGAATTCCGCTCACAATGTCGGTAGGGACACGGCAAACGACAAGGGGCGGGCGCCCCCGGTTCTTTCGCTGAGCAAACTCCTGCTGTAGGCTGCGCTCAAGGAGCCGGAGACTCCCATAGCTCCAAGAGCAGTGCTAGAGACCGCGCATGATACCAGATTTCGCGCTTTCGCTTACATCCGACGGGCTTACCCTGCTGCGCCGCGAGGCCGGCGGATGGCTTGCGCTGGCCGATGCCGATCTGTCTGCGGACGGCTTCGACGCCATGCGCGAGCGCGCGCAGGCGCTCGACCCCGCGGGGGCGCAGGTGGCGCTTTTCCTGCCCAACGATCAGGTGCGCTATCTCGAGATGCCCGATCCCGGCACCGAGATCGAGCGCCGCGCCGCGCTGGAAGCCGCGCTCGAAGGCGCGACGCCCTACCGGGTCGCGGATCTGGTTCTCGACTGGTCGCTCTCCGGCACCACCCTGCTTGGCGCTGCCGTGGCGCGGGAGTCGCTGGAGGAGGCCGAGACCTTCCTGCGCGAGCGCGGGTTCGAGCCGGTGCTCTTTGCCGCAATACCGCCCTCGGGCACCTTCCGCGGCACCGCCTATTTCGGCCCCGCCGACTCCTGGCAGGGCGCCACCCCCGAACGTCCGGGCAAGGTGGTGCTGCTGCCGCTGGAGGTAACGGCCGAGCCGCAAACCGCCGAGACGATTGCGGACCCGGCGGAGCCAGAGCCCGCCGCTGAATCGCAGACCGTCCCGGTCACCCCTGCCGTTGCCACGGAAGCGCCCGCAGCTGCCGCAACACCGGCGCCGCCCGCCACCCCGATTGACGCCACGGGCGACGCCCCGATTGACGACCATGTCGCCCCCCCTGTCGAGGTTCCTGTCGCCGCAGAAACGCCGCGGGCCGATCCCGGCGCCCCGCAAAGGCCTGCCGAGTCGGACCCCGAGCCCGTTCCCATGCCCCCCCCCGAGGCTGCGCCCCCGCCTGCCCCGGTCGCGCCGCCGATCGCGCACCCCGTCTCGCCTCCCGGCGCGCCGAGCTTCAGTAGCGTGCGCGCCAGCCGCGGCCCGGCGCCCGCGGCCTCGGCCTCGGC